>NZ_JBQHQI010000008.1:0-82249 GCF_052067375.1 Collinsella sp. HCP3S3_E11 | reverse complement strand
GTCCTTGAGGTGCTCGGTCATGTACCCGCGAAGCTCCTCGCTCCAGGGCTCGAACTTCTTGCGGTACTTGGGCCAGAGGGACTCGGGGTCCTCCTCCTCCTCGAGCACCGCAGAGCAGGTGCGGCCGGGGGACAGGAGGCACTGGTCGGTGACGACGAGGGTGCCCTCGCCGTCGACGGTGATGGAGCCGCCCTCGAGGATCATGTCGTCGGGACGGTAGCGGCGGCAGCCGGAGAGCTCGGCCATCTTGAGGGCGATCTGCTCGTCCTTGTCCCACGGGAAGTAGAGGCCGTCGATGAGGCCGCCGTAGCCGTTGAAGTGCCAGTGGTTGGCGCGCTTCTCGCCCTTGCCGTTGATGACGTAGGTGGCGCCGGTGTCGCGGAACCAGGCGTCGTCGGTGGTCATCTCGACGACGGTGACGTTCTCGTCGTTCTCGAAGACGGCCTTGCAGTTGGCGTAGTCGACCTGGTTGGCGCACATGTAGACCGGGGTGAACTCGGAGATGGCGCGGGCGATGGCGGCATACTGCTTCTGGGCGGGCTTGGCGCCGTGGGCCCAGGTGTCGGTGCGGTGGGGCCAGCCTATCCACACGCGGTCCTGGGGGGCGAACTCGGCGGGCATGAAGAAGCCGTCGGCCCTCGGGGTGGACTCGGACTCGGTGATCGTACGCATAAGATTTCCTCCAAACCGGACGATCGTCTGCCGCGGGCGGGCTGCCCGCGGCCTAGGACCAAGAGATGGCGGGCGCCCGTCCCCCGGCAGAGGTCGGGGCGCCCGGCGCCGGTTTTCACGGGGTCGCACCGGCGGGCGACGACGTAGCCAGGTGCGCGGAGACAGGACGCACGAGGGATACGGGAGAGGGGTCGGGGCGGTCGGCGGCTGCCGGAGCTATCGCCGCACCCGCCCCGGGGGATGGTTGGCGGACCCGTCGCCCGGGCACGCCCCCGGAGAGGCCGGGGTGCCCGGGGCCGGGAGCCCTAGTTCTCCTCGGCCTCCTCGGCGAGGCGCTGGGCGGCCAGCTCGGGGGTGAGGCCCTTGTACTCGGTCTCGCGGCCCTTGGCGCTGACGACGCGGACGACCTCGCCGATGAGCATGAGCACGATGAAGATGATGATCATCGGGACCTTCTCGCCGACCTCGGCGGCGGAGAACGGCACCAGCGTCGCGACGATGGCCAGGATCAGCTCGATGCAGGGGATGGCCAGCATGACCTTCATCATCGCGCCCTTGAACGGGAACGTGAAGATGCGCTCGCGGTTCGGGTCGTTCTTGCGGAGGTTGAGGAACGCCGGGAACATCGGGATGTAGGTGAGCAGCAGGAAGACGACGGAGGTGCCGAAGAGCATCCAGAAGACGCCGTTGGAGATGGCGTCGACGGGAACGAGCTGCAGGCAGAGGACCAGGGAGGCGACGACGGCGTTGACCAGGTTGGCGCCGTTGGGCATGTCGTCCTCGGAGATCATCGAGGCGAAGACCTTGGGCATGTTGCCGTGCTCGGCGGCGTAGCGGGCGACGGAGTTGACGCCGAAGGACCAGGCGGCCATGTTGGCGAACAGGGTGATCAGGAAGGCGATGCAGATGACCTTGAAGAGCACGGAATCGCCCACCATGGTCTGGACTGCGACGATCATGCCGTAGTCGGGGTCGATGGAGTCGGCCGGGATGGCGGCGCCGATGCCGAAGCCAGCGAACAGGTAGATGGCGCCAATGGTCAGGCCGCCCAGGATGATGGACTTCGGAATGTCGTGGGTCGGGTTCTCCATGTCCTTGGCGAAGGTGCAGATGACCTCGAAGCCCGTGAAGTTGAAGATGATGATGGACAGGTAGCCCAGGGCGTTGGTGTTGGTGAGCTCGGGCAGGAAGGTGGCGGCGGACATGTCGTTCGCGAAACCGTTCTCCATGGCATACCAGATGCCCAGGGCGCCGACGATGACGGCAACGGCGACCTTGATCAGGGCGCCACCGTTGAGGACCCACTCGGAGTCGGCCGCCTTGGAGCGGCCCATGAGGTAGACGATCCACACGAAGGCGAGCTCGATGCCCATCTTGGCGATCAGGTTGAACTCGACGCCAAAGACCATGCCCAGGATGTCGGGGAACATGGTCGCCAGCGAGGCGATCCACAGCGGGTAGTTGACCCAGTAGTAGTACGAAATGCGGGCGCCCCACTTGTCGCCCAGGCCATCGCGTACCCAGTCGTAAATGCCGCCCTCGCCGTCATAGGTGGTGCCGAGCTCGGCGACGACCATGCCGTAAGGGAGCAGGAAGGTCAGGATCAGGAAGATCCACCAGAAGAACTGCTGGTTGCCAATGGCAGCAGCAGGAGCGGCGGCCTCGCAAACGAAGACGACGCAGATGATGGTCGAAATGACCGTCAGGAAGGAAAGCTTTTTCTTTCCGTCACTCATATTTAATCCTTTGCTCAGTCGTTTTCAGACAGGGCGCCAGTGCTTACACGCAGTGGCGCAGATGATGGGCAGCAAGAGACAAGCATCTGCTGCTGCCCATCAGAAAGCATCGTACAGGCCATACCACACGTCGGTGTAGATGAAGTCGGCGCCCTTGATGCACTCGGTTGTCGTCGGAGACTTTGCAGTTCTCCTCGCCGATGGCCATGAGGTCGCCCATCTCCTGCGAAGGCGGGCGAGCCGTAGCTCGCCCGACCTGGTACGTCTTACAGACCGTGCTTACCGAAAGCGGCCATGCGCTCATTGATGGTGGCGCGGTATGCCGCAGCCTTCTCCTCGTCGGGCTCGCTCTGGGGGCACAGAGTGGCCAGGATGGCGCGAATGGAGTGCTTGCGGTTCTCGGCCTCGACCCAGCACAGGGAGCGCTCGGGATCGTCCATGACCTCGTCGACGACTTCCTCGCCACGGTTGGCGGGCAGGCAGTGCATGAACATGCTGTTCGGACCGGCAACGTTCATCATATCCCAGGTCACCTGGTACTTCGGATAGAACACATCCATGTAGCTGGAGCTGGAGACTTCACTGTCGTAGAGGCCGTACCACACATCGGTGTACACGAAGTCGGCGCCCTCGATGCAGGAAATGTCGTCGGAAATGGTGATGGTGCCGCCGGAGACCTTGCAGTTCTCCTCGCCGATAGCCATGAGATGCTTGCCGAACTCGGCGCGCTCCTCATCGGTGCCAATATGCAGGCAGCCGTCGGGAATCTGATGCCCCTTCGGTCCGAACTGCACGAAGTCCATGCCCATCTTCGTGCAGATGAACATGAGCGACGCGCAGGTCTGGGTGGCATCGCCGATCCAGGCAAACTTGCAGTCCTCGATCTTCTTGCCCTCGGGGAGGTTCTCGATCATGGTCATGAGGTCGCCGAGCTCCTGGGTGGGATGGTTGTACTCGCTCATGCCGTTGATGACGGGGGCCGCGGAGTACTTCGCCAAGCTCACTACATCCTTATGACGATCGACGCGGGCCATGAGGATGTCGACGAGGCTTCCCATAACGCGGCCGGAGTCCTCGATGGACTCATGGCCACCCAGCTGGATGGAGCCGGGGCCGAAGAACTCGGCGTGACCGCCGAGGTCGGTCATGGCCGTCTCGAAGGAGATGCGGGTACGGGTGGACACCTGCTGGAAAATCATGCCGAGGGTCTTGTCCTTCAGCAGGTGCGGGTACTCGCCGCCCTCCTTGATGAGCCCCTTCATGGCGATGGCCAGATCTACCATGCCGAGCAGCTCTTCTTTTGTGAAGTCGTTGGTGTCGATGTAATCTTTGACCATTGAAATCTCCTTCAAAATTCGTTGGCCGGACCGCCCCTTGCGGACCGCGCTCCCATGAAGCGCCCCGAAATGAGCGAGACGCTCCCTTGCGCCACACAGCATGGGGCGCACCCGTAGTTTTGAGAAGAAATAACCAGGATTATTTTCAGATTACATTAGCTCACCGCACACCTTGCCCTGGCTAATCCTAGCTAATCCTAACTAATCCTAACTAGTCCTAACGCCTAAACGGATTGATATTGAACTGGTTTCTTCGCCCTGTGCGCCGCTGTCAACACCTTGCGCCTCCGTTCTAAGGAACCGACGCGCCCGACGCCCAAGAATACGTAGACGGCTGATCCCGTAGGGGGCGGCCGCATAGCCGCACCGACCCCCAGCCTCTCAGAGCCCGGCCCTCTTGCGGCCGCTCAGTTCCTTTCTAAGTTTTTGCGCAAGCTCGTCTCGGCCACTCACACCAAGCTTGGCGTAAATATTCGATATGTGGGTTTTCACCGTGTTGACGGAAATGCATTCTTGCTCAGCAATCTCCTTGTTCGATGCGCCCTTTTCAAGGAGCGACAACAGTGCTTCCTCGCGCTTGGTCAGCCCGTATTCGCGAGCAATCCAGGGCACAAGGGATTCCGCCAACCGCACATTACGCATCCGCCGATGATGTGCAAGAAAGACATACGCAGCCACGGTGAAGCAAAGCGCCATAATCTCAACGGGAACCCTACGAGGAGAGGCGGAGCGCGCGCCGCCCTCCTGTCTAAAGGCCAAATACGTTGCTGCTTCCGCCAAGGCATATATGAGCACAAGTAAGAGCGAGAGAACCCATCGCCATCGGCTCATGCGTCGAAACTCTGCCGCCAAACAGAAGATGCCGTACCCTATTACCCAGATCGCCAACAACCTGGTAAAGAGAAACTCGCGCCATAGTGCAACCGATTCGACTGACGAAGCGCCACTTGCCAAAGCCACCATCATGCAAACTGCCCAAAATAATCCCTCGACGGGAGAGATGCTGCGCGAGAGCAAGCTGCCGAGCACGAGCCGATACAAGAGGATTACCACCATGTTGAATGCAAAGCGGAGCATAGGATAGGCGTTTCGCGTGCCCTCGAATTGCATCGCGAATTCCGGAACGAACTCATACATGAATACAGTATTAATATCTATCGTATACGCAAGGAAGGTGAGCGCGACGAAGAGATAGCCCCGCCTGCGCTCGACATAGTGCAGACTCCCATAGGCAGCACTGACTAACGCATAGGCGATGCAACTTGCCACATTGTAGAGAAAAGCGAGGGACACGACTCCTCCTTCATCAAGCGGCAACATTATAGAAGATTTAGCACCCAAGGCTAAAACTACCCCAACGTCCGATTTGTCTCCCTGCATTTTCGCTGTTCAGAGACAGGGGGATAGAAAATCATCCTCCGATTAATCTCAAATCCCTCTCTGTTTTTCTTAACAAAGAACCCCCTGACTCTTAAGGTTCAATTACTGCAGCGCAAAAAAAGAGACAGCGCTGCAACCAAATTAAGGAGGGTCTTATGAGCACATCCCATCAGAAGCAACCTCTCAGCCGCCGTCGTTTCGTCATTGGATCGAGCGCCCTAGCGGCTGCCGCGTTCTCGGGCGGACTCTGGGGATGCGCATCCGGGGAGCAGCCTGGATCAAATGCCACGCCCGGTTCCGCCGATCAAAACATTGCCGATATCGTGCTCCGCAACGGCCATGTGCAGACCATGGTGTCAGAAAGCGATGTTGCATCAGCCGTCGCTATCGCGGGCAACAAGATCGTGTACGTGGGCGACGATTCGGGCATCGATGCTTTCGTAGGAGACAAGACTCAAGTCATCGACCTCGATGGCAAGTTCGTCTCCCCCGGCTTCATTGACGGCCACATCCACGCCCCTGGCAACTGGTTCAACGCCCTCTTCCAGATCGACCTGACGGGGCTTACCACCAACGAGGAATACCTCGAGGCAATCCGCGCCTTCGTGGAAGACCATCCCGACGAGGAGGGCTACATCGGAGCGCCTTTCATGCTCAATGCCTACCAGCTTCCCGACGGCTCGAATCCCGGGCCCTCGAAAGAAGATCTAGATGCCATCTGCCCCGATAAGCCCATTCTCATCCACGACGTCTCCTACCACGCCGCTTGGGTCAATTCCAAGGCCCTCGAAATGGCTGGCGTAACTGCCGACACCCCCGACCCAGAAGGCGGCCTGTTCTATCGCAATGAGAAGGGAGAGCCTTCGGGGTGCGTCTCCGATGCCGCCAAGGGAATTGTATTCGCCATCATGCCCAACACCATGACCAACGATAATCTGAAAAAGGCCATGCGCAAATTCATGAAGGAAGCAAACTCCTATGGCATAACCGGCATTACAAATATCACCCAAGGCGGTCTTGATATTATCGACATGTATCACAAGTTGGAGGACGAGGGCAATTTGACCCTGCGCATGCGCGTCGTCCCCACTATGAAAGAAGGCCGCACCTATGACGAGGTGCTTTCCGCCATCAAGTCCTACAACGACTCCGCCACAGACATGATTTCTTCGAATACCGTGAAGATTTTCTACGACGGAGTGACCGAAAGAGGCACCGCCGTCTTCCTGGAACCCTACCAGGAATCAACGGGACTCGGCGATCATTGGTGCGGCGAACCCATCTGGTCTCAGGAAGACTTTACCCGTCTTGTACACGACTTTGATGCAGAAGGCGTTCAGGTGCACGTGCACGCCATGGGCGACGGCGCCGTTCACGGCACCCTTGATGCCTTCGAGGAGGCTCGGGCGACCAATGGGAAGCGCGACGCGCGGCACACGATCACCCACGTATGCGCCATTACCGATGAGGATATCCAGCGCATGGCCGATTTGGATGTAGTGGCGAATCTCCAATTCCTGATGATGTACCACGATGATCTCATGGACCTGGAGCGCGCCTATATCGGCGACGAGCGCGCCATGGCGTTGTACCCAACAAAGCACTTGGCCGAGGCAGGCATCTGCATCAGCGGCTCCTCAGACGCCCCCGTCATTCCATTTGCCCCGCTCGATGCGATCGAGGTTGGCGTTACCCGCAACTCGCCCTATCCCGAGGAAGAGGACACCGACATGACCCGCTGGCCCGAACAGGGGCTCACGGCCTACCAGCTGCTCGAGGCCTACACCAAGAACGACGCCTACCAGAACTTCATGGACGATATTATCGGCACCGTTGAAGTAGGCAAGTTCGCCGATCTCGTCGTGCTGGACGCCAACATTCTCGAGGTCGATCCCACGGCCATCTCCGACGCGCGCGTGGTCTACACCATCTCCGACGGCCGCATCGTCTACAAGGGATAGAACCACGCCAGAAAGTGCCAGCATTACAGAACGGCTCGCAAACCCCCGAACACAGGCCCCCCGGCCCTGCGGTCATAAGTCCCGCAGGGCCGGGGGGCCGATCTATGCGACTTCGCAGTCCTTACCGGCACTGCGGCAATACGCAAACACGCTGTATCCCGAAAGGGCTTCTCGCTCTCCAATTTGCTTTAGCGCACTTTACTACCGGCGAGAAAATCAGGTACTACCGTAAGCTTCGCGGGCTCTATCAGGGAGAGCTGGCGAGAAAATCGGCGTCTCCAAGGGCGCGATCCGTCACTATGAGACGGATTTCAGGACTCCCAAGCCGCCTCAGGTGGAAGCCATCGCCGAAGCTCTCGACATCTCTCCGCTTGCCTGTTGGACTTCAGGGTAGAGAACGCCCGAGACCTCCTGGGCCTCCTTCTGCAGCTGGAGGACGAGTTCGGCATTGTGCCTGTCGAGAATGGATCGGGCCTTTCAATCGATGTATCTGCCGAGAAGGCGCCCGCCGCTGCCCGGCCTCCCTCAGGGTCTCAACGTGCATAAGGTCGACGGCCAGCCCCCTCAGCTCTATCCCCGCCCTCAGCCTCGGCCTGCTAGTCGTGTGCCTGTTCACCTGGGAGAAAGCATGCCAAAGGCAGCGCTGGACCATGGTTTGCGGCCAGGTCTCGCGCACGGCCCCGGAGAACCCGCCGTCGGGGGCGAGCGTGGGCCAGACCTCCCGGAACTCGGCCGTCCTGCTCCTGAAGGCCCGCCCGCCGCAGTAGGAGCAATAGACGGTCTTCATGGGCACCTCTTCCGAAAGGGTTTTTAACGGTTCCGGAAAAGGTTATATACCTGCGGGAACGATAGGCAACCGGACACACATTCTGTCCGAGCGGTTAAAAGCGGGCACGGAATTCAAACGGCTAAAAAAGGGGCATCGACCTGCGCCGATGCCCCCAACGTGGACACACATTTTGTCCTATAAGTCTTAGCCAACAGATTGCCTGCACAAAAAACATGGCCACCCGCAAAGAGTGGCCATGTAGTTTTTATCTGCAAGAAATCTTTTGCGTGCGTGGTGTGCTTTCGCGCATTCAGTCATGCGCACCTTCGCGCTTTCGTACTGGTCTATTCGCCTGTACGAATTACCACGTGCGGGAATTCATCTGGCGGAACTGAGCAACGGTTGGAGCGTGCGAATTCATGCCGCCATCAACGTTGATGATCTGTCCCGTGGTGTAGACACTTTCATCGGAGCCAAAATATACAGCTGCATGAGCAATGTCTTCTGGGCAACCGTAGCGGTTAACCATGATGCTACCCAAGAAGATATCTTTGAGCATCTGAGGAACCTTCGCCTCGTTTTCTGGCGTGACAATCAAGCCTGGACGGATGCAATTGCAGCGGATGTTGTCTTTGCCGTATTGCAAGGCAACGTATTGCGTGAAGATGTCTACGCCCGCCTTGGCGCATGCATAAGCGGTAGAACCTAAGTCGCCTGCACATGATGCCATAGAGCCAATGTTTACGATTGCGCCGCCACCAATTTCTTTCATGTAGGGGATAGCGCACTTCGTTGCATAGAAGGTGCCGCGCAGGTCGCTTTCCAAAATAGCGTCCCACATTTCAAGGGTGAGCTCGTCAACACGACCGTCCTTGAGGGCAACGTTTGCTGCATTGTTTACCAAAATATCGAGCTTGCCGTATTGCTCTACAGTGTCTGCAATAAGCGCTTCGATGCTTGCTGGTTCGGTAATGTCGAAATAGTGGAAGCTTGCCTTGCCGCCTGCTTCAACAATTTGATCAACTACAACTTGGCCTTTTTCGGCACGACGACCACTAATAACAACCGTTGCGCCCTCGGCTGCGTATACCTTTGCGATACCGATGCCAATGCCGCTGGTGGAACCCGTTACGATAGCAACTTTGCCTTCGAGTCTACCCATTGTGTTCCCTTTCTCGTTCAAATAATCGATAAGGTATTTGTATTCCTTTTTTGCGTGTTTGTGAATATTTGCATAGAAAAAGCGGATGGCAGGCGTGTGGATTTCGGCAGGAAGGGAAGGGGCCGGCCGCGTTGCGTGCACTGCCGTATTCTTTTCTGCAGGAAAATATGTTGAGCTGCTCGTTTTTCTGTTTGAATAGTAGACAGATTCAGCATGGTCAGAGGCTGCTAGCAAGGTAGTGTCCCGAATGTTGGTGTAGAGCTCGGTTTTCGAGGGTAGCCGCAGGCTGCCCGAGGAGCCGAGAATCACCTAGAATGCCGTCATTCTAGCGCATGCTACGCCGCCTTCCTGCCGGGAATCGGGTTGTCGGCCACCACGAGCGCAATTATCCTGGCCGCATGCTCGGCGGCGGTGCCCTCGTAGGCGGGCGCGGGCGCGTTCACCTTGGCGCCCTCCACGGCCCTGCCGATGGAGTCGTCGTTGAACCAGCGGCGGCCCGCCCAGTCCTCGTCCATCTCGGAGAACACCGCTCCCATCATCCTGATGAGCGACTTCCTGCTCGGGAACACCTGGACGACGCGGCTGCGGCGCTTGAGCTCGCGGTTGGCGCGCTCCTGAACGTTGTTGGTGCGCAGCCTGACGTGGTGCTCGTAGGGGAAGTCGAGGTACGCCAGCGCGTCGGCCTCGGCCTCCTCGAGCACCTCGGCCGCCTTGGGGCAGAACCCCTCGATCTGCTCGATGGCGAGCTGGTAGAGCTCGCGCACGAGCTCGGGGTCGCGCTCGGCGAACACGGCCTTCAGGATGCCGAGCACGGCGCCCCTCTTCTGCCTGGTCGGCGCGTTGCCGGCGGTGTTGCGCATCAGGTGCACGATGCATCTCTGCCAGGCGGCGCCGGGGAAGACCTCCTGGATCGCGCGCTTGAGGCCCTCGTGCGCATCGCTGGTGACGCAGATGACGCCATCGACCCCGCGCGCCCGCAGCGAGAGGAGGAACGCCCTCCAGCCGTCGTAGGACTCTGTGTCGATGGCGTCGAGGCCGAGCAGGCGCCTGTAGCCGCCCGAGCCGGCGCCGATGGCGGTCACGAGCGCGGTGGACTGCACGCGGCCGGCGTCCCTGCACTTGATGTAGGTGGCGTCGAGCCAGATGTAGGGGTAGCTGACGTCTGACAGGTCGCGTCCCCGCAGGTCGGCGACCGACTCGTCCAGCGACGAGCATATCCTCGACACCTGGCTGGCGCTCATGCGGTCTATGCCCATGGACTGCGCCACGCGCTTCACCTTCCTGGTGGACACGCCGTTTGTCACCATCTCGGAGACCGCGGCGATGACCGCGCGGTCCACGCGCGAGTACCGCTCGATGAGGTCCTCGGGAAAGTAACTGCCGGCGCGCAGCTTCGGGATTCTGAGGTTGATGGTGCCCACGCTGGTGACGAGCCTGCGCTCGCGGTAGCCGTTGCGCTGGTTGCCGCTCTCGCACGCCTCGTCGGCCTGGGCGTCCATGATCTCGTTGACGAGCGACTCGGCCATCACCCTGATCAGCTCCGTCATGTTCACCATGCCGTCGTCGAATCTCGGCATCAGGGCGCCGTCGCCCGCAATCTCGTGTATCTTATCCATATGCGGTTATTGCCTTTCCACGAATCCTAACTTCAGCAATTAAGATTCTAGGCGATAACCGCTTCCTGCTTTCTACGGCCAGGGAAGCGGCCCCTTACACCAACATTCGGCACGCGATCGCTAGCAAACAATTTACCCCCTCAACAAAACGCTTGCTCTCTGACATGCCATGCTCGCGCACAAAGTTGGGGCCTTCCCAGACGGGAAGGCCCCTTTGCTGATTATCTTAGCGCTTCATTTCAATGGAGCTGCACCAATGGTATCCGTGCTTATTTATAGTTGTTGCGCTTTCTGGACGTGAAGTGCGCCCCAGCACCGGCAGCGATCGCAACGCCGCAGATGCCCATTGCATAGAGGGCGGCGCTATCGCCGGTGTGAGGGAGATTGGATGCAGACTTATCGGAGTCGCCCCCGACGATGGTCAGCTTGGCATCGTCGATGTTCACGGTGAACTGGTCGGTCACATCGTTGCCGTCGGAATCGATGACGACGGCTTGGCCGGAAACCTTGACAGGGTACTCGCCTGCATCGGTGCCCGTTGCAGAAGCCTCAACGCCGGAAACGTAGAAGGTCTGACCATTGATCTGGAACTCCAGGGTCTCGAAACCGGATGCGGACTTCTCGGTGCCGTCGTAGGCCACGGACTTGGAATTGGGAGTGAGGGTGATCTGGTACTTCTCGCTACGGTCGGTAACGGTCAGGGTCCCGTACGTCTTGTTGATCTGATAGTTGTCCAGATTGGTTCCCTCGTTGGGGATGCATTCGAATGCATTCTCGGAGGAGCCGACGATCTTCTGCGAGCCGGTGAAAGAATAGGTGGCACCTTGGCCATCGACCCAACCAGTATCCCGGGCAGCCTCCCCAACGGTGACCTTGTGATTGGTCAGGGGCTTGCCGTCGTACTCCTTCGAACCACTCGCGGAGGTCAGGGTGACCACACGTGGTGTGATCTCCACTATACCTGTTTCAAACTTGGTAATATTGTAAGAGTCGGGACTACCCTTAATAAATATTATCTCAAACGTATTATTATTCGTTATGCCAACATTGGTCCGAGAACTAGTCGATATGCAATAAACATCGTCAAACGTAGCAAAACCAGGATCAACTGATACGGGACAGGCAAGAGGTTCGCCGTCATAGGTTTTTGAGACGTTTGTGGACTTAAGAGTTACGTTACGCTTTGTAATCTCGATTTCGAATCGTTCCTCATCCACATCACCTCCCGAAACCACCAAGGTCACGTGGCCGACTTGAGTTCCCATTACAGAAACGGTCTTGTGATTAGGATAAAGATTATCAAGATACGAGATTGTGACATCTCCACCGTCATTGTCACGAATATAATCCCATTTATATTCAGACCTTGATGTTATATTGGTACATTGTGCAGCAACGCCGTACTGAATCTTATCAGGGCCTTTGAATGCATTGCCAACGGGATCGCTTACCGCCCCGCCCCCATCAGCGAAAGCTGCGACGGGCAGAAAAGATGCTGCCAGCACTGCCGCCAGCATCACCCTCGCAAATCTTTTCACATGCGATTGGGAGAGAACTGCAGTTGCGACCTCTCCCCATTTGGAGAATTTGGCATCCATGAAGCTCATGTCTGCTCCAATCGCATCAAATTGAACCGACGTAAAACGCAACACGACGTACAGTGTGTTGCTGCGTTTTTTCCATACGGTAAAGAATAACCGAATCTTTGTTGGCTATGCGTCGTTTGAATGTAATTATCCCTCTAATAAATCATATTTGTTACTTTTCAGCACCACCAAACCAGATTCTGCCTCCTTCGAATTAGGCACTCACCCCATCAAGGCCACGAAGCATCCCCGCCCAGAGCAAGCCCGAGCCGAGCAAGGGACATGCCCGAAAATAATTCTCTGTTAACATGAAATGCAATGTTGCAATAGGGAACGCACGCTTGAATTGGAGGATACGATGAAGATACAGGCTAAAGAGACCTTGGCCAGGCGCCGGACGGTTTTCGTCCTCACGCTCGCAGCCATAGTCGGCGTTTGCGCCTTCACCTTCTCCGGCACCCAGAATTACGCCTGGGCTGAAGGCGAAACCCCCATTGCCACTTGGAATGAAGTCAAAGCGCCGGGATATGGCGTCGTTAAAGCAAATGAAAAGAACCTTTCGCTTGAAATAAAAATAGATAGCCGGAACGATCACCTGGAGGCCCATTTCACGAATAACGACGGAGATACAATTCACCCATCTGTCCTTGAGTTGACAACGGAAGATGGATCAGTATTAACCGCCTATTTTGGTGAAGATATTCTTCCTACCAATCAAGCAGCATCTTCCATTGAAGGCTCGAAACCCACTACCCGATTCACTAAAGCAGAGCTTTATGAAACCGTCACCGTGACCTTCAATATGAACAGCCACGGAGCCCAGATTGACCCCATTAAGGTCAAGAAGGGGACGTCCGTCACCCTGCCCGAGCCCACCGACCCAGATTATGACTTTGGCGGCTGGTTCACCGATGAGAGCCTCACCACCTCGTTCAACGGCACCGCCGCTACAAGCATGACCGTCTACGCCAAATGGACCAAAAAGGAAAAGGTCACCGTTTCCTTCGAATCCGAATTCGGGACCGCACCTGAGGCCAAAACCGTGAACAAGGGCGAGATCGTCGAACTCCCTGACCTCGGCACTGACGGCGACTACACATTCGTTGGCTGGATTCCTAAGGGCTCCGAAGGCACCGATCCCTTTATCGGCGAATACACCGCTAAAGAAAACATCACCTTCACGGCTGTCTGGGAAGCTCCCTCCACTCCCATCATCGAAATGGTCGATGTCACCTTCGACATGAACGGCCACGGCGACAGTGTGACCAAGCAGACCGAGAAGGGCAAGCCCATCACCCTTATCGATGATCCTGCCGCCGAAGGCTACACCTTCAAGGGCTGGACCTACGACAAGGAAGGCAAGCAGGCCTTCGACGCCAAGAAGAACGCAGACCAGGACACCACCCTGTACGCCCAGTGGAAGAAGAATGCCGACTCCGCTCCCACCAACTCAACAATCCCCCGGACCGGTGACAACCAGATGGCACTCCTGGCATCCCTCTGCTTCAGTGCAGCAGCCCTGATCGCAGTCGGCATCGCGTTAACCGCGTATCGCAAATGCAAGCACGTATAAAGCATACGTGACGTTACCGTTCTAATTCTCGATCTAAACAGAGGGGAGTCCCGCGGGACTCCCCTTCTCATTCGCGTACCTAATTACGCTGTTCCTACTAAAATTGGGAATTCTATTCCCAGTTTTCTCCTATTCCCACTCAATGGTCGCGGGCGGCTTGGACGTGATGTCGTAGCACACGCGGTTGGCGCCGGGAACCTCGGCAACGATGCGGCCGGAAATGCGGGCCAGCACATCGTAGGGCAACTTGGCCCAGTCGGCGGTCATGGCATCACTGGATTCGACGGCACGCAGGATGATCGGGCGCTGATAGGTGCGCTCGTCGCCCATAACGCCAACGGACTTGATGTCGGGCAGGACCGCGAAATACTGCCAGCAGCTGTGCTCGGAGTTGCGCTCGCCGGTCTGCTCAAACAGGCGCTGGTTGTAGGCATCCAGCTCCTCGCGCACGATGGCATCGGCGTTTTTGAGGATCTCGAGCTTCTCCTTGTCGACCGCACCGATGATGCGGATGGCCAGACCCGGGCCCGGGAAAGGCTGACGGAACACGATATGACCCGGCAGGCCCAGTGCCAGACCAAGTGCGCGGACCTCGTCCTTAAAGAAGTGATCAAGCGGCTCAATGAGGTCGAAGTGTACGCCCTCGGGGAACGGGATCAGGTTGTGATGGCTCTTGATGGTGGCCGTCTTGCCGCCCGTCTTGCGAGCGCCGGACTCGATGATGTCGGGGTAGATGGTGCCCTGAGCCAGGTACTTGACCGGCTTGCCATCGGTCTCGAGCTGCTGCGCCACGGCGAAGAACTCTTTCCAGAACTGAGTACCGATGATGCGGCGCTTCTCCTCGGGCTCGGTCACGCCGGCCAGAAGCTCGGCATAACGGTCCTCGGCGTGAACGTGGATAAAGTCGACATCGAACTGCTTGGTGAAGACCTCCTCCACCTGCTCGGGCTCGCCCTTGCGCAGCAGGCCGTGGTTGATGAACACACAGGTCATCTGCTTGCCCACGGCGCGAGCGCCCAGCGCAGCCACGACGGAGGAGTCGACGCCACCGGACAGGGCCAAAATCACGCGGTCGTCGCCGACCTTCTCGCGGAACTCGGCTGTCATGGTCTCGACCAGGTTGTCCATGCTCCAGTTGGGCTCCAGGCCGCAGATCTCAAACAGGAAGTTGCTCAGCAGCTGCTGACCGTACTCGGAGTGCTTGACCTCGGGGTGGAACTGCGTGGTGAAAATCTTGCGCTCGGGGCACTCCATGGCAGCAACCGGGCACACGTCGGTGCTGGCGGTAACGGTAAAGCCCTCGGGCACCTCGGACACGGCGTCGCGGTGGCTCATCCACACGGTTTGCTGCATGGGCGTAGAGTTAAAGAGCTTGGCACCGGCCGTGCGTGTGATGGTAGCACGGCCGTACTCGCCCACCTCTGAGTGGCCGACCTTGCCGCCGAGCGTCACGGCCGTGATCTGATGGCCGTAGCAGAAGCCCAGGACGGGAAGGCCCAGGTCAAAGATGGCAGGATCGATGGACGGAGCGTCCTCGGCGTACACAGAGGCCGGGCCGCCGGAAAGGATGAGCGCAGAGGCGTTCATCTCGCGAATCTCATCGGCCGAGATGTCGCAGGGAACAATCTCGGAATACACGTTGAGGTCGCGGACGCGACGGGCAATGAGCTGACCGTACTGCGCACCAAAGTCGAGTACGAGGACCTTTGCGGAAGCCTTTTGATCCATGGTTTCCCCCTCTTGTTGGCGGGGAGCCGATGCCCACCCGCGCGAATAAACGAGAATAACTTTCATAGTGTACACGTTATATGGGGTTTCTCGTCCCTCGCAGCCATCAGCGCACGGCAAACGCACGACCTGGGCCCCTATTTGACGGCAATTGAAGTGTTACCAAACGTTACAGATGATGTAATACGTTTGAACATTGGACGCCCTGTGCCACAATACTGCCGAACGACTCCGCCTCTGGGGCAGCAAATACGATAGGAATACCAGCATGAAGCGCATCCTTCTCATCGCCACGGGCGGCACCATCGCATCGACCGAGGACGGCAACGGCCTCTCCCCCGCCCTGACCGGTGAGGAACTCGCCCAGAGCGTCCCCGAGATCTCGGGCCTCTGCGAGCTCGACGTGGTGCAGCCCATGAACATCGACAGCACCAATATGCGCCCGAGTGACTGGATGCGGATCCGCGACGTCATCGTCGAGGGTTATGCTGACCACGACGGCTTCGTGATTCTGCACGGCACCGACACCATGAGCTACACCGCGGCGGCACTTTCTTACCTGATTCAGGACAGCCCCAAGCCCATCGTGCTCACCGGCTCGCAAAAGCCCATGGGCAACCCCTTTACCGATGCCAAGCTCAATCTGTACCAGAGCCTGCTCTATGCGCTTGACGAGCATTCGCACGACGTCTCAATCGTGTTTGGCGGTGTGGCCATAGCCGGCACGCGCGCCCGCAAGCAGCGCACCATGAGCTTTAACGCGTTCATTAGCGTCAACTATCCGCCCATTGCCTACATCCGCAACGACCGCATCGTGCGCAACGGGCTCCACGGCACGCATCAGGGCGAAAACCCGGTGCATTTCTACGACAGCATCGATCCGCGCGTATTTGTACTCAAGCTTACGCCCGGCGTAAACCCGGGCATCCTCGACGCCCTTGCCGATAGCTACGACGCCGTGATTCTGGAGACCTTTGGCATTGGCGGTATCCCCGAGTTTGGTGAGTCGGGCGAGTCGTTCCAAGAAGCAATTTTCCGCTGGGTCGATTCGGGTCGCACCGTCGTTATGACCACACAGGTCCCCGAAGAGGGCCTCGATCTGGGTGTTTATGAGGTCGGCCGTGCCTACGCCGACCATCCGGGTATTTTGCGCGGCGACGATATGACCACCGAAACGCTCGTGGCCAAGACCATGTGGGCGCTCGGCCAGTCACGTGATGCGGCCGAGATTCAGCGCCTGTTCTACAGCCAGGTCAACCATGACCGCATCCCGATGGTGTAGCTAAAACAAAATCTGCCTCTTTGGGCCTTGTAGGGCACGTGGTACCTCTCGGAACGTGCAAAAAGCGGAGTTTTCAGCACCCGCCCCTTCCGGAAACGTTAAAACCGCTAGCTGTAAATCGCTTTTCGGTTCGATAGGCTCGTCCCATGCGTCTAATATTCCTCATAATAATGAATTTTGTGGATAATCAAAAACAGCAAGCATCGTATTTGCGCCTTCGGTTGCTGTCAATTTATTGAGGGATGCTGAATACTCGGGTTTTTGCACGCCGCCGTCGGGGGGACCCGTTCAGCAAACGACAAATCTAGCAAAAACGCCTACTCAATGCCCTCGAGGAGCTCTGACACCGTCATGCCAAGCGCGGGCGCAAGTTTAAATAAAATCTCGAGCGTGCTGTTTGCCGTTCCGCTTTCGATTTGATCGAGATAAGGTCGGCTGATTCCAACCGCCACGCAAAAATCGACCTTGGAGATACCAAGGGCCTTGCGCGTCCGCTCGACTCGCTCGCCAAGAATCTGTTTCGCATGTTCGTTCATGCAGACGAGTTTGAAATGGAGCAAAACAAAAACGTAAACTATAGTTTACGTTTTGCCCAATATACAGGAGTTTTCTATGTCGGGTTCTTCGGTCCGCATGTACCGAGCCACACTTCGCACAAACAGCGCACCGCCCAAGCTCGTCGTCGTTGAAGCAGAATGCCTTTCGCCCGATGAGCGCACAGCATTTGCATTGCTATCAAGTCGCGTCGCCGCCGTTTTGGTCCCTTGCCCGGCGCAAGGTGAACTTGCCATCCAATGCCAAGCGCACGGCTGCTCACTCAATCAGGCTGCCGTAATCGTAACCAGCCAGTGTGGCCTGCCCCTTCTCTTGGAAGCCGGTATCGCGCTCTGCCTTCGCGGTGCCGGATACGAAAACGAGGCCGCCGCCGATGTGGTCTTTCAACCACGATCGAGCGGCGGCCTCGCAGCAGCCATCGAATATGCTTGCAGGCTCGTTGCCTAAAGGCGCAAGCTAAAAGCCCAGGCCAAAGCCTGTGCCGGTAATCGCCGAATACATAAAGTAGACGTTAATTACGTTGAGGAATGCGCCCGTGATGCAGCCGTTTCGCAGGTAGCGCTCGCACACGATGCGCGCCATGGCGGCGGAGTCCTCATTGTTCTTTGCCTGGCGTCCCGCCGTAAAGTACGTCGCCACGCTCAGCAGCAGGTTGAGTACCGGCAGCGCCAGCAGCTCGTAGCTCTTGCCCCAGCGCGTCACCTCACCGGCAGCATTAAACTTTGTTGCCACCTCGGGACCAATATTGGGGATTACAAACGCTGCGACCACCAGCGGAAGCACTGCAAGCACCAGCAGCGCGATGCCCATGTAGCCAGCTTTTTTTCCATATTTAAACATGCTCGCCGTCCTTACACGTTAAAGCGGAAGTGCACGACGTCGCCATCGGCCATGACATACTCTTTGCCCTCGATGCGCAGCTTGCCTGCAGCCTTGGCGCCTTGCTCGCCACCGAGCTCGATGTAGTCGTCATAGCCAATGACCTCGGCCTTAATAAAGCCGCGCTCAAAGTCGGTATGGATGACACCGGCGGCCTGCGGGGCGGTCGCGCCCTGACGCACCGTCCAGGCCTTGACCTCCATCTCGCCAGCCGTAAAGAACGACTGCAGACCGAGCAGCTTGTAGGCTGCCTGCGCGAGCACGTCCAGGCCGGGCTGCTCCAGGCCCAGGCTCTCCAGGTAGTCGGCCGCATCCTCGGGATCGAGCTCGGAAAGCTCGGCCTCGATCTTGGCGCAGATCGGCAGCGGCTTGACGCCATCGATGGGCGCAAGGTCCTCGTTGAGCATGTCCTCGTCCACGTTGGCCACATACAAGATGGGCTTCATGGTGAGTAGGAACAGGCCCTTGGCAGCGGCGCGCTCCTCGTCGGTCATCTCCATGGACGCGGCGCGCTTGCCCTCGTTGAGCCAGGCGAGCAGGCGCTTGGCGACCTCAAACTTGGGCATGAGCTCCTTGTCGCGCTTGGCCTCCTTCTCGAGCTTAGGCAGCTGCTTTTCGAGCGTGCCCATGTCGGCCAGGATGAGCTCGGTCATGATGGTGTCGGCATCGCCGGCGGGATCGACGAACTCGCCCGTGCGACCCACCTCACGCATGACGTTGGGATCCTTAAAGTAGCGCACGACCTCGCAGATGGCGTCGGTCTCGCGAATGTTTGCCAAGAACTGGTTGCCCAGGCCCTCGCCCTCGTTGGCACCCTTCACCAGGCCCGCGATGTCGACAAACTCGACCGTAGCCGGCACAATGCGGCCAGGGTTGACAATGTCGGCGAGCTTTTGCAGGCGGCTATCGGGCACATCGACGATACCCACGTTGGGGTCGATCGTGGCGAACGGGTAGTTGGCGGCAAGGCCGGTCTTTTTGGTAAGCGCGGTGAACAGCGTCGACTTGCCCACGTTGGGCAGGCCCACGATACCGATGGAAAGGGACACGACAGCTCCTTTTGGTACAGGTACTTCAAACTGCATAAGTATAGCGCCGCCGCAGCATCCGGGCGAATCCGGACACCGCGGCGGCGCAAATGAAGCAGAGATTGGGGTAGCTGGCTAGTCCGCGAGCTTCTCCACCTGGTCGAGCATCTTGTCGAGCTTGGCCTTCGCCTCGGCTTTTACCTTTTGGGCCTCTTCGTGGGCTTTGGCCTTCTGAGCGGCCTTTTCCTCGGCTTCGGGGTCGACGACAACCAAGTTGGACGCATCGTGTTCGACCAGCTTGAGCGCATGTTCGGGACAAACCTTGACACAGGCACCGCAGCCCAAGCAATACGTGGACTCCAACGCGAAGCGGCCGCTTCCCACCAAATCGCAGGCGAACGTGGGGCATACATTGACGCACTCGCCACACGACGTGCACTTGTCAAAGTCGCACTCCGGCGTGCTCACCTGCATGTTCTGGGCAAGCTCGGGATGGTTCTGCAGTGTCGAAAGCACCAGCTGCCGCCCATGTGTGAGCGAACGGCGACGCTTTGCCGTCGTGGTGCCGCACATGGTGTTGAGCGTGCGCTCCAGCTGGGTGATCTGATGGCGATGGGCCTTCAACTTCTGCGTCACCGAGGCCAGCGCCGCCGTCGCCGGGTTGAGCTTGGTCACCGTCAGACCCGTCGTGCGGGCAATCTTTTCCATGTACTCCTTGCGCTCGTACTCGCGGAGCTTATGGCACTTGAGGCTCTTGGGGTCGACCTCCAGGCCCATACCCGTGCCAGACCACTCCTCAGCCTTCGCAATCGCCTCGCCCAGGATATCCTCGCCACCGGTGTTGCGGCATTTATCGCACACGCCCAGGGGCAGGTACACACTCACGTTGGGATAGTCCGCCAGTACCGAGAACCAGGTCTCGGCCGTAATATCGCCCACGCAGGCAACGACGACCTCGTTCTCGCGCGGCATGCGCTTAAGGGCGCGTGTGCAGGTGACGTAGGCGGTCTCGTGGCTCGTTGCCGCCGAGACAATGTCGTCATACAGGTTTTTGGGCGCCAGGCGCGGCGAGATGATTGCCTCGGTCGGACAGGCAGCGGCGCACAGGCCGCACTTGCGGCAGGAGTCGAGAATCTCGATGGAGTCTTCCTCGACCTCGATAGCGTTGACCGGGCACACATCCATGCACGCGGAGCAGCCACTCTTTTCGTTTTTGCAGGTCAGGCACGGAATGGTGTTGCCGCGCGGACGCTCCTTGTAGTCGGCGGGATTCCACTGCGGCGCCGACGGATCGAGCGCATCGGTCACACCGCCAAGCGGGTTTTTAAGAAAGTCGAAACCCTTGCTGATCTCGATAATGTCATCAAACAGATCGTGTTCCTGCGCCATGCGCGGCCCCTCCCTGAGCAGTGCAAACAAGCAAGAGATAATGATACGCCATCGGCCCACGCCTCGGGCAAATTACATGCGGCGCATCTTTGAGACAAATGGCCTATCGCCGCCTCGATTGCACAAGGTCAATCAAGCGCCAAGCTATGCCTCGCACATGAGCTGCACGAGCTTTTGTTTGGTCACCTTGGCCTGTTCGTTTGCCATATTGCGCTCGTTCTTAAAAGTTGCGTCCGCAACGCTCAGCAGGTCGGCATCGGAAATCTCGCCAAGGCCCAGCTCCTCGAGTGTCGTCGGCAGACCAACGCGCCGGCAAAACTCGAGCACCTGATCAAGCTCGGGAGCGCGCTCCAAACGAAGCTGCACCACCAGGCCAAATGCCACGGCCTCACCGTGCATGGCCTTGCACTCGGGCAGAATCGTCAGGCCGTTGGCGATGGCATGGGCAAGCGCTAGGCCACCGCTCTCAAAGCCGACGCCCGAGAGTAGGATATTGCACTCGATCAGGCGCTCAACCGCCGGCGATATACGGCCCTTTTTGAGATCGCGCTTGGCAGCGACGCCGCACTCCATGAGTGTGTCATAGCAGGCACGAGCCGCAACCAAGGCCAAGTGTCCCGGCGCGCCACCGTGCTCGTTGGCGCCGTGCGCCGCGGCGCACGAACGCGCCTCGAAATACGTTGCCAGTGCGTCGCCCATGCCAGCGACCGTCATACGCAGCGGGGCTGCCGCGACCACGCCGGTATCGACCACAACCAAATCTGGATTCTTTTCGAGCATCAGATAGCGGTCGAACGACCCATCCTCGTGATACAGCACCGAAATCGCGCTGCACGGGCCGTCCATCGAAGCCGCCGTGGGGCATACGCACAACGGCAACTCGGCATAAAACGCAACGGCCTTGGCGATATCGAGCATCTTGCCACCACCGATGCCGACCACCATGTCGCAACACTCGGCCTGGGCTTCCTTGGCCATTTCGACAACGGCCTCTTCCGTACACGGACCGTTGTAAATCTTAAAGAACGGCTCGCTTAGATCTTCGTCCAGAAATCCATCGACGATCTGCCTGCACAGCCGATCCTCGGTGCCCTGGTCAAACAAGACATAGGCAGCGCAGCCCAACCATGACAAATATCTGCCCTGACGCGAAAGTTCGCCCGACCCCTGAACATACCGGCCGGGACCGCCATAAACCATAGGAAGCGCCATACGAGAATCCGCCCTTCATCAAACAACGATTGGTGCAAAGCCACCTGTCCCCTTGTGGCAACTTGGCGCATTGAGGACAGGTTAGATTGCACCATAGCAAAAAGGGTCCCGCGCACAGAGCGCGAGACCCTTATCAGAACAATGTGTGCCGATTAGAACGTGACCGGGGTGTCGGTGTAGACGCACTCGAGCAGCTGCTCCATCTCCTCCTGAGACGGCTGGCGCGGGTTGGAGCCCGTGCAGGCGTCGAGGATGGCGTTGGCGGCAACGTCGTGCTTCTTAGCCTCGAACTCATCGTAATCGATGATGGACTCGTCGGCCTTCACGCCCTTGGCACCGTAGTTCTTGATGCCCTGCGGGATGTCGAGCTTGTCGTTGAGGTCGCGAATCTCCTGGACCAGAGCCTCGACCAGCTCGTCCTCGGTCTCGCCGGCGAGGTGCAGGATCTCCTTGGCGATGAAGGCGTAGCGGCTCTTGGCGCGAGCGTCCTTGGCGTTGAACTGGATGACCTTGCCCAGGTACATGGCGTTGGCGCAACCGTGGATGATGTGGTCGCCCTCAAAGGCGGCACCGGTCTTGTGAGCCATGGAGTGGACAATGCCCAGCAGACCCGAGGAGAAGGCGATGCCGGCGATGCACTGGGCGTCGTGCATGTGCTGGCGGGCCTCATGATCGCCCTGATAGGACTTGGGCAGCCACTCGACGATCTCGCGGATAGCATGCAGGGCGTTGGCGTCGGTGTACATGGAGCCAGCGGTGGAGACGTAGGCCTCGATGGCGTGAGTCAGAGCGTCCATACCGGTGTGAGCGCACAGCTTGGCGGGCATGGTGTAGGTGAGCTCGGGGTCGACGATGGCGACATCAGGGGTGATGTTGAAGTCGGCCAGCGGGTACTTGATGCCCTTGGCGTAGTCGGTGATGACGGAGAACGCGGTGACCTCGGTAGCGGTGCCGGAGGTAGAGGAGATGGCGCAGAAGTGAGCCTTCTGACGGAGCTCCGGGAAGGAGAACGGGACGACTGCCTCCTCGAAGGTCTCCTCGGGATACTCGTAGAACAGCCACATAGCCTTAGCGGCATCGATGGGCGAGCCACCGCCAATGGCGATAATCCAGTCGGGCTGGAACTCGGTCATGGCCTCGGCGCCCTTCATGACCGTCTCGACGGACGGATCGGACTCGACGCCCTCGAACAGCTTGACCTCGAAACCGGCCTCCTTGAGGTCGGCCTCGACGTCCTGCAAAAAACCGCCGCGGCGCATGGAGCCGCCGCCGGTCACGATGATGGCCTTGCTGCCCTTGAGGTTCTTCACCTCGTGGCGAGCGCCCTCACCAAAGTACAGATCGCGAGGATTGGTAAAACGTCCCATACTGTGCCTCCTAAACAAGCCCCTCTTAGACTTGCGTATATAACGGAGCACCCGATTGGCTCCGTTAGGACCGTTTTGCGCCTTGCCGGCGATGACAATGCGCGATGTCTAAACGTCTCAACGCTCAGACAAACATTATTTTACCGTTCTGGTTGGTCAGTTATTTACCGAAAGTCGACAATGATGAAACGTTTTTTCTATCCCTGAAGACCCTTATGCGGCATTCATACTCCCAAGCTGGGCAAACGTTTTATCAAGGTTGACCACATATCCAGGGCAGGACTGTGCCCCTCCAAAAGACACACCGTTCGCCGCCAAAAATCGACCGTTTGCGGCACCGTGATACCACTCGGTCGTCCAAGGTGCCGACATTTATGCGACATCCGTCTTCGTGGTGCAAAGGTGCATGTCCAAGTGCGGCACTCCCAATGTGCCTCATGCGGGTAAACTAGAACCTTATATAGAGACATTTGAACCCTAACCGCAGCAAAGGAGGCCCCATGGCATTCGATCCCATTCAAGAAGATTGCCATCGCCTCGTTCTTGAGGCCTTGCGCCGCGACAATATCCCGCTCACCGACGGCCCTGCCGTAGAGCGTCTGATGGAACAATTCACCCGCAACCCCGCGCCGCTCATCGTGCACGACCGCGACCGCGCCGGACATCTGATTGCCAAGGTAGTCGAGGCTGTCGACTACCGCATTCCCTTTATCCCTGACGATACCCAGGCAGAGCAAGAAGAGACCGCTGCCGAAAACATGCTTCGCGAGGCAGCCGCACTCGACCCGACCAACTGGGACGCTCAGCGCATGTTGACCGCCCTCACCGCTAACTCCAACGAGGAGTACGTACAGTACTTGGTATCCAAGCGCGATGAAGTCGAGCACGACCTGGCACTCAAGATCGCCTCGGCGCAGGACCCCTACGAGCGCGAGGCCGCAGGCGACCTTACACGCCGCCCCTACCTGCGCTGGCTTGCCGCCCTTGCGTCGCGCGCCCTCATTAGCGGCCGTTACCGCCTGTCGCTCGAAACCGCAAACCGCAGCCTGGACTTTGCCCCCAACGATCCGGCCGGTGTCCGCCACACTGCGATGCTCGCCATGGCAAAACTCGAATACCCCGCCGAGGAGCTCAAACGCTTTCGCTCTGCCCACTCCGTCCCCTATCTTGCCAACACGCCGCTGCGCCGTCGTCCCAAGGACGCGGAGCGCGACTTAGACCCGTGGACGCTCATCGCGCTGATGAGCGCTGCCTGGCGCGAGCTGGACTACGAGGGCGCCGAACACTACTTGCGCATCCTTGCGCGCTCGTGCCCGCACGCAGCCGAGGCGCTTTACTTTCAAACCGAGTTTCCCGATGGCGTCTATGCCCGCGTCAACGTGGGCGTGGGCTCCACCGACGAGCTTGTCCTTGCGCTGTCCGAAGCGACGCCGGTACTGCAGGAGGGCTTGGGCGCCCCCGACAACGCCAGCTTTGCCGCCTGGGTCGCCACCAACGATATCGTGCGTTCCCAGATTGACGAGCGCATCCTGCGGGCGGCCGAGCAGGGCTTGCCGTTTAAGGGAGGAGACCTCTAATGGATCCGAGCGTCTACATCCCCGCCTACCTGGAGCGCGCCTACGTTGCGTCGCACCCCGAACTCACCGATGCAGCACGCGATCTTGTCCATAACGACGTGAGCGTCAACCCTCATAAGTATGCGCAGACCGAGCATGCCCAGGCACTGCTTTCCTATGCCGGCGTTCACCGCCACCTGCTCGACGAGCTCCATCGTATCGAGGATATGGGCAGCGATGAGGAGTTTGAGCAGACGCGCAACCGCCTGTTCGACGATATGCGCGATGAGCTGCTCAAGATCGTCCGCGTCGATGCGTATGTCTTCGATGCCCAGCTGCTTGCCATCATTTTGGCGGACACGCCCGTCGACGCCTGCCTGGGCGACCTGATGAAGCTCGAGGCGACCACAGCCGATTACCTGCGGCAAAGCGTGCCCGGATTCGATATGGAGGCCCCGCACTACTGGACCAACAAGGTGCTGGCAGACGGCGTGACGGCGGCCGATCTCACCGTGAGCGAGCCGGCGCTTATCGGGTGGCTCCACACGCTCGAGGCCATCTCGCAGCTGTGCATGGCGAGCGCTCGCTACCGTGCTGCCGTCAACTATTCTCGCCGTGTTCTTAAGGCGGAAGGCTATCCCACCCGAGCTGCCGGCACCGTGCTACTCGCCCTCGCTCGTCTGGAAGACGAGGACGGCTTTTTTGCCCTGGCCCACCAGCTCGAGGAGCAGATGGGGGCCGATGCCCTTGAGAACTCCCCCTGGTACCTACTCGCCCGCACGATCCTGCTGTTCAAAACGAACAAGATGCGCCCGGCGACACGCGCCCTGCGTGAGTTTGCCAACCGCTGCGAGGGCGGCGCGTTCTTTTTGCTGAACCCCATGTATCAGACGCCGTACCTTCCCTGCCGGCCCGAGCCGCACGACCCCTGGGACCTTTCGCACCAGGCAGTTTGGGAGGCCGACGGTATCATCTCGGATACTCCCGACTTTGCCCCCTGGGCCAACGCTTGCGAAGACGTATCGCAGCTTGCCCAGGAATTTGCGCGCCGTTATGGCTTTTAACGGCACGATCGCCACGACCATGTCATTCACGTTAGGAACGGCTTCATGAACTTCCGCTCATCTCTCGCCTGCACTTCGAGCGATATCGCCCGCTGGGGGCTGCGCTCCATCCTTAAGCGCCAGGGCGGCGTACTCCCCGGCCGCATCGCCATGAAGATCGACCCCGAGCTGCTAAGCGACCTCGCGAGCCTTGTCGACCGCAGCGTGGTGGTCACCGGCACCAACGGTAAGACCACCACCTCCAACCTCATCGCCGACGCCGTTGCCGCCAGCGGCGCCACCGTGGTATGCAACCGCGCCGGCAACAACATGGAGCCGGGCGTGGTGGGTGCCCTGCTCGAGGGCCGCAGCGATCTTAAGCGTGCCGGCAGCGGCAAGCGCGTGGGCGTCTTTGAGTGCGACGAGCTCTACACGGTGCGCGTCTTGCCCAAGCTCAAGCCAACGTACTTTGTGCTGCTCAACCTGTTCCGCGACCAGCTGGACCGCTACGGCGAGATCGACCACACCCAGGACGTCATAGCCCACGCGTTGGAGCTTTCGCCGGCAACGACGCTCATCTATAACGCCGACGACCCGCTCTGCGCCTCGATCGCCGCACGCGTCCCCAATGTGAGCATCGCCTTTGGCATCGACGGCGCCACGGGCACCGAGTCCGATCGCATTAGCGACTCGCGTTTTTGCTCGCAATGCAACGCGCCGTTAGAGTACGACTATGTTCAGTACGGCCAGCTCGGCGCCTATCATTGTCCTTCGTGCGGTTGGGGTCGCCCCGCGCTGGTCCGTCGCGTGACAGGCGTTGAGCTCGGCTGCGACGGCTACGGCTTTGACCTGGCCTTTGGACCCGAGGCAAAAGCGCCCGCAACGCACATCGCCACACGCTACAACGGCCTGTACATGGTCTACAACGTTGCCGCCGCCTTCTTTGCGGCGCGCGAGTTGGGCGTGGACGCAGCGCATCTGCAGCCCACGCTCGATGCCTACGTCCCCGCCGGCGGACGCATGGGCCGCTGGGAGATTGCCGGCCGTACCGTCGAGGCAAACCTGGCCAAAAATCCCGTGGGCTTCGATCGCCAGATCCAGTCCATTAAAACGGCAGGCGGCAGACTCTGCGCCTTCTTCCTGAATGACAACGACGCCGACGGCCACGATGTCTCGTGGATCTACGACGTCGACTTCGAGCGCATCGCCGATACCCCAGGGCTTATCGCCTTTGCCGGGGGTACGCGCGCGCACGACATGCAGGTGCGCCTGAAGTACGCCGGCATCGACGCCGCCATCATCTCGAATATCGAGCAGGCGATCGGCGCCGTGGCAGATGAGGCCGCCGATGACACCTTCTACGCCGTCGCCAATTACACGGCATTCCCGCCGCTGGTCAAAGAGCTCGACGGACTTAAAGACGCCGATGCGAGCTCGGTTGCCTCCTGCGCCGTAACACGCACCGATGGCAGCGCCGTCCCCACCGATATTGCGCCGGTCGAGCTTCCGCGCCCGCTGCGCATCGTCTATCTGTATCCCGATGCCCTCAACCTCTATGGCGACGGCGGCAACGTCATCGCCCTCGAGCGCCGCTGCGCCTGGCGCGGCATTCCCGCGCGCGTGGACGAGGTCCGCATGGGCGAGACGCTCGATCTTACCGACGCCGACATCGTCATGATGGGCGGCGGTGCCGACCGCGATCAGTTGGCTGTAGCACACGAGCTGCTCGCTCAAAAGGACAAGGTTGCGACATATGTTGAGGACGGCGGCTCGTTGCTCGCTATCTGCGGCAGCTATCAGCTGCTCGGTCGTTCGTACTATATGGGCGAGAATCGCATCGAGGGTCTAGGTGTCATCGCCGCCGAGACCGTGCGCGGCTCCGACCGCCTGATAGGCAACGTCGCCGTCAAGACCGACCTGGCACCCGAGCCCTTTGTGGGGTTCGAGAACCACGGCGGCCGCACCCTGCTCGATGCAGAGGCCACGCCGCTCGGAACATCTGTCGTCACGGGCACCGGCAACAACGGCGACGACGGCCTTGAGGGCCTCATCTACAAGGGCGTCATCGGCACGTACCTACACGGACCGGCACTGCCCAAGAACCCCGAGCTCGCCGACTGGCTCATCGCCCATGCCCTTGAGCGCCGTGGCGATGCACAGGCCGCCGCCCTGCTGCCGCTCAAGCCCCTCGACGACACCTACGAGCACGCCGCCCACGACGCCGCGATGAAGCTCCTCCCCTAACGCCCCGCCACCACAAAGGGACAGGCATCTTTGTGGTGGTTTTGACCCGTCCCAGCGGTTTGTCTCAATCTGTAACATCTAGACCACCAAAGGTCGTCTTACTGTTACAGATTGAGACGTTCGTCCCGACGCCTGCATTTTGTCTCAATCTGTAACAGATAAGGCCGATTTACCCGCCCAGATGTTATAGATTGAGATTTTTGAAGATCGGGGGGAGAGGGCCAGCTCCTGTGTGGTGGTTTTTCAGTTTGCCAACGATATGTGAACGGATAAAAAAGTCTGCTATACTCTTTCCCGCTGTCCCCATCGTCTAGCGGCCAAGGACGCCACCCTTTCAAGGTGGATATCGCGGGTTCGAATCCCGCTGGGGGCACCATTTAAAACGAGAAGCCCGTTACCCTCGCGGTGACGGGCTTTTTTCTACCCATATGCCGGGATTCGAACCCGACAGGGTGCGGAGCTGAGGAAACGCGAAGCGTTTTCCAGCGCAGCACGCAAGGAGCGAAGCGACGCAGCGAAGGCGGGCGGCGCCAGCCGCACGCGGACATCCCGCTGGGGGCACCATTTGAAACGAGAAGCCCGTTACCCCCGCGGTGACGGGCTTTTTTCTACCCAACGCCGGGATTCGAACCCGACAGGGTACGGAGCTGAGGAAACGCGTGAGCGTTTTCCAGCGCAGCACGCAAGGAGCGAAGCAACGCAGCGGAAGCGGGCGGCGCCAGCCGCCCGCGGACATCCCGCTGGGGGCACCATTTGAAACGAGAAGCCCGTTACCCTCGCGGTGGCGGGCTTTTTTCTACCCCAACGCCGGGATTCGAACCCGACAGGGTGCGGACCCCGGCAAATCGGCGGCAAAACGGACTCCAAAGCGTCCTTCGCAATCAAAAAGCCGGGGCCCGCGCGATGCGGACCCCGGCTTAATACCGTGACGATATGCTGGCTATGCCCTACACGTAGAACAGAATGTCGTCGTAGGTCGGGACCGGCCAGTAGTCGGCGGCCACGATCTCCTCCATGGCATCCACGGAGGCACGCAGCGTATCCATAGCGGGAACGACCTCGTGTGCATACACATTGGCCTGCTCCTGGCCATCGAGAGCCTCGGCCTTCTGATGCACGGCGTCGAGCGCCTTGATGGAGTCGTTGATGGCGGTGATACCGTTGCAGAGCTTGTTGAGCGTGTTCTGCTCGCACTGCATGGCGGCCTCAGCACCGGCGGCACGAATTGTCTCAAGGCCCTTAGCGACCTTGGTGGCATAGGCAGTGATGACCGGACGATAGGTACGACGTGCCTCGCGAATCATCGTGGTAGCCTCGATGTTCATGAGCTTGTTGTACTTCTCGAGCTTGCAGTCGTAGCGGCACTGAGCCTCGGCCTTGGTCAGAACGCCCGTCTCCTCAAAGAGCGCGATAGCCTTATCGGAAACAAAGGCGGGAAGAGCGTCGGCCGTGGTCTTGTTGTTGGCAAGGCCGCGCTTCTCGGCCTCGATGGGCCACTCGTCGGAGTAACCGTCGCCGGAGAACAGGATGCGCTGGTGATCGGTCAGCACCTTCTTACAGTACTCGAGCGCGGCGTCCTGGAACTTATCCTTGGGCGTACCCTCGAGTGCGTCGGCGAAGGACTTGAGCGACTTGGCCACGGCGGCATCGAGTACCAGGTTGGAGTCGGAGACGTTCTGCTCGGAGCCGCAGGCACGGAACTCGAACTTGTTGCCGGTGAAGGCGAACGGAGAGGTGCGGTTGCGGTCGGTGTTGTCCTGCATCAGCTTGGGCAGGGTATCGGCGCCCAGGTCGAGCACGCCGCGCGTGGCATGGACGGAAGCCTTGCCATCGATAATCTTCTCGACGACCTCGGTAAGCTGGTCGCCCAGGAAGATGGACATAATCGCCGGAGGAGCCTCGTTGGCGCCCAGACGATGATCGTTGCCGGCCGAGGCAACGGAGGCACGCAGGAGCTCCTGATAGTTATCGACGGCCTCGATCACCGCGGTGAGGAAGACGATGAACTGCAGGTTGTCGAGCGGGGTGTCGCCCGGATCGAGCAGATTCTCGGACTCGGTGCCAAGCGACCAGTTATTGTGCTTGCCCGAACCGTTGATGCCCTCGAAGGGCTTCTCGTGCAGCAGGCAGACCAAATCGTGGCGGGAGGCGATGAGCTTCATCTTCTCCATCATGACCAGATTCTGGTCGATGGCCTCGTTGACCTCGCCATAGACGGGGGCGAGCTCATGCTGGCAGGGAGCGACCTCGTTGTGTTTGGTCTTGGCGGGAATGCCAAGCGCCCACAGCTCATCGTCCAGGTCCTTCATATAAGCCGAGACGGTGGGGCGGATAGCGCCAAAGTAGTGCTCCTCGAGCTCCTGGCCCTTACAGGGAGCAGCACCAAAGAGGGTGCGGCCGGTGATGACCAGGTCCCTGCGCTTGCGGTAAGCGTCCTTCTTGATCAGGAAGTACTCCTGCTCATCGCCCACGGAAGGAACGACCTTCTTGGGGGTCTTACCAAACAGCGCCAATACGCGCTTGGACTCACGCGAGAGCGCGGTCATGGAGCGCAGCAGCGGGGTCTTCTTGTCCAGGGCCTCGCCCGTGTAGGAGCAGAAAGCCGTGGGGATGCACAGGACATCGTCCTTGATAAAGGCGGGGCTGGTGGGATCCCAAGCGGTATAGCCGCGGGCCTCGAAGGTGGCACGCAGGCCGCCGTTGGGGAAGCTGGAGGCGTCCGGCTCGCCCTGGATGAGGTTCTTTCCCGTAAACTTGGTAATAGCGGTGCCGTCGTGGTTGGGTTCGAGGAAGCTGTCGTGCTTCTCGGAAGTAATGCCCGAAAGCGGCTGGAACCAGTGCGCGTAGTGCGTCGCGCCCTTGGAGATGGCCCAAACCTTCATGGCATGGGCAACGGCGTTGGCCACATCCAGATCGAGCGGCTCACCGTCCTCGAGGGTTGCAGCAAGGCGCTTCCAAATGTCCTTGGGGAGGTAGTCCTTCATGACTTCCTCAGAGAACACCATGGTCCCGAAGCGGTCAGTAAGTTCGGCCATACGGAACTCCCTTCGTATCGGCACCGCGTGAGAAGCGGTGTTGATTACTAACGAACGAGTCATAGCTTAGACTCGCCGTGTTTCCGCGACATTACCGTTATGTTGCCGTCGCGAAACTAATCAATGAGGTTACCGCATCGCGGCAATGTTGCCACCCTCAACAGTCAATCAACTGTATAAATTGCAGATCTCTCCGCATGGTTTAAGGGTAGTCTTTTTGGGACGGGGCTTTTTTAGCTGCCCTATTTAAATATGGTCTCAAGCTTTGGAGGCGCCGGATTGGGTAGCTAAAAAAGCCCCGTCCCAAAAAGACTACCCTGCGTACCTGGTTCATGGGATAAAAAAGCTCCAAATTAGCTACGCTGTTATAGGGAATGCCGATAGCGAAACATCTTCGATTGATATTTCCAAATAGCGAGTAAAACTCCGCCGTAGCGCAGCGGTGCTGTAGAATCCTTACAACACATCACGCTAATGTATCTAAAGGAGCACGATATGCGCGTCGACGAGGTTTTTAAGCAGGCAGCATCCCAGGGCACCACGCCCGTTTCGTTTGAGATGTTCCCGCCCAAGGGCGAGCTTACCCTCGACACGGCTCGCGAGGTGGCTGGTAATCTGTGCAAGCTTTCGCCGAGCTTTGTCTCGGTCACCTGCTCGGCCGGCGGCTCGGGCAACGGCGCCACCACCGCCCCCATCGCGCATATGATTACGGGCGAATTCGATACGCCCTCGGTGGCGCACCTCACCTGCGTTGGCCGCACGCATGCCGATATCGCCGCCAAGATCGACGAATACCGCTCCGCCGGCGTAGAAAATGTGCTGGCCCTGCGTGGCGATCTTCCCGCCGGCGCGAGCGAGAATGACAAGCCCGCCTCGGACTACGCCTACGCCCGCGATCTCATCCCCGAGCTCGTCGACGCCGGCTTTTGCGTGGGCGCCGCAGCCTACCCCGAAGGCCACATTGCCTGTGAGAATCTCAACCTCTCGGTCGAATATCTCAAGCAAAAGCAGGACGCCGGCGCGAGCTTCTTTGTGACGCAGCTCTTTTTTGATAACGAGTGCTTCTACCGTTTTCGCGAGCTTGCCGACAAGGCCGGTATCACTGTGCCCATTACCGCAGGCATCATGCCGTTTATGGGCAAGTCGCAGATCAGCCGCATGGTCTTTATGTGCGGCGCGTCGCTGCCCTCCCCCGTCATCAAGATTCTCGCCAAATACGAGAACGACCCCGAGAGCCTGCAGGCAGCCGGTGTAGATTATGCAGCCCGCCAGCTTTGCGACCTTAAGGAGCACAGCGCCGACGGCCTGCACCTGTACACTATGAATCGTCCTGCGATCGCCGCAACCATTATGGAGCGCCTGGGGTAATGGAAAAACCGCACATCGATACAGCTTTTGGTGAAGTGCCGGCCGACCTTGCGTCGCCGGCGCTCTACCGTATCGATGATGCCCACCATCCCCGCGTCGATCGTGCCGAGATGCTGCGGTATCTGGGTTACGGCGGCCAGCAGATTGAGCCCGAGCTGTCGCAGCGTATTGAGCTTGTCGTTGAACGTTTGGAACTGGACATTGAGCCCCGTGGCGTGCGCCGCGTATTTGCCGTCGATGCCATGGGCGTGGACGAGCAGGGAGAGCCCAGCATCCGTCTGGTTGGAACCAACGTTGAGCTGCGCGGTCGCGATATCTATCGACATCTCAAAGACGCCCGCTTTGCCGCGCTCATGGCATGCACCCTCGGCATGGACGCCGAGCGTCGCCTGCGCACCACGGGAGCCCAGCAGCCCCTAGAGGGAGCCGTGCTCGATGCCGCGTGCTCCGCCTATGTGGAAGCTGCCGTCGAGCAGATGGACCAGCAGGTCAAGGCTGCGGCCGCCGCACACGGACTCGCCGGTAACTGGCGCTTCAGTCCCGGCTACGGCGACTGCCCGCTTGCGGCTCAGCGTTCAATCGTGGCTGCACTCAACGCCACGCGGCTCATCGGGCTTACCGTCACACCTACCAGCCTGCTCATGCCCACAAAGAGCGTGACCGCGGTGATCGGCCTGTTTGACGGCGAGGTCCACGACGCCCAGAGTCGCCCCACCTGCAATATCTGCCGCATGCGCGAGCACTGCCGCTTCCGCGCCGCCCACACCACCTGCTATTCCAGCCATTAGGAGCCCCCGATGTTTACTCCGCTTATCACTCATGATCTGGACGGCGCCGCGCTGGCGGCGCCCGTTGATGCTGCCCGCCGCAAGGGCGCCACGTACAAGACGCGCACGATCGACGACCTTTACATTAAGGACGATCGCCTGCGCGCCGCCATCGAGGGCACGGGGCACCTGCTGTTCGACGGCGGCATGGGCACCATGCTGCAGGCGGCCGGCATGAAGGCCGGCGCCCTGCCCGAGCTGCTCAACTTTGAGGAGCCCCAGGTCATTACCGATATTCAGCGTCAGTATGTCGAGGCCGGCTGCGATGTGATCACCGCCAACACCTTTGGCGCCAACGCCCACAAGCTCGACGGTGCCGCCACCGTGGCAGATGTCTTTGCCGCCGCCGTCGCCTGCGCCCGCGCGGCCGGCGCCCACTACGTCGCCGGCGACATCGGCCCCATCGGTGCGCTGCTTCGCCCCTTGGGTACCCTCAGCTTCGACGAGGCCTATGACCTCTTTGCCGAGGAAGTGCGCGCTGGCGTCGACGCGGGTGTGGACCTCTTTATTATCGAGACCATGACCGATCTTGCCGAGATCAAGGCGGCAGTCCTTGCCTGCCGCGAGAACTCCGACCTGCCCGTCTTTGCCACCATGACCTTTGAGGAGGACGGCCGTACCTTCCTGGGCACGAGTCCCGAGGTTGCCGCTATCACGCTCGACGCCATCGGCGCCGACGTCCTGGGCATCAACTGCAGCCAGGGACCGGCCGAGCTCCGAGGACTCGCCGCACGCATGCTCGCCGTTACCGACAAGCCCGTTATGGTGCAGGCCAACGCGGGACTCCCCCACGTGGACGACAACGGTAACACCGTCTTTGACATCCAGGCCCCCGAATACGCCAAGGCCGTCGCCGGCATGATCGCCGACGGCGTAAGCGTCGTGGGCGGCTGCTGTGGCACCACGCCGGCGCACATGGCAGCGCTGCGCACGCTTATCGATAACCACACGCCCAGTCCGCGCCGCCGCAAGCCCAGCATGTCGGTCACAAGCGCCCAGACCGTGGTGGACCTCCCCTGTGACGGCCACAAGATCGCCGTCATCGGCGAGCGCATCAACCCCACCGGCAAAAAGCGCCTGCAGCAGGCCCTACGCGACGGCGACCTGGACTACGTCGTAAGCCAGGGCATCAGCCAGCAGGAGCAAGGCGCCGACATCCTGGACGTCAACGTGGGCCTGCCCGAGATCGACGAGGTCAAGATCATCCAACAGGCCACCGAGCAGCTCCAGGGTTCCACGCTGCTGCCGTTGCAGATCGACTCCACCGACCCCGCAGCCGTCGAGGCCGCCGTGCGCCGCTACGCCGGCAAGCCCATCATCAACTCGGTCAATGGCAAGCAGCAGATCATGGATGAGATCTTTCCGCTGGTCGCCCATTACGGCACCAACGTCGTCGGCCTCACGCTCGACGAAGGCGGCATTCCCGATACCGCCGAGGCTCGCTTCGCCATCGCCGAGCGCATCGTGGCCGAGGCCGCCCGCTACGGCATCGGACCGGACCGCATCCTCATCGACTGTCTGGTCATGACCGCCTCGACCAATCAACGCCAAGCCGAACAGATCCTGCGCGCCATGTCCCTGTGTAAGGAGCGTCTGGGCGTCAAATGCGCGCTCGGCGTGTCGAACATCAGCTTTGGTCTGCCCGCCCGCCCGCTGCTGGGCTCGGTCTTTTTGGCTGCCGCTTTTGGCGCGGGCCTGGACGCCCCCATCATGAACCCGGGCTCCAAGCGCTTTATGGATACCGTCTACAGTTATCGCGTCTTGAGCGTTGAGGACGAGGGCTCGACCGGATACATCGAGCGCTACGCCGGCTGGACCGATCCGTACAAGATCGCCTCGAACCCGGCGGCGGCTCAGACAGTATCGACCGACACTGTGCCCGCCGCTGGCACCGACGGCAACGACGACCCGATTCGTCGCATGGTCGTCTCGGGCCGCAAAGGCGAGATTGCGGCCGAGACCGAGCGTCTGCTGGCAGACCACGACGCCATGGACCTCATCAACAACCACTTTATCCCCGCCCTCGACGAGGTTGGCGTCCTCTTTGACCAGGGAAAGTTCTTCTTGCCGCAGCTCATGGCCTCGGCCGAGGCCGCGCGCGTGGGTTTTGACACCATCAAGCGCCGGATGCCCGCCGGCGAGATTGCCGACAAGGGCAAAATCTGCGTGGCCACCGTCAAAGGCGACATCCACGACATCGGTAAGAACATCGTCAAGATGCTGCTCGATAACTACGGCTATACCGTCTTTGACCTAGGCCGCGACGTCGACCCGCAGGAGGTGCTCAAGACCGTACGGGAGCGCGACATCAATCTCGTCGGCCTCTCGGCGCTTATGACCACCACGGTCGTCGCTATGGAGGAGACCATCAAACTGCTTCATGCCGAGGTGCCGGACGTCAAGATCATCGTAGGCGGCGCCGTACTCACCCCCGAATACGCCAAGCAGATCGGCGCGGACTACTACGCCAAGGACGCCGCCGAAAGCGCTCGTATCGCCGAAGAGGTCTTTGGGCAGTAACACAACGGAAACAACCGAGCACCAAAACGTGCCGCATGCGCCACTTGGCACGTGCGGCACGTTAGAATAGACAAGACTATGCTCGTTTTGGCAGATAGGAGTGCAAGGATGGCGATCACGCCCGCAGAAATCGCGGAAACCCGCGGCATGGTTGAGGAGCAGAACCTCGACATCAGGACCATCACCATGGGTGTTTCGCTCATGGGTTGCGGCGACGAGAACCTCGACCGCATGTGCACGAAGATCTACGACCACGTGACGCACACGGCTGAGCATCTGGTCGAGACCGCCGAGAACCTCGAGCGCGAGTACGGTATCCCCATTGTCAACAAGCGCGTTTCCGTCACCCCGGTGGCGCAGATCGCCGCGTGCTGCAAGGATGAGGACCTCACCCCCATCGCGCATGCCCTCGACCGCGCGGCCGAGACGCTCGGCATCGATTACCTGGGCGGCTTCTCCGCACTCGTCCAGAAGGGCATCGGCGACGCCGACCGCCGCGTCATCCAGTCCATCCCCCAGGCGCTCGCTACCACCAGCCGCGTCTGCTCCAGCGTCAACGTCGCCAGCCTGCGCGCCGGCATCAACATGGACGCCGTGCTCATGGCGGCTCAGACCATCATCGATGCCGCCAAGCTTACGGCAGATGAGGATTCCGTCGGTGCTTCCAAGTTTGTCTGCTTTGCCAACATGGTCGAGGACTCCCCGTTTATGGCGGGCGCCGTTCACGGCGGTGGCGAGGCCGACGCCGTCATCAACGTAGGCGTCTCGGGCCCCGGCGTTATGGCCGCAGCCCTGGAGAAGCTGCCCGATTCCGCATCGATGATGGAAGTCGCCGAAAAGATTAAGCAGACCGCCTTTAAGATCACCCGTGCCGGCGAGCTCATGAGTCGCGAGGCCGCCCGTCGCCTAGGTGTCGAGAAAGGCATTGTCGACCTGTCGCTGGCGCCTACGCCTGCCGTCGGCGACTCCGTCGCGCGCATCCTCGAGATCATCGGCGTGGGCACCTGCGGTGGCCCCGGCACGACCTGCGCTCTCGCCATGCTCAACGATGCCGTCAAGAAAGGCGGCGTCATGGCCAGCTCCAGCGTGGGCGGCCTCTCGGGCGCCTTTATCCCCGTGTCCGAGGACGCCGGCATGATCGCCGCCGTCGAGGCCGGCGCGCTTTCGCTCGAGAAGCTCGAGGCCATGACCTGCGTGTGCTCCGTTGGCCTGGACATGATCGCCATTCCCGGCGACACCCCGGTCGAGACTATCGCCGGCATTATCGCCGACGAGATGGCCATCGGCGTCATCAACAATAAGACCACGGCCGTGCGCGTGATTCCCGCCATCGGCAAGGGCGTGGGCGACTGCGTCGAGTATGGCGGTCTGTTTGGCCGTGCGCCCATCATGCCGGTGAACCCCAACGCCGGCACCGTGCTTGCCCACCGCGGTGGACGCTTCCCGGCGCCGCTGAACTCGCTCAAGAACTAGCTGAGGGGACTGGCGAGGAGCCCCGGGGAGGGCAAATATATAAGGTCGCCTGCTCGGACAGTCCTGACTCGCACGGAGAGCACATTAAGTGCTCTCCGGCTCGTGCAGAACTCGCGATCGACCTTATATATTTGCCCTCCCCGGGGCTCCCGCACAACGGGACCTCAGTTGGGTTCTATCCCGGTTGCAGTTGCTTCGCTCCTGCACCACTTGGCTGGTGCGGCGGTTTGGCGTTGGAACGGTTCTTTTTCTGATATATGCTTGTTGCGGCTCTTCTTTTGGGAGGGGCCGCTTTTTTGTTGTAAGGGGGATGGCCCGTGGCTGATGGTGTAATTCAATCTGAGCTTCTTTCTGCGGATTGGAATGGCGAATGGATGCGCTTGCAGGCTGGTCGGCGGCGGGCTGATGATTCTTTTGAATGGGATAAGCGGGCTCGGCATTTTCGGCCGCTTGAGACTGCTCCGTATGCCCGGGACTTTATGAAGCTGTTGGCGTTAAAGCCTGGTGAATCCGTGCTGGATATGGGGTGTGGGGCTGGGTCGATTGCTATTCCGCTTGCTCAGGCTGGACATCCCGTGATTGCCGCTGATTTTTCCCCTGCTATGTTGGGCACGCTTGATGCTGGCATTGAGTACTATGGGCTCGAGGATCGCATTACACCGCTTGAGCTTGCTTGGGATGATGACTGGGATTTGGTTGGACCGGTCGCGAAAGCGGTAGATGTTGCCTTTGCGAGTCGCTCGGTTACTACGAACGACCTAAAAGGCGCGCTTGCCAAGCTCGACCGTACGGCTCGGCGGCGTTGTGCTGTCACGATGGTCGCCAACTCCAGCCCGCGCTATGACCTGCACGTGATGAATGCCATCGGCGCCTCGGTTACCCGTAGCAATGGTTTTGTGTACGCCTTTAACATCCTTATTCAGATGGGCGCACTACCGCAGGTCACGTATTTTGAATCGCCCCGTCGTGACACCTTCGATAGCCTCGAGGCCGGCGTGGCGGACCTCTCCCGTATGCTCGAGCATGGCAACGAGGATAAGATCGATCGTCTGCGCGACTATATCGCCCAACATATGATCGAGAACCCCCATGCCGGCGAGCCGGGATCCAAGGGCGTGCCGCAGGGACGTTACATGCTCGACCACATCCGCAAGGTCCGATGGGCGTTCATCGCCTGGGAGCCGGTCTCTGCGCCCCGACCGTAGCCCATCTAAAGTATGCATCGTCTACCCGCCCGGCATCCGCATTCTTTGCGAACTGGCAAACGCGCTCCACACCGCGCCGTTCCTGCGCTATCGTGGGACAGCTCACGTAGATTAAGGCCCCATCGCGGGGCGCCCCATACATAGAAAGCGAGATCCCATGGCACTGACAGGAGCCCAGGTCAAGCAGCTTCGCAGCATGGCCCATCACCTCAACCCCGCCATCATCATCGGTAAGTCCGATGTCAACGAGGGTACCGTCGAGCAGACGGCCGCCTACCTGGAAAAGCACGAGCTCGTTAAGTGCTCCGTGCTGGACGGCTCTAGCCTTTCTGCCCGCGAGGCCGCCGAGGAACTCGCCGAGCGCTGCCACGCCGACGTCGTTCAGGTTATCGGTCGCAAGTTCTCGCTGTATCGAGAGTCCTCGCGCAAGGATATCGAGAAGATCAAGCTCGTCTAAGGGCCGATCGGTTCACACAGAGCAAGCCTGCGGGCGCCCGAATGATGCGGGCGCCCGTTTTTTATCGCTCAATGAACGGTCGGTTGACCCTGCTTTCGACCAGACGCTCGTAGAGACGCTTGGTCTCGGGCTCGGGAACGCCTGCGACCTGTTCCTTAAGATGATGGATATGCCCGCTATAGAGCTCGACGATATCGCGGCGTCTCCCCGCCGCTCCGTACACGCGCATGGCGCATCGCACCATGTCCTCGCGTGCGGTCTCCTGACGTAGCCCCGCTTCTACCAGCCAGATTGCCGACTGCAGGTCGTTTTCTTCCAACGCAGCGCTTGCTCCCACTATCATGCAGTCGATAAACTTCGACTGCATGATGCGGCGCATGCGCAAAAAGTACGTCGGATTGCAACCGTTGGGGATATACAGCGGTCCGGTATAGAGCTGTTCGATCTTAAGACACAGCTCGACCAGGTGAGGCCCACGCACTCTTGTGCGATTACCCAGAATTTCGCGGCTTATCTGCTCAAATAGCTTCACATCGGTCTTAACGTAATCCCTGTTGAGGCCAAGGCAGTCGTTTTGGATCAGGACGCACGACTTGCCATCTGGCGTGGGTCCCAAAGCGGATCGTAAGCGTGACACAGTCGAATACAAGTTGTTACGGGCGCTACTGTACTCGGCATGTGGCCACAGTTCCATAGCCAAGGTCTCGCGATCGACAAACGAATCGATACCCAACGCAAGCCGCTCGGCAAGCGTTGCCGCTTTCTTACGACGCCACATCTTGTCTGTGATGGGAAATCCGTCGCGCTCGGCACGAAACGCGCCAAACATGCGAATCTCGATATGATCGATAGCGTCGACGGGTTCGACCTCGCCGACCTGGAACAGCCGCTCGCTCTCTCCCTCCAAATCGTCGCGCAGCGAATATCGCGATAGCTCACGCACCGGGAGCTTCTTTCGAATCTTGGCAGCAGGCTCGCCCAAGCAATGCATCGCAAGGCGTGCAAACAGCCGATACGCTGGCTCCAGAATCCCAGAACGATTCATAGACATCCAGGCGGCAAGATCGCTGTCACGGCCCGCAGACGCCAAATGCAGTGCTACGACCCAAGCCTCCGCGCCGCCGACTTGTGTCCGACTTAGGTCGAGCAGCTCTGCCTCTTCTCGTACCGACACCATCGACGTATTGCGAAGGCTTGATGCACGCTCCAACAGCAACGCGTTGTCGCGCATATATGCGATCGACTCGTCAGCAAGCTTGAGCACCTGGACCGCGCGGAACTTCGCGTTGACCGGGCGCCCCTCGGCGAGCGCCTGCCAGCCTTCAAGTAGCAGGCCAAACAGCTGGATTTGATTGTCACGCACGCGCACGGCAAAGCGATCGAGCTCATTAAACGCCGTATCGTCAGTCATTGGCAGGCCTGCAAGCAGACGCCGTGCCGCCAGCACCATACGCACCCAGACAGCCGGTGCCTTAAGCCCACGAGCATCGAGTGCCTCCCGTGTTCGAGACATCTCGTCGTCACGCTCATCGATTCCCATAAAGGACCCATCGAAGAGCTCCATCAACATCCGATCTGACCGTATGAGAATCTCTGCAATATCGAGTTCGCAATCATATACCTTGTTCGCCTTGAGTCCCGAAAGTGCTGCGCCGTCTTTCGCCTGTTCGGTCAGCCGGCTCTTAACCTCGATATGCGCCGACAGCATATCGAGCGCAGCACAAGATGCCTCATTTTTTGGAAGAGCAGGATTGGCTGGAAGCCCAAGCTCGCAATCTCCATAACAGACGACCGTAAGCACCTGGGCGACTTTCCAAGAAACCAAATCAATCTCGCGGACCGACTGTGCGCTCGCATGTTCGACAATCGAGGCCATATACCGGGCCAGTTTAGTATTCGAAACGCTTACCGCCGCCAAATAGACACCAAGTGCCTCGGTGGGCGTCGGCTCCAACGCGGGCTTGTCGGCATCCGTCGTCCTCAGTACCGCGCGACAGACATCCCCTCCATGCCCAGTCAGAGCCAAATCGACACCATACTGTCCAGCAAGCTCAAGGACGGCGTCACGATCCAAAAAGGCATCTGCCAAATCCATGGCAGCATCGCATCGGCCCGCCTTGAGCAGAATGCGTGCCGCGCGCATAACGAGCTCTGGACGAATTTCCGCAACCATTTTTCGTAATCTCAGGCGCGCGTTATCCTCGGTGCCCATACACGTAAAGCTTCGGTCGACCGGATCGACACCAAAAATCGGATAATCACGAACAAGATAGGACTGATCGATCATGGAGAGCCTGACACCGCATGCCTCAAGTTCCGCAATCTTGCCCTCGCCCATCAGGGCCATCACGCACGCCACGTTAAATAGGGCGCCGTTATCGATTGATGCCATATCGGCAAGTGCCGCACCGTATACGTTGACAATCTCGTTTTCGAGCAAGCTGGCAACGTCGCCCTCTCCGTACAGCCCCGTCTGCATAGCCGAGACCAACTCGGGAACACCCTGTGTGAGCTGGTAAAAATCGAGCGACGTGCTAATCGAGAACGCCGATGCCCAAGCCGAATACTCATAGGCATGCACCTTGAGCATCTGCGCATTGATCTTGACCGAGTCACCCAGCCCGCGAATCAACTGGCGATTTGAGGGGCGGCAGGTGACAAAGACCCCGATCCCCATAGTGCGCAGGCCTCGAATTCGATCGATAAGCTCCTCGGTATCTTGCTGATCGAGGTTGGGGACGTTATCAATCGCAATCAACGATCGCGGTTTGTCCTCAAGTTCATCTGTGACCACTTCGAGCTGCATAAACACCTCGCGGGCAATCGCGCGGTCAGCCTCGATGATTCGTACCAGACCGCGCGTCGGGTCGCTTTTGACTTCCTGAGTGTACTGAAGCAATATCGATGTTTTCCCAAACCCATCTGGTGCATAGAGCAACACAATGCCCGCCTTGCGGCCCTTGACAATCAACTCGCTCATCAGGCGATCACGTCGGACCATATAACCTGTGCCCAATGGCGCCAATTCGAGATCGTCCGTATCGTTCAGCCCGTTCATCATGCTCGCTCCTTACCTCGGCCACATGGACACCGTAATCGCAAGACAGCCCAAGCCATCCCGTAAATCGAACGACGCAGAATTTTAGGTTGTCTTTCGGTTCGCATTTGGCAAGTTTTTGTTCAGCGAGCGCCGATTGAAACTTTTCCCCCAACCAACCGGTCTTTGCGCAGGTCAATGCGCTTGCCAGCATGTCCCACTCATTTGGCAGTGTAACGCAATGGGGCTTGTAATATTTTGTTGCGCAACTCGCCTACGCGCTGCTACCGTTTGCGACTCATTAGTAGCATATTTGAATAGAATATGCTAGAGAATGCATCACACTATACGAGGCACCACCGTCAAGCTTTTGGCAAGCTAATGTTATGCACACCATAAAGCCCGCGCTCATTCTGATTCCGCTGGCAGATATTGCGGACGGACGCAGCATAAGGGCCCATGAGTCTATAAGCTAGCCGCCGTCCCGCATATGCATAATAAAAAAGGCCCCCGCAGAACGGGAGCCTGTAACAAAGCAATAACAAATCGCTCGGATTGTACTACTCGCAGAGCGAAAGGGCAGCCTCGTCAGCAACGACGACGCAGTTGGTGTGCAGCTGCAGGATCGAAGCCGGGCACTCGGGCGTAACCGGGCCATAGCACATATCGTGCACAGCCTGAGCCTTGGCCTCGCCGTTGGCGACGACCAGGATCATGCGGGCATACATGATGGTCTGGGTACCCATGGTGTAAGCCTGGCGGGGAACGTCGTCGATGCTATCGAACAGGCGGCTGTTGGCCTGAATGGTGCTCTCGGTGAGGTCGACGCAGTGCGTACCCTTGGAGAAGTGGTCATCGGGCTCGTTGAAGCCAATATGACCGTTATTACCAATGCCGAGCAGCTGCAGATCCGGGTAACCGGCGGCAGCGACGAGCTTATCGTACTCGGAGCAGGCAGCGGCGGCATCGGGGTTGGAGCCATCGGGCACGTGCGTGTTATTCAGATCGACGTTGATGTGATCGAAGAAGTTCTCGCGCATGAAGTAGTGATAGCTCTGGGGATCATCGTGCGAAAGGCCGCGATACTCGTCCAGGTTATAGGTGCTGACCTCGGAGAAGTCAATATCGCCCTTCTTGTACCAATCGGCGAGCTGCTTGTAGGCGCCAATCGGAGTGGAGCCGGTGGCAAGACCGAGCACGCAATCGGGCTTAAGGATAACCTGCGCCGAGATGATATTGGCGGCCTTGCGGCTCATATCCTCGTAGTCTTTAGCTTTAATGATCTTCATTACGCATCCTTTCTCGTAGAAGAGAGGCAAGGCTCCCCTTACAAGCACTTGCCCGCGGCCTGCGTCGGCCGCAACCAACGTGTGCGGCCACCAGGGCGAGGTCGCGTAATGTATGTATCTCGTGTCTAGCCGCGTCGAGGCCCCTGCCCGTCCACGGTGACCCGAAGCCTTTTAGCCTCGGACATTTTTCATCTTGCCACGAAGGGCGCCCTCTTTCAAGGGCGCCCTCCGTAAACGTGTTTGAATTGTAGGCCAAAGGGCAAGCGAACGAGTTAGCGCTCGCGAGCGACGATGAGCTGATCCATCTCCTCGACATGCTCGCCGACGGAGCCCTTGATGCTCGAGAACTCAACAGAGTTGCACACCAAAATGGGAACCGTCACATCGTAGCCCTCGGCCTCGATTGCCTCGCGTTCAAACTCGATAAGCACATCGCCCTTATGGACGATATCGCCCACCTGTGCATGCACGGTAAAGTGTTTGCCCTCGAGCTGAACGGTATCGAGTCCAACGTGGATTAAAACATCCAAGCCATCGACCGTGTTGAGCGCAACGGCGTGTCCCGTTGGAAAAATCGCCTCGATCTTGGCATCCGCAGGTGCAATCACGCGCGTGCCCGTAGGCCGAATGGCAACGCCTTGGCCCAAAAGGCCCGTGGCAAACGTCTGGTCGTTAACCTCGGAAAGCGGAATGACATCGCCCGAGATGGGAGCATCCAGCGTAAGGACCCGACCACGCATACCAAAAGACCTTAGGACTTTAGTGAACATGCTCCCCCTTGGACATACCAATAATCAAAACCAGTTTTAGTAGTTTACCACTTGGCATTGGTTTTTGACCATTAGGGAAGTTCGCGCTTGACAACCTCGACGATGTCGTCAACGACACGCTGAGTCAGCTCGTGCGTCTCGGCCTCGGCCATCACGCGAACCAGCGGCTCGGTACCGCTCGGGCGCACCAGGATGCGGCCGCGACCGTTAAGCTCCTTCTCGGCGGCAGCGACAGCGTCCCAAATGGGCTGGCAATCGTCCAGACCGGCCTTGTTGTCGGAATGCACGTTGACGAGCACCTGCGGGTACTTCTTCATGATGCCGGCAAGGTCGGTGAGGGTGCGGCCAGTGCGCTTGAGCACGGCCAGCAGCTGCAGCGCCGTCACCAGGCCATCGCCGGTGGTGTTGTGCTCCAGGAAGATGATGTGGCCGGACTGCTCTCCACCGATAACGGCGCCGTCCGCGAGCATGCGCTCCAGCACGTAGCGGTCGCCCACGGCGGTCTGCACCATCTCAAAGCCCTGTTCCTTCATAGCGATGGAAAAGCCCAAGTTGCACATAACGGTCGAGACGATCTCGGAGTTGGCGAGCTTGCCGCGAGCGGCGAGGTCAGAGCCGCAGATGGCCAGGATGTAATCACCATCGATCTCGTTGCCCTCGCTGTCCACGAACAGCACGCGATCGGCGTCACCGTCGTGGGCCAGGCCGATGTCGGCGTGGGTGCGCAGCACGAGCTCGCGCAGGGGCTCAAGATGAGTGGAGCCGCACTCGACATTGATGTCGGTGCCACAGTAGTCGGTATTGATGGCGTGGACCGTAGCGCCCAGACGCTGAAGCGCGGCAGGCGTGGTCTGGCAGGAAGCACCGTGACCGCAGTCAACGGCAACGACCAGGCCGTCGAGCCTAAGGCCGTCGAGGGTGCTGATAGCGTGGTCGACGTATGCCTTGCGAGCGTCCTTCATCTTGATGATGTGGCCCACACCGGCGCCGGTCGGCAGCGTGTCGGCAGCCATGGCCTCCTCGGACATGACCCAGGCGCTGATCTCTTCTTCAACGGCATCGGGAAGCTTCATGCCCTTGCGGCTAAAGAACTTGATGCCGTTAAACTCCGGCGGATTGTGCGAAGCGGAGATGACGATGCCGCCGTCGAGGTCGTTTTGGACGGTGAGCAGCGCCACGGCCGGCGTAGGGATAACGCCGCAGCAGTGCGGGCGACCGCCCTCGGCCATAATGCCAGCGGTCAGAGCGCTCTCGAGCATGGTGCCCGAAAGTCGCGTGTCGCGGCCAACGCAAATGTCCGGACCAAGGAACTTGGTCGCCGCACGGCCAAGGCGAAACGCGAGGTCGCACGAGAGGTCGGCGTTGGCGACGCCACGGACGCCGTCGGTGCCAAAGATGTTCTGGGGCATAGGATCGCTCCTTCCCAAGTGGGCAAAACGCACTCGCCCACCCTAGTCGAAAAAGAAAAGCGGGACCCGCCGAGCAATCGGCAGGCCCCGCTTGTACATTGTATCTCGTAAGGAGAAAAACCTTAACGCTTGGAGAACTGGGGAGCGCGGCGGGCCTTCTTGAGGCCGTACTTCTTGCGCTCGACCACGCGAGCATCGCGCGTAAGGAAACCGGCCTTCTTGAGGTCAGCACGGTAGTCGCCAGCGTTCAGAAGAGCGCGAGCGATGCCCAGGCGCAGAGCGCCGGACTGACCGGAGATGCCGCCGCCATCGCACAGAGCGATAACGTCGAACTGACCGGCGGTATCGGTCACCTTGAAGGGAGCAAGGGCGTTCTCAACGAGCTGATGACGGCCGAAATACTGCTCGGCGTCACGCTTGTTGATGGTCACCTTGCCGGTGCCGGGGACGAGACGGACGCGGGCGACGGCGTTCTTACGACGGCCGGTACCCTGGTAGACAACGGTGTTCTCAGCCATCTTTAAGCCTCCAGCTCAATCTTCGTGGGGTTCTGGGCAGCATGCGGATGCTCGGCACCAGCGTAGACCTTAAGCTTGGTCATCTGGGCACGGCCGAGGGTGGTCTTGGGCAGCATGCCGCGAACGGCGCGCTCGATGACCTTCTCCGGGTGCTTCTCCATAGCCTGGTGGAAGCTCTCAGCCTTGAGGCCGCCGTTGTAGCCGCTGTGGCGATAATAGGTCTTCGTGTCGGCCTTGTTACCGGTAAGCTGGACCTTATCGGCGTTGATGACGACAACGAAGTCGCCGCAGTCGCTGTTGGGCGTGAACTGGGGCTTGTTCTTACCGCGCAGGATCATTGCGATCTGGGTGGCAAGACGGCCCAGGACAGCACCATCGGCGTCGACGAGAACCCAGTTGCGCTGGACCTCGCCCTGCTTGGCGTAGTGAGTCGATTTCGAAATCACTTAGACTCCTCCATGTACAGTACGTGTTGTTACAGAGATTCACGGGGCTCTGCAAGTAACCCGTCTATATTACCCCGCCCGTCGCCCGAGTCAACAGGTATTTTGGCTCTGACCAGACTTTCTGCACATGTCGTCCATCGGTAATGATGTCGCGACGCTAGCGCTCGACAAATGCCTCGATATCACTTAGCAGACGCTTTGCCTCCTGACGACCCTGAATATACAGGTCGAGAAGCTTTGTCGGATCGTGCTCGACGTGACCGACCTCGACAGGCTTTTGCGGGGCAACGACCAGCGCGCGGCCCTCGCGCTCATACTTCCACAGATGCATGCGCTGGATGTTATAGCGGTCGTGGCGCGTCTCAATAGCCTCGAGCAGATAGGGGTAGTCGGCATAGCGGGCGCGTGCGGCAGGCATAAACTCGTAGGGCTTTTTCTCGTACGAGCGGTCCTGCGTGACAATGACAACCGCGCGATCGAAGCCGGCCTCCTCCAGCACGTGCTCGATGGGGACCGAATCGGCTACGCCGCCGTCGACGTATTTGTGCCCGTCGATCTCGACCGGCGGCGTCACCAGCGGCAGCGACGTCGAGGCGCGCACGGCATCGAGGTCGAGCACGGCGCTTTTGACCGGCAGGTATGCAGCGGTTCCAAAGAGCATGTCCGTCGCGACGGCGTACATCTCGATGGGGCTCGCGTCGAATGCCTCGTTATCAAAGGGATCCAAGCGGTCCTGGACATCGTTGAAGATGAAGTCGTAACCCACGATGGAGCCCGTGGACGCAAACGATGCGGCACCCATGAAGCGGTTGTCGTTGCAGAAAGTCAGGTTGATGCGGTTGGCACGGCCGATCTGGTGCGACTTGTAGTTCACGCCGTTGAGGGCGCCGGCCGATACGCCATATACTGCCGGAATCTCGACGCCGGCTTCCATGAGGACGTCGAGCACACCCGCGGTAAACTGCCCGCGAAAACTGCCGCCCTCCAAGACGAGCGCGACCTTGCCGGCGTTCTTTGCCTTATCTTCTGCCGTCATGTTGACCTCCTACTGTTTCGTTTTGGCCTTCTTCTACCCAGTTTTGAGATGGCGAGCGCATGGGTTTTGGAGTTGAGTAGGACGGGGCGGCTGGCGGAAAGCGCGTCCCGTTCTGGGGGGCGATTCCGGGATGGACTTTCCGCCAACAACCCATCCGGAAAATGCATCCCATTCTGAGCGTAGATTCTGGGATGCAACTTCCGCTTGAGGCGTCAACGTGAGTAGTCAATTTGGGACGGGGCTATTTTAGCTGCCCTTTGACTGTCGACGAATTATTGGGGACCGGAACTAATATCGACTGGCTTATAGGAGTAGCTAAAATAGCCCCGTCCCAAATTGACTACTCCACCTTGTAGAGGCTTTGCGCGGAGAATCCGCGTATTTGCTTCGCAAATCAGCACCGGCTTCGGCCGCCTGCCGGTGTCCTCGCCCGCGGGCTAAAAACGCTTACGCGTTTTCTTTACGCCCGCGCCCTGCATAGAGTTCGATTCTCCGCGGGTTTGGGGTTCCGTTGATGCGGCGCATGGCAGGCTGAGATTCGATAACATCGCATCCATATGAAGTCGAGGCTTTGCGCGGAGAATCCGCGTATTTGCTTCGCAAATCCGCACCGGCTTCGGCCGCCTGCCGGCGTCCTCGCCCGCGGGCTAAAAACGCTTACGCGTTTTCTTTACGCCCGCGCCCTGCATAGAGTTCGATTCTCCGCGGTATCTATAAGTAATAAAAAAGCAGGTAGGTGCGTTTACCTACCTGCCTGTAGCTATTGGTGGAGGCGCGGAGAATCGAACTCCGGTCCACGAAAGCCCCCTGATTGGCATCTCCAAGCTCAGTCGCTGGTTTAGTCTCGGACGCTTTGCGCGCAGCGACACGCTCGCGGCATCCCAACCGGTTCGGTCTTAGCCCGCGCCATACCGATTACGTGCGCGGGAGCATTCCCCTAACATGACGTCGCGCCGGTGTCGGGGAAATCACCGGGTTGACGCGCCGCTATAAACTAAGCAGCGAGAGCCATAGGCTCAAAAGAAGAGTTGTTGTCAATTCAATTTGACGGTACCCCTGTTTAACGAGGCGAGGAGACCTCGGCTTGCTTCCTCTCTCAGAGCTATCGTGTCGAAACCAGTCGCCCCCGAATGTTGGGAAAGTCTGGATGGTATCGGGCCTGCAAACACCCGATAACCGTCGACTTTTCAAGGAACACGCGGGGTAAACCCCGCTCGTGGATAGCTATCTTACCACGTTCTAAAGGCAGACACCTGCTCTATGCACGAGCTGTGAAGACCCTAATGTGCGCCATACTTCGCATTTTTGCCACTGAACGCGTCACGTATATTTTCGCCAAGCAAAATTGACCCGTCGAAAGGACCGTTATGGATACCAAGCAGCAACTCATCAATGCCCTCGCAGGCCTGGGCTCAACCATTACCGAAGCCATGGATGTCATCGAAGGCTTTGTCCCCTGTGGACATCCCGCCCTCACGGTATCGAACGCCCTTGTTGCGCTGGACGCTGACGATGATGCAGCTCTCGCCCAGCAGTTTGAGACCGTCGCGGGCTTTATCGACCACGTGAGCGAGAACCGCGGCGTGGCCGCCTACCACGGCATCGAGGTCGAGCTCGCGGGTCCCAAAGCCGATCTGCTTGCAGCAATCCGCGAGGTAGGCGCCCTTATGCAGACCGCAGGCGTCAAGAACACCCAGGTCAACGAGTGGGTCTACCGCAGTCTAGCAGCACTAAACGATTCCGACGAAAAGGCCGCCGAGAAGCTCGTCGAAGCTCCCGTCATCAAGGCAGCGCTTTTGTAATTAAAGGATGCGTGGCCTTCTGAGCGCCGACGTTCCGAAGGCCACGCAAACAGTTCGCGCTAACCGATAGCCGCGCCACCACGTTCGGCCAAAGCTAGAATCGGCATCATTTGGCGCGGGGTCTTTGCTGCAAGATCGGCATGTTCGAGCAGCTTGCGATTGTTGGTCACCAAGTAATCGATCTGCGCGCGCTTGCACGCGGCGAGCACCAAGTTGTCCTCGTAATCGCGATGGAGCGCTAAGTATTTGTCGGCCAGCCAAAGGTCCGATGCATCTGCACCCACGGCCGTGGCGTTTTCGGTCACGTTCCGAACAAACGCCAACGCCGCATCGCCAATTGCACGGACAGATGCCTCGTCGAGCGCTCCCCCGCCGGCAAGAACGCTACGCTTCAGCTCGTGTTGGACAACGTACAGCACGTCCTTGGCGATATGCACCGGAAAGAACAGCAATGCCCCCGCCTCCGTCGCCTGCCCAATAAACGCACGCGCGGCAAGCGACTCGCTATGGTCGGCGCAAAACGAATCGACCCATACGTTGGCGTCCACCATGATCTTAAGAGGGCCTCCGCTCACAGGATCATCCCCTTTTGGCGATAATGCTCATCCATGGCTTCGGGATAGACTATGTCCCAGCTGCGGTCATCAGACGCAGATGATGTATCGATGCCCAGGTCCGCGTAAAGCTGATCCGCCGCCGCCCATGATGCGACAAGCGGCGAGGTGGCACCAGCACTAGGCAGTTAGTCTTCAACGGCCGACAACACCTCTTCGCACGAACCGCCACCCTGCGCTACCTTGGCCACCACCTTTTTGATGAGCTCGGTCAGTGACCCGCCCGAAAGCCGCAGCGCCTCCTCGGCACGGTTCTTGACCTGGCGATCCACGCAAACGTTCACCTGCGCCATGCCGCTAGCAGCACCCACGGCGCTCTCGCTCCCTTCAATTGCTATCCTCGATAGCAACACTATATAGAGACGCTATCAATTGAGGTCAGATGCAAAAGGCCTGCGCCCGGACGACACCGATGCCGTCTGGGCGCAGGCCAGATAACGTGGGCAAACACGTCTGCTAACGCAGGTAAGCCTTCGCGTTGCTCGGGCTGTAGGCGATCGTCGAGCCGTTGTGCAGCAGCGACGATGCCTGCGAGGCAATCGCGCCGGTACTGCCCAGTGCCAAGAGCGCCGAGTTGGTGAGCATCACCTTAGAGTAGGAGCTCGTCAGACGATCAACGAGGCCCTGGCTCATACGGCGCAGGCGCACGATCGCAGCAAGATCCGTATCGGTCAAAGTGCGCGGAACCGATGATGGCGCGACGCCCTTCGATTAACGAAGTGATGCCGTGCGCCACGATGTACTCGACGGCAGCATGCCGCACGCAATGCCCTGCACGCAGGCATTCTTTACCGGAGCGCTGGCGAGCAGCTTGATGCCAGCCGTACCAAGCAGAAAACCGCCACCGACAAGCAGGGTGTTAAACGTCGGCTTCTTCATGTTGCTTCTCCCTTTTGCCGCATTGGACACGGCACGGTGCCTCAGCACCCAAGTGAATAAGTTTGCATGAGCACACTTTTGGATAAAAGTTAAGTGTGACTAACTATTAAGGTCAAAAATGGTTAACTTTCTGGAAATCTTAGGGTGCAGACCGGCCGACTTTCGACAATCCGTCTGCCGCAACGTACATCTCCGGCATCCAAGAAAGACTCTCCCCCGTCCCAGCAAATCGAGGTCTAATACTTTTCCCGAGAAGTGAACGAGCAAAATCGGACCCCTGAAGCATCCGCATTTTTTAGTAACAAAACCGCAGGGAAAACTCGGCAAAACCGCAGGAAACAGCGTCCAAATAGTGTCGATGCTTCAGAGGTCCAAATAAGGTCGTTCACTTCTCGGGAAAAGTATTAAGCTTCGCTTTCCACAGCCCAAAAATGTGACCAAGGGACCGTCCCTGCGCCACATCCACAAAAAAATGAGGGTGCCAACGGCACCCTCATTCACCAAATTCCATTTAGCCCCGACTGACCAGAACGGCCGAGTCGCCACGGAACCCGGGAGCCCGGCAGGGCGGGCGCTTGCTCAAAATGAGTTACCTTCAAAAACAATGGGCGCGCCAACGGCGCGCCCATTCACTCTATTTCCATTCAGCCCGACTGACCAGAACGGCCGAGTCGCCACGGAACCGAGGGGCCGGGCGCAGGGCCTTGCCTCTCAATGAGTTCCGCACGAACAGGAGGCGCCAGTGGCGCCTCCGTCGTGAGTCAGGACTGTCCGAAATTGAGAGGCAAGGCCCTGCGCCCGGCCTCTCGGTTCCCGTTTACGAGAGCGACGTTCTCAGCAACTCGTTGAAGAGCTTCGGGTTGCCCTTGCCGCGGCTCGCCTTCATGCACTGGCCCACCAAAAAGCCGATGACCTTCTGGTTGCCGTCACGATACTGCTGTGCCTGCTCGGCACAGTTTGCCAGTACCTCGTCCACAATCGGCTGCAGCGCGCCGGCATCGCTCACCTGACGCATACCGCGCTCGTCGACGATCTTGTTGGGGTCGTCGCCGGTCTGGGCCATGGCCTCAAAGACCTCGTGAGCCTGGTTGGAGCTGATGGCATCGGTCGCCAGCAGCTTGGCAAGCGCTGCCACCTGAGCCGGCGCGATGCCGGACTCGACGAGCGACACGCCCGCGCCCTTAAGGTAGGCGATCATCTCGTTCACCAGCAAGTTTGCAACCGTCTGGGCCTCCTTGCCAGCCATACCGGCAGCGGAGGCCTCAAAGAACTCGGCAAACTCCGGGTCACCGGCGATTTGCTCGGCATCGGCCGCCTTAATGCCAAAATCGGCCTCAAAACGGGCGCGCTTGGCATCGGGCAGCTCGGGAATCTCACCTCGGCAGCGATCGATGAACTCGTCGTCCAGATCGAACGGCGCCAAGTCGGGGTCGGGGAACAGACGATAGTCGTCGGCCGTCTCCTTCACACGCATGACCACGGTGCGCTTGCGGCTGGGCTCCCAGTGGCGGGTCTCCTGATAGATAATGCCGCCCTCCTCGAGCACCTCGGCCTGGCGGCAAATCTCGTAGGCAAGGCCGTCGTGCAGGCTCTTAAACGAGTTGAGGTTCTTAAGCTCGGTTTTGGTACCCAGCTTGGTCTCGCCGCGACGGCGCAGCGACACGTTGCCGTCGCAGCGCATAGAACCCTTCTCCATGGAGCAGTCCGAAATGCCCAGCGTCACAAAGATGCGACGGAGCTTTTCCATAAACAGGCGAGCCTCCTCAGGCGTACGCAAGTCGGGCTCGGTGACGAGCTCGATCAAAGGCGTGCCGCAGCGGTTGTAGTCGACGAGCGACTCGGCGGCGGCGGTAATGCGGCCCTCGGCACCGCCCACGTGCACCATCTTGGCAGCGTCCTCCTCCATGTGGATGCGCAGAATGCGGATGGGCACCGTGTAGGAACCGTCCTCGCGACGCTCGGGCATCTGCAGGTTGGACGCGTCATAGCTGGCCAGATGGCCGGCACGCTGATTGCCCTCGCGCATGGTCGACGTCATGGACGTGGACAGGCCCTCGGCGTTGGCCGAGGCGCTCGCCAGGCTCTGGGCCTCGGCCTCGCCAAACGCACAATCGGGGCGCTCTGCAGCGCCGCGACCAGTCACGTCCAGGTCCAGGTGACCGTACATGGCAAAGGCGACCGGACCCTGCGTGGTCTGGAAGTTCTTGGCCATATCGGGATAGAAGTAGTGCTTGCGGTAGAACATCGAGTGGCGCTGGATCTCGCAGTTGGTGGCGAGGCCGGCCTTAACGATGCTCTCGATGGCGCGCTTGTTGGGCACCGGCAGGGCGCCGGGCAGGCCCAAGCACACCGGACACACGTTGGCGTTGGGCTCGTCATCGTGGCTGAGCTTGCAGTTGCAGAACATCTTGGTATCGAGTGCGGTGAGCTCGGTATGAATCTCCAGGCCGATCACGGCCTCCCAATCCTGCAGGACCTCGGAAAGCTCCTTCATTACAGCTCGCCTCCCTTCCCGGCAAAATCGGGTGCGACGGAAAGCGCGGGCGCACCCGTGGCGGCATCGGCAAAGCCGCGCTCCAGGGCGCGGGCAAACGTGAGCAGCTGACGGTCCTTAAACGCCGGACCCACCAGCTGGGCAGAAACGGGCAGCTGAGTATCCTCGCCCAAGCCCAGCGGCACCGAGATACCACCGTTGCCGCAAATGTTGAGCGAGATGGTGTACAGGTCGGAGAGGTACATCTGCGTGGGGTCGCTGATCTCGCCAAACTTAAAGGCCGTGCGCGGCGAGGCGGGCATGAGGATGGTGTCCACCTTGGCATACGCGGTGTCGTAGTCCTGCGTGATGAGCGTGCGGGCCTTTTGCGCAGCGTAGTAATACTTGTCGTACACGCCCGAGCTCAGCAGGTAGGCGCCGAGCATCTGACGGCGCTTGGCCTCGGCGCCAAAGCCGTGGGCGCGCGACAGCGAGCTCTGGTCGGACAGGTTGGCGCAGCCCTCCTCCTGATAGCCGTAGCGAATACCGTCGAAGCGGGCCAGGTTGGAGAACGCCTCGGCCGGGCCGATGACGTAGTAGGCGGCGATGGCGGCATCCAGGTGCGGCAGGTCGACCTCGACCAGCTCGGCGCCCTGGTTCTGCAGCTCCTGGGCGGCGCGCTGAACAGCGGCCTTGACCTCGGACGTCAGGCCCTCGGCCTCCATAAACGCGGGGATGATGCCCACGCGCTTACCCTCGATGCTATCGTTGAGATGCTCGGTAAAATCGACGGCGCAATCCTGGCTGGTGCAGTCGTAGGGATCGTGGCCCGCGCCGGTAAGCGCGTTCATGGCCAGCGCGACATCCTCGACCGTGCGGCCGAAGGGGCCCACCTGGTCGAGCGACGAGCCAAAGGCGACCACGCCGTAACGGCTCACGGCGCCATATGTGGGCTTAAAGCCCACCACGCCGCACAGCGACGCCGGCTGGCGAATGGAGCCGCCGGTATCCGAGCCCAGCGAGAGCGCGACCTCGCCCGCGGCGACGGCGGCAGCGGAGCCGCCCGAGGAGCCGCCGGGCACGCGCTCGGTATCCCAGGGGTTGTTGGTGCGGTGGAACGCCGAGCTCTCGGTGGAGCTGCCAAAGGCAAACTCGTCCATGTTGGCCTTGCCCATGGGCAGGCAGCCGGCATCGAGCATGCGCTGGACGCAGGTGGCGGTGTAGACGCTCTCGTAGTTCTCGAGCATGCGGGAAGCGCAGGTGGTGCGCGTGCCCACAAGGTTCATGTTGTCCTTGATGGCCAGCGGCACGCCCGCGAGCGGGGGCAGCGGCTTGCCTGCGGCACGATCGGCATCCACGCGCGCGGCGGCCTCGAGCGCAAGCTCGGGCGCCACCTGCAGGAATGCCTGGACCCCGCCCTCGCGCGCCTCGATGGCGGCAAGGGAGGCCTGGGCCACCTCGGTAGCGGTAAAGTCGCCAGCGGCAACGCCCGTGGCAATCTGGACAGCGGTAAGGGAATCGAAGCTCTGCGCCATTACTCGCTCTCCCCCTCTCCCAAAATGGACGGCACGCGGAAGTAGCGGTCGCGCGCGCTGCCGGCGTTTTCGAGCGCGACGTCGAGCGGCAGGTCGCGCTCGGGCTCGCGCAGGTCATCACCCATCACGTTGGACAGGCTTCCGATGGGATGGAACGTGGGCTCCACGTCGGGCAAGTCATATTGCAAGACGGGCTCGAGCATCTGGACGGCATCGTTCATGTAGGACGTCATCTGGGCGAGCTCGTCATCGGTCAGTGCGATCTTTGCGTACTCGGCGATACCGCGCACGTCTTTCTCGCTGAGTGCCATAGGCGCTCCCTTCCGCATAACAGTTAAACCGCTCTAGTATACAAGGCAACGCCGGCTTGGAGCAGGCGCTTTACCCAAATGCAGCGAAAACGTAACGAGGGTGGCGGTTGGCAGGCGGCGGGCCGGCGGTTCTGCAGCGAAACCGCACCGTCCATAGCGAAAACCACCACAAAGGTGCCTGGCCCCTTTGTGGCGGCCGGATCCGCAGGATGGCGTGACCCGGGGCGCAAACCATCACAACATTCGACGTTATTCGGCAAAATCGCGATTTTCATCGAATGTTGTGATGGTATTTACTGCTTTGCGGCACGATCCAAATGCCGGCGTCCAAACAGCAGCAGTGCCGCGGGAACCGCCGTCACGACCATACCCGCCCCGATGAGCGTCTGCTGCACGCCAAACGTCGCCGCCAGCCACGGGGCAATCGCCAGCGGCGCCACGCCGGCGAACATGTTGCCAAAGCCCATGACCGAGTTGACGCGACCGAGCTGCTCGAGCGGGGCCGTCGTTTGCACGATCGTGTTGTGGAGCGGGTTGACGATGCCCCAGGCCACGCCCAGGGCAATCTGGCCGACGAGGGCTACGCCCACGTACGGTGTCCCCACATAGAGCAAACTTCCCAGGCCCACGGACAGAAGCGCCACAAGCAGCGTCTTAAGGTTGACCAGGTGCGGCGGCAAGCGGAGCGCGACCACGGCGCCCAGCACCGCGCCCACGCCGCAGGCAGACGAGAGCCAGCCCATCCACTCGACACCGACATGCAGAACATCACGGTAGAAGAATGACTCCAGCGGATCGAAGGCGCCATAGCCAAAGTTCGAAAGGAAAATAATGCAGAACAGCAGGGCGAGGACGCTGTTGGTAAAGACTGTCTTGATGCTGGTCACGAAGGTGACGCGGGTGGATTTATTGGAGTCGGAGCTTTGAATGGCAGTACTTGCCGTTGTGCTGCTATCCGCGGGAGCACTTTCGCGCGCGGCGACGCGACCTGCTTGCGGCCTAAAGCCCCAACCGGCGACGAGCGCCAGTACGGTAAAGATCATCATGAGCAAAAACACCGCGCGTGACGATGCGGCCGCCGCGACAAAGCCGCCCAGCGTGGGGCCGACGATAATGCTCACGTTGGAGAGCATGGCGATGGCGGAGTTGATGCCTTTGAGCTCGACGGGGTCGTCGGTGAGATACGCCGGATAGGACGTGGCGACGGGCTGGGCGAATCCTATCACAAAGCCCAGGAGCACCGCGCCGGCAAGGACTGTTCCGGTCGCGCTGCCAAAGGCGAGGATTGCCGCGCCGGTTGCCAACGTGCCGAAGATACTCGCCCGGAAATGCCGGCACGGACCCCAAGCGTCAAGCGCCGCTCCACCCGCAAAGGATCCCAGGATCACGAAGACGTTCATAAACAGGACGGCCAGCGATGTCGCCACGACCGAGGCATCGTCTGCATAGGTGAGTGTTCCGATGACGCCGATGAAGTAGCTGGTCTGAAAGCCGGTATATATGAGGAAGCGCATTGCCACCAGGTGCTTAGCCTGCGCGGACAACGAAGGGTGAGGTTTTGAGAGAAGAGATACGAGCACGGAGACTCCTCGTTTCATACGAATACGGGCGGTGGACATTCGTCGCCGTCTGTCAAATCAATCTATCCGCATGAAACATTAAGGACGCATCAGGACCCTTCTCTCCGTTTTTCGCCCGTCATGAACTACTTGGTAGATTGTAAGGCAAGTCACAAAAATCTACCAAAGCAAAAACCACCACAAAGGTGCCTGGCCCCTTTGTGGTGGAAATGACGTTTGCCCAGATAGAACCTGCCAAAATAAACCTGTCCCTTTTTGGCAGGTTTTAGGCCAGATGGTCTTGGATAAGGTCGCAGATGGCGCGGGCGTCGTTGATGTTGATGGCTCGGGTCGCAAAGCCTGCGTCGAAGGCCTGGCGTGCCAGGGCTTCGTTGCAGGCAAGGGCCAGCGTGCGGCCGTCGACCAGGTCGAGCGAGCTCTTGCCACGCAGACGGTCGACACCGGAGCGCGCGACCACGATGTTGTCGAAGCCCTCGGTCTTGTAGCCCTCGATGATCACCACGTCGACATCGTTGTAGCGCGACAGCAGCTCGCGCGCGGGCATCTCGTCCCCCTCGCGCGTGTCGGCGTACTCCGCCCAGCGCGTGGCGCAGATGAGGCCCACGTGCTTGGATCCGGCCTGGTGATGGCGCCAGGTATCCTTAGCGGGCACGTCGATATCAAAGCCGTGGTGCCCGTGATGCTTGAGCGAACCCACGCGCAGACCACGGCGGGTGAGCTCGGCGATAACCTTCTCGACGAGCGTGGTCTTGCCCGAGTTTTGGTAGCCGATAAACGCGATCGCGGGGACGGCCGGTGTCGGAGCTGCGGGCGCGACGGCGACGGGTACGCTCGCGGGTGCGGCACCGTCAGTGGCCACGGCCTCAACAGCAGCAGCCTGACGCTCTGCGCGGTCCCACACGCCCGAGCGGCCGCCCTCCTTGTGCAGCAGGCGCACGTCGACGATCTCCATACCGCGATCAACCGCCTTGCACATGTCATAGATCGTTAGGCACGCGGCACTCGCGCCGGTCAGGGCCTCCATCTCGATACCCGTCTTGCCCGTCACGCCGGCCGTGACCAGTACGTGAAAGCCAACCTGCCCGTCCGCGCGCGCCGGTGCCCAGCCCTCGGGCACGTCCTCGGCCGGCGTCCCCGCCGGAGCGATGGGCGCAATGTCGCACTTGCTCTTGGTAATGAGCAACGGATGGCACATGGGAATGATGTCGCTCGTGCGTTTGATGGCCATGATGCCCGCCACGCGCGCGCAGGCAAGCACGTCGCCCTTTTTGGCGCGGTCCTTCAGCACCATGGCCTGTGTCTCGGGATGCATGAGGATGGTGCCCTCGGCGTTGGCGATGCGATGGGTCTCGGCCTTGTCGGACACATCGACCATGCGCACCTCGCCCTTGGCATCCACGTGCGTCAGCTCGTTGCGACGTGCGTCACGGGCGGGTTCGGTGGCCGCGCTGGAAGTCGGCTGCGCGGACGCGTCGGCGTTGCCGGCATTCGCCGCGGCCGTGACTTTGTGGGCAGACATCGCGGCCCTGCGAGCGGCCTTGGTGGCGTCGGCGTACCTGCTCTTGGCCATATGATCATCCTCCGATTTGGGACATAAATCGTTGCGTGCCCTCAATTATCGCGTGTTCCTGCGGTTTGTGGGCCACGGCATCGCGCCAAATCGAAAGTACCTGCATATCATCACCACGGCGCAGGGCGTCGCGCACCGAATACTCGGCATCGCTAAACAGGCACGGACGCACGTTGCCATCGGCCGTCAGGCGCAGACGGTTGCAATTCTCACAAAAATGGTTGGACATGGCGCTAATGAAGCCAACCGTTCCCGCCGCGCCCGGAAAGCGCCAATAGCGCGCAGGGCCCGCGCCGGCAGGAGCATCGTTGATGTCGAGCGGCTCGAGCTCGCCCAGTCCCGTCGCGGTGGCCCCGGCATTGATGCGCGCCCGCAGCTCGTCACTCGGCACGGTATCGCTCGCGTCCCACAGCTCGGGATTGAGCGCAGGCGCATGCGGGTCCACAGCGCAATGCGAGCTCGTGTGCTCGTCGCCGATGGGCATATATTCGATAAAGCGCAGGTGGATGGGACGGTCGAGCGTGAGCCGCGCGAGGGCCGCCACATCCTGGTTGAGCCGGCGCACAACAACGCAGTTGACCTTAACAGGCTCAAAGCCCCAAGCCAGCGCCGCGTCGATGCCGGCCATGGTCTGCTCGAGCCGACCCAGGCGCGTGATCTTTCCAAAGAGCGTAGGGTCGAGCGTGTCGAGCGAGATGTTGACGCGGTTAAGCCCGGCATCTTTGAGCTGCGGCGCCAGCTTGGGCAGCAGGGCGCCGTTGGTGGTGAGCGAGATGTCCTCGATCTGAGGGATCGCGCGGATGTCGCGAATAAGCGGAATAATACGGCGGCTGACCAGCGGCTCGCCGCCCGTCAGGCGCACGCGGCGAATGCCCTCCCCCGCCACCAAGCGCACAAAGCGGGCGATTTCCTCGGCGCTGAGTAACTCGTCGTGTGCACGGGGCGCCACGCCATCGGCCGGCATGCAGTAAATGCAGCGGAAATTGCACTTGTCGGTAACGGCAATGCGCAGGTAGTTGATATCGCGGCCAAAACCGTCATGCTGCACGTGCCCGTCCACGCAGCCCTCCCCTCACGCGGCGTTTTATTCTTCGAAAAACATAATACCCCACGAGAGAATCATGCCGACACCCGTACGACAGGACAGGTCGCTTCGAACAAGACCGGCTTTCCAAGCCCATCCTCAACACACAAACCTTGACTCTACAATCGTTGTAGGGTTTTCACTACACTGGTACGGAAACAGACCCAGCCAGAAAGCCCCACCTATGGAACACGACCTCACACGCGGCAATGTCCTTAAGACCATCGCGGTCTTTGCCCTGCCCTATATGCTCTCGTACTTTTTGCAGATGCTCTACGGCATGGCCGACCTGTACATGATGGGGCAGTTTAGCGGTGCCGCCGGCATCACCGCCGTGGGCAATGGCGCACAGACGCTCTATATCATTACCGTGACGCTCGTGGGTCTGGCCATGGGAACGACGGTTATCGTCGGCCACGCCGTGGGCTCGCGCCGCTTCGATCGCGCCGAGACCGTCATCGGCAACACTATCACGCTGTTTATGGGTGTCTCGGTAGTGCTGGCAGCCATCCTGCTCGCACTGTGCCCGCAGATCGTGGCACTTATTGGGACGCCGGCCGAGGCAGTCGAAGGAACCGCCGCCTACCTGCGCATCTGCTTTGTCGGCATTCCGTTTATCGCCGCATACAACATCCTCTCGGCCATCTTTCGCGGCCTAGGCGATTCGCGCTCGCCCATGTACGTGATCGGCGTGGCGTGCATCATCAACATCGCGCTCGATTTTCTGTTTATCGGCCACTTGGGGCTCGGCCCCGTGGGTGCGGCACTCGGCACGGTAACCGCCCAGACGGCAAGCGTTGCCCTCGCGCTCGTGTGGCTTAAGAGCCGCCGTACGAACATCCACGTTAAGCGTAGCGACCTGCGTCCCCAGCCCGAGGTGCTCGGCAGCATCCTTAAGATCGGCGTGCCCGTGGCCGTGCAGGACGGCTGCATCCAGGTGGCGTTTATGTTTATCACCGTCATCGCCAACCATCGCGGCCTGGTCGACGCCGCCGCCGTGGGCCTGGTCGAAAAGATGATCAGCTTTTTGTTCATTGTACCGAGTTCCATGGGCGCCACCGTCAGCGCACTCACGGCGCAAAACGCCGGCGCGGGCAAGGGCGACCGTGCGCGTCAGGTGCTCAAAGACGCCATGACCATCTCGGTGGTGTACGGCTGCCTGATCACGGTGCTGATGTGGCTGGTGGCGCCGGCGTTTATTGGCTTTTTTGCCAAGGACGCTGCAGTAGTCACTGCCGGCACCGGCTATATGCGCAGCTATATTTTCGACGCGATTTTTGCCGGCATCCACATTTGCTTTAGCGGCTTTTTCGCTGCATACGGCAAGAGCTACATCGGCTTTGCGCACAACGTGCTGGCCGTGGCACTCATTCGCGTGCCGGGCGCGTGGCTGCTGTCGAACGCCTATTCCGACACGCTGTTTCCCATGGGCATCGCCTCGCCGTGCGGGTCGATTCTGTCGGCAGTCATCTGTGTTGTCGCGTTTACCGTGCTCAACCGGCGCGGGGCTTTTGACAAGTTAGCAGCGTAGCGGGGCCACGCGAAATCGCCCTCATTGACGACATCATCAGCGACGACCCCGCGACCTACGTGACGCAGATCACGGTGCCGGTTGCCCCAACAAAGTAAGATCCGCCCGGAAGGCATCGCGCTTTCGGGCGGTTCTTCAATTTGACTATTGATGCCTTAAGCCTGGGGCACCTCACCGGTAGCCAAGATCTGCTCGAGTGCGTCCTCGTCCAGCACGGGTACGCCCAGCTGCTCGGCCTTGGTAAGCTTGGAACCCGCTTTGGGACCGGCAACCAGATAGCTCGTCTTCTTTGATACGCTGCCCGAAACCTTGGCGCCGAGCACCTTGAGCGCCGCGCCCGCCTCGTCGCGCGTGCGGTTGACGAGCGTGCCTGTCAGCACGAAGGTCAGACCCGCGAGCGGCTGTGCGTCGGCGAGCTCGCCTGCCACGCCAGCGTCGGCTGCGGCTTGCGCGTGCGCGGCGCCCAAATCGACCTCGAGCGACAGGCCCGCCTGGCGCAGACGTTCCAGGACGGCAAGGTTCTCGGGCACGGCCAGGAACTGCTTGACGCTCGCCGCAATCTTGGGGCCGATGCCCTCGCACTCGGCAATATCCTCTTCGCTCGCCAAGATAAGCTTGTCAATCGACAGAAATCGCTCGGCGATGACCTCGCCCACGCTCTTGCCCACGTGACGGATGCCCAGGGCAAACAGCACGCGACCGAGCGGCTGACTCTTGGACTTGTTGAGCTCGGCGATGATTTTCTCGGCCGTCTTGAGGCCTACCGGAATGGGGTCGCCCTTCTTAACGCCCTTTTTGCTGTTGGAGCTGGCATAGGTGCGCCCCGTGTCCAGACCTGCGATGTCGTCGACCGTGAGCTGGTAGAAGTCTGCGACGTCGTGAATCAGCCCGGCGGCGATCATCTTGTCGACGATCTCGTCGCCTAGGCCATCGACGTCCATGCAACCGCGGCTCACCCAGTGGAGCAGGCGCTCCTTGAGCTGTGCGGGGCAGTCGATGGACACGCAGCGGTAAGCCACCTCGCCATCCTCGTGGACCACGGGGCTACCGCACACGGGGCAGACCTCGGGCATATGCCAGTCGACCGAATCGGCCGGACGCTTGTCGAGCACCGGGCCCACGATCTCCGGGATCACGTCACCCGCCTTGTGCACGATGATGGTATCGCCCTCGCGCACGTTTTTGCGGCGGATCTCGTCGATATTGTGCAGCGTGGCGCGCGCGATGGTGGAGCCGGCAACCGTCACCGGGTCGAACTCGGCGACCGGCGTGAGCACACCGGTGCGGCCCACCTGGATGCGTATTTCGCGCAGGATGGTCTGCTTTTCCTCGGGCGGAAACTTAAAGGCAATGGCCCAGCGCGGCGCGCGGGCGGTAAAGCCTAGGTCGAGCTGCTGCTGGAAACTGTCAACCTTTACGACCACGCCGTCGATGTCGTAATCCAGGTCGCCGCGGTGCTCGAGCGCCTGGGCACAGAACTCGTGGACCTCGGACGGCGTGGCACAACGAGCCACGTTAGGGTTGACGCTAAAGCCGGCGCTACGCAACCAGTCCAGAAACTCGCGCTGGCTGTGGACGTGCAGCGGATCGGTATCGGCGATGGCATAGATAAAGGTGGCCAGGTCGCGGCGCGCCGTGACCTTGGGATCCTTCTGACGCAAGGATCCGGCAGCGGCGTTGCGCGGGTTGGCGAAGGGGTCGCGGCCCTCGGCATCGGCCTCTTCATTCAGGCGAACAAAGCTGCCCTTGGGCATATAGACCTCGCCGCGTACCTCGATGGTGCGCTCGCGGTCGGCGCCCATGTGAGCGAGCGCCGGCTCGGACAGGTGCATGGGCACATCCTTGATGGTACGGACATTGAGCGACACGTCCTCGCCCGTGGTGCCGTCGCCGCGCGTGGCGGCGCGCACAAAGGTGCCGTTTTGGTAGGTAAGCGCGACGCCCAGACCGTCGATCTTGAGCTCACAGGTATAGGTGACGCTACCGGCGCCGAGCGCATCCTCGGTGCGCTGGAGCCAAGCGTCGAGCTCGTCCAGATCCATGGCATCGTCCATGGAATACATGCGCGCCATGTGCTTGACCGGCGTAAACTGCTCGCTCACGTAGCCGCCCACGCGCTGGGTATAGCTGTCGGGCGTCACCAGGTCAGGGTAGGTAGCCTCGATTTCCTGCAGCTCAACGAGCATTTTGTCGAAGGCGACGTCCGTGATCTCGGGCGCATCGAGCATGTAGTAGCGGTAGGCGTGGTAGTCGAGCTCGTGGCGCAACTCAGCCGCGCGCGCTGCCGCCTGGGCACGGGTATCGGCCGGCGCAGCGGTATCCGTGCTCGCTGGCGTTTCGGTATCGATGTCCACGCCGTCACCAAACAGGCTCGATTGCTCCATAGCGGCACTCCTTCGCTCGATTTCAAACGGATACAAGAGTACCACCGGTCGCGATGGGGCCGAATAGCAGTCTCAAACCGCACCGAATTGGCAGCGACCGGACCAGGGTTGGACAGTTAGTTCAGATTTGTATAATTACGCGCGCCGAATCGAGCTGAAATATCGGCTTTTCGCCCCAATCAATCGTTCTGAACGGCAAATTAGGTTTGCTTCCGTCTTCGAGACACCCATCTCGGCCCGTCTTTCATTTCAAAACCGCTCAAAACGCGCCTCAGACCGCACCCGTTTTATACAAATCTGAACTAACTGTCCAAGCCCTTCCGAACCATGCCCTTGCCATTTCTAAATGATCCGTTTTCCTCCGTCCCCAACGGATCAATAAGAGAAGAGGGGCTGTCCCGCGCTGGCGGAACAGCCCCTCTGGCTTCGATATGTGCGATACAGCTCGTTAGAAACCCTGACCGTAGCCTTGCCCCTGACCCTGTTGGCCCAGCAGTTCTTCCAGGTACTGGCGCAGTTGCTCGTCGGTAATGCCGCCGTTGCCGGTGTCGGTCGCGCTGTCGTTCTGCTGCTGGTTCTGCAGCTCCTCGTCGGAGCCCAGCTCGACCGTGACCTTCTTCTCTTCCTTGCCGCGCACGAGCGTGATCTCGACCTTCTCGCCCACCTCGTGGCTGCGCAGCGCGATAATCAGGCCATCGGCGCTCGTAATCTCATCGTCACCCAGCTTGGTGATGACATCGCCCTCTTGGATGCCAGCCTTGGCGGCAGGACCGTCCTCGACGACACTTGCCACATACGCGCCGCTATCGGTGCCGAGATTGTTAGTGCGGGCGTTGAGCGCGTTGACGCTCGAAAGCGTGGCGCCCAGGTACGGGTGAACCGGCGTCTTGCCGTCGATAATCTGGTCGGCGATGTTCTTGGCATAGTTGACCGGAATGGCAAAGCCCACGCCCGAGCTGGAGCCCGAGTAGCTCTCGATAAGAGAGTTAATACCCACGAGTTCGCCATTGTCGTTAACGAGCGCGCCGCCGGAGTTGCCCGGGTTGATGGCGGCATCGGTCTGGATCATGTTGGCGTAGATGGTGTTGCCGCTGGTAGAACTCATGGCCGTGGAGCGATACAGCGCCGACACAATGCCCGTGGAGACAGATTGCTCGTTGCCGAACGGCGAGCCGATCGCCATGACCCACTCGCCCACGTTAAGCTTGGAGGAATCACCGATCTCGATCGGCGTGAGCTTGGAGGCGTCAGCATCCTTGAGCTTGATGACGGCCAGGTCGCTCGAGGCGTCGTTGCCCACGAACTCGGCCTCGTAGGTGGTACCGTCGTCCATGGTTACAACGTACTGATCGTAACCATCGACCACGTGGTTGTTGGTGAGGATGTGGCCCTCGGTATCGAGCACCACGCCCGAACCGACGCTGCCCGAACCATCCGACTCGTCGGCAGACTGCGAAAGCGAGCCATTCTGGCTACCGCTCGAAGTGGCGGTGATGGAAACGACGGAGGGCAGGGCCTTGGCAGAAACGGCCTCGGCAAGCGTGGTGTCCTCGGAGTCGATCGTAATCTTTTGCGTCGATGAACCCGAAGCACCCGCCGTCACGACATTCTTTCCGCCGCCAATGTTGAGCGTGCCACTCATAATGAGCGCGATGACCAGCAGGGCGCCGCAGGCGCAGCCGGCGAGCGCCGTAATAAAGATCGGCAGCTTTTTGGTCCTGGTCTTGACCACCGTGTGCTTGTTTACAACCTGCTGACCGCCCAGCGGCTGGCCGGTCTGTGTGTCGTAGGCCTGTACGTAGGGAATGTTGCCGTCGGCAGGCGTCGACTCCACCTGCACGCGCGGCTGCTGCTGGGTCTCGCCAGCGTTGCCCGCATCCTGGGGTCGCTGGGAATCGTTCTCGCTCATAGCTGCGATCCTTTCGTCTAATAACCAAAGGCCCGCCAAACATGTGGCGGGCCATCATTGTTCACGTTGAGTTGTACCCCAATATGCGGGCGAACGTGTATGAGAACGCAATCTTTAAGGAATGCTTAAGTTCTGCTGCAAACTCGAAAGGGATCCACGCATGCGGCAAAACCACCACGAAGGCGCCTGCCCCCTTTGCGGTGAAAAGCTAGTCCTTAAACAGATAGCCCACGCCGCGGACGGTGGTAATGTGCGCCGCGATCTGCGGGCCCACCTTAGAGCGGATGCGTCGAATGTGCACGTCGACGGTGCGCGTGCCGCCGCAGTACTCAAAACCCCACACGCGGTGCAGCAGCACCTCGCGGCTGTAGGCGCGGTTGGGGTGCGTCGCCAAAAAGCTCAGCAGCGAGTACTCCATCAGCGTCAGGTCGATGGGCTCGTCGTCGAGTGTCACCTGGTAGGTAGCCAGGTTAATCTCGAGGTTATCGATGTTGAGCACATCGTCGGCGGTGATGGTCTCCTCCTCGCCCATCAGGCGCTGCGCACGAGCCTTAAGCTCGTTGGGTGTCGCCGTGGGGCATACAAAGTCGGCATGCGCGTGATTGGGCAGGCGCAGGGTGCCGAGCGCCTCGTCGTCGACGATTACCAACATGGGAACGCCGCCGCGGTCGTCGAGCCATTTGGCAATCTGATCGATGCGGTCGCTGCGGATGCCATCGGAATCGAGGATCAGCAGGTCAAAGTCGTGCGCCGCAGTCGGCGAATCGGGGGTTGCCAGGCTCACCTCGACACCCAGGGTGGTCGTCAAGCTGCGGGCAAACTCGTGGAAGCGCGTCGTGCGCGCCATGAACAGGGCACTCTTTTCGGACATATCGACCTCCAAGGAAATGAGCTCAATCGTACTGGAACGAACCAGCGCGATTAGGAGTTCGCCAGATAATGCTTGATCTCCCACTCGGTAATCGTGGACTCAAACTTATGCCACTCGTCGCGCTTCTTTTTGAGGAAGAAGCTGTGGATGTGCTCGCCGAGGGCATCCTTCATAAACTGCGAGTCCTCAAACACGTCGAGCGCCTCTTTGAGCGAGCGCGGCAGCGGCGTATAGCCGGCCTCGACCATCTGACGGTCGGTAAGCTTGAGCGTCTCGGCCGTTGCCTCGGGCGGGAGTTCCAGCTTGCGCTCGATGCCGTCCAGACCAGCCGCCAGCGTGACGGCGTTGACCAGGTACGGATTGGCCATGGGATCGGGGCTGCGAAGCTCGATGCGCGTGGACAGCTGCTTGCCGGGCTTGTAGACCGGGATGCGGACCATGCTCGCGCGGTTGCGCAGGCCCCACGTAGCGTACTGTGGCACGGAGTCGCCGCCCGTGGTGATGCGCTTGTACGAGTTGACCGTGGGGTTGGTGATGGCGCTGATCTCGCGCGCGTGTGCCAGAATGCCGGCCATATAGTGCTTGGCGATATCGGAGAGGTGGTACTTCTCGTCGTCCTCGCCCCAAAAGACGTTGTTGCCGTCGTGGTCGAACAGCGACTGATGCAAAAACATGGCGCTGCCGTCCTCGCCCGCCAGCGGCTTGGGCATAAAGGAGGCGTGGCAACCGCTCTCGTAGGCCTGCTGCTTAATGATGAGTTTGGCCGTGGTGATGGCGTCGGACATGCTCAGGGCCTCGGCGTGACGCAAGCTCATGCCGTGCTGCGAGCGGCCGGCGGCGTGGAAAGTGTACTCCACGGGCACGGACATCTTCTCGAGCGTGAGCACCGTATTGCGGCGCAGGTCGCGAGCGGCATCGCTCACCGAAAGGTCGAAGTAGCCCACGTTGTCGAGCGGCTCGGGGGTGTGCTCGTCGGGGAAGTAGTAATACTCCAGCGCGGCACCCACGTTGAGCAGGTAGCCGGCCTTCTCGGCCTTATAAAACATGCGGCGCAGGGCGTCGCGCGGGTCGCCGGCAAACGGCTTGCGATCGGGAGTGCACACATCGCAGAACACGCGGGCGACGCCGTTATGGCTCGGGCGCCACGGCAGGATCTGGAAGGTCGAGGCGTCAGGGAACGCGAGCATGTCGGCTTCCTCGGGCGTGGCAAAGCCCTCGATGGCGGAGCCGTCAAAGCCAATACCCTCCTCAAAAGCGACCTCGAGGTCTTCGGGGCTAATGGCAAAGTTCTTGAGGCGGCCGAGAATGTCGACAAACCACAGACGCACAAAGCGGATGTCACGCTGCTCTACGGAACGGAGTACGTAATCGATGTTCTGCTGGTTCATGTCGCTCCCCTTTCTTTCGGGCGGGTTTCGACTGGTCTATATCGCAGATACTATCGCAGAAAAATGTTTCCTCAGGGTTAAAGCGTATCAAGCGCCCAAAAAACGCGCGCGAACAGGCAGTTACGAACGAGCGGCTAGCGCGAGGTCGAAGCGCGGTGTTCGATGTGGCCGGGAACCTCGATGCGTTCGGGCGCCAGCTTTGCGGCATCGCCCACGGTGGTGGTAACAACGTCGATACGCTCGGAGAGGCGATCGACCACGCGCTCGGCGATGGTGAGGGTGTCCTGCGCGGCCGTGGTGACTCCGCCAAAGAGCACATGGTTCCAGGGACAGTCGTCAAACGTCGCGATCTTGAGCCCCGCCGGCAGCGAGGGACCAAGCTGCGCCAGCGCCTCGGTCAGGCTCAGGAAAACCAGGCCGTTGACGGCAATGAGGCCGAGCTCTTTTCCTGCATAGCCGCGGATGGTCTCGTCCAGGCGGCCGACGCCCGTGGCGCCGCCATCGGCCAAGGTGATAACCTCGCCGGCAAGGCCGCGGCGCGAAAGCTCGTCGGTAAAGGCCTCGGCGCGCTCGCGACGGACGGGGCTGTCGTCGCTTGCCTCGGTGAGCAGGCACAGGTGCTCGCTGCCAGCGGCGATTAAGGCGTCTACCAAGCCGGCGACCAGCTCACGGTTGTTAGATGTCACCAGATCGACACCGCCGTCGGCAACGTCGCGGTCGAGCAGCACAACGGGCAGGCGTCCCGCTGCCGCGACGATCGCCTCGTCGTTACCACCGCAGGTATTGACGACCAGGCCGTCCACGCCAGCGTCGATAAGCCTGGTGAGCGACTCGGCCTCCTTGGCGGGATCGTTGCCGCTAATGGCTGTCATGAGCGAGCAGCCGCGCGCGGCGGCGCTGACGGAAAGGCCCTCGAGCATGGCGCTGGAGAACGGGTTGGCGATGTCGGCCAAGATCACGCCGATGAGGTTGGTACGCGAGCTGCGCAGATTGCGCGCGGCGGCACGTGGGCGATAGCCGGTACGCTCGATAACCTCCGCAATGCGAGCACGGGTTTCCTCGGTCATTTGCCCGGGGCGGTTATTGAGATAGCGCGAGACCGTGGCCGGGCTCACACCCGCCTCGACGGCAATGTCCTTGATTCTCATCTGCGCCATAGCGCACCCCGTTTCCCCATTGTCGGCAGTCTGAGCCATTTTAGGCATTTTTTAAAAATCTCGGTTGCAAAACGCTGTAGGTGAACAGCATCGTTTTTGCGTCTCGAGCAGATGCGATAATGGGCTAGATAGCCGAGTCTTTGGACAGCTCAAAATAATCGGGATGTAAGGCGATAACCGGACCTTGCTCTTCGGGCATCAGGTGCAGGTGTGTCTCTGCCAGGTAGCTCGCCGCGTCGGTATCGCCCCTCTTAATGGCCTCGAGAATCCGGCGATGCTGCCGACGAATCGGCTCCCAATCTAGATCCTGCGACACCATACGCAACCAGTTGTATCGCTCAAAATGCGTATTGACGCTCTTCATCCAATCCCACAACATGTGACGGCCGGCAATCTCAAAACACGTCTCATGGAACAGGTTGTCCAGGTCAAAGAAACGACGCGTTTCGCCATGGTCGAGCGACTCGGACTCGGCAAGAATCTGATCGAGCCGATGCTTTTGCTCGGGCGAGGCGGCCGAGCAGCATTTAATGAGTACGCTTCGCTCGAGTTTCTCGCGCAAGAAACAGGCGTTCTCGGCGCGCTCCATGCTGATCTTAGAGACGTAGGTGCCGCTTTTGGGACGCGTTTCCACCAGCTCCTGCTCACGCAGGCGCACAAAGGACTCGCGAATGGGCGTACGCCCGATTCCCGTCTCCTTTTCCAGACCAATCGCCGAAAGGCGCGTGCCGGGCTTGAGCTCGGCATAGATGATCTTGGAGCGCAGTGCATTGTATGCCTGATCTTGCAAGCTTTGATTATGCTGGTGCTGTTCCATAAAGCCCTCGGATAAACCCTCGGTTAGTCGAATACCACCATGCAATACTATCGCATCGACACGCCCCAGCTCCCAATCAGTCTTTTTGGGACGGGGCTCTTTTAGCTACCCTAGCCCGCAGATCGGCCCCTTGCCACAAAAGTGGCCCATCTACTACGTTAACACGGATAGCCTCGGCCATACCAAAAACCGTGAAAACAAAACCGCAGGTAGGCAGCTCGTCGATTTTCGAAAAAGCCGACTATGGTTGACCCCTTCGGCTTAAACGTAGTAGATAGGCCCTTTTCGTGGCGCAGCACTACTGCACCCCAAATTGGCACCCCGAGCCTGTTATAAGTTGCTGTGAAATACGGACGGTTGATAATCAAGGCGCGCTATGCGGGTTGCTATAGCTCGAACGTCCCACGTCCGATGCACCAAAGCGTTTGCGACAGCTTCGCGAAACGCCTCGAGAGGAATTCGATCGGTTTGGACGCGCTCCATCCCTTCGATACGCTCATAACGGTAGTAGCGTGCAAACATAGCAACCGCCCTGTCCACCTGCTCAATTGCGGATATATTTGTCGCCGCCTCGCAATCCAAGATCACATCCTCGGTATCACCAAAACGGACGCAGTCGATGCCCGGAAAATCATTCTTATCCGCCAAAATCGCCGCAGCGTTGGTATAGCCATCTTTGCCGAGCAAGCGAAGCGTGCGCATAATATCCGGCGTTAGCTCAGAAATGCCGAGATGTTCAACACACTTATGCCCGAGCGTGTGAAAACTCAAGTCCTGGCGAGCCGACGTGAGCGCGTCGAACGTTACGTTGCCGCCTTCGAGCGTCAGCCTGCCATACTCAAACCGGTCGACCTCCACCGTTGCCGAATCGTTTCGCCTGTAGGCCTTCAAGATATAAGACGAAAATCGTTTGCGTACTGATTTATCCGAGACGCAAACGGTTTTCGTCTTGATTTGCGTACGGAATTAAGACGCATAATTTCGCTCTCGTATGGCTCAATCGATCACGATGCGATGTATCTGCACCTGGCCTACAACCGCAACATGATTGTGGAAGGCACACAGACAAAAGGCACTTAAGGCTCGGCAATGATCTTTCTTTGATAAAACGCAAGCGGCGGCCGCCCAAACACGGGACGGCCGCCGCTTGCGTTTTATCAAATGGTGCAATGGGGTCAGGTTCACATGCACCAAGTTGGTGCAAAGCAACCTGTCCCCATGCAACAGGGGGTTGACTAGAGCTCGCAGGCGACCTTGTAGCCATCGCCGATGGCGTCGCGAATGTTGCCGCACTTGTTGGCATCGCCCAGCACGTGAGTGGTAACGCCGGCTGCCGCCAGGTCGTCGGCCAGCTTGGTATTGGGACGATAGCCCATAGCAAGCACCAGCGTATCGGCACCGGCGATGGTGTGGACCTCGCCGTCCTTCTCGTAGCTGATAGTATCCTCGGTAATCTCGGTCACCTTGGCCTCGGTCAGCACGTGAACGCCCTTTGAGAGCATGCGCGTGATGAGCACCGCGCGACCGGCACCACCCTCGTTGGCGGCGAGCGTCTTGGTCATCTCGATGACGGTGACGTCGCGGTTGGCCGGCGACAGGTCGTTGACCAACGGGGCCAGGTAATCGGCCGTCTCGCAGCCAACGGTGCCGCCACCCACGATGACGATCTTCTTGCCCGGGAAAGCCTTGCCGCCCAACAGGTCGTCAGCCGTCATAACCTGCTTAAAGCCCTGCATGAAGGCCGGGGCGATAGGATCGGCGCCATAGGCCAGGACGACCTCGTAGTCGGCGTAGTCACGCTGAATGTCCTCGGCAGTAAGCTCGGTGCCAAAGACGCACTTTACGCCGGCCTCGGCCAGGCGACGGTACTGATACTTGATCACGCGGGTGAGTTCCTGCTTTGCCGGCGGAACGGCTGCGATGCGCATCTCGCCGCCCGGCTCGTCCTGCTTATCCACGAGCACCACGTTATGACCGCGTTTGGCGGCAATGTAGGCTGCCTCCATACCCGCGGGACCGGCGCCCACAACCAGTACGTTCTTGGCCTCGGCGGCAGGCTCGTAGCCAGCCTCGTCGCGCTCCACGTCCGGGTTGACGGTGCAGGAGATGCGCTTGCCAAACATAATGCCGTTCAGGCAACGCAGGCAACCGATGCAGGGACGGATCTCGTCGGCGTTGCCAGCGGCTGCCTTGTTGCAGAACTCGGCATCGCACAGATTGGCGCGGCCCATCATACAGATGTCGGCCGCGCCGTCCTCGATCAGCTCCTCGGCGATCCAGGCCTCGTTAATGCGTCCGACGGTGGCGACGGGAATGTTGACGTGCTTTTTGATCTCGCGCGAGCAGGCGGCGTGCGAGGCCTGCTGGGTACCGGCGGCGGGAATCGCGGAGCCGCGCTTGATGGTGGTACCGCCCGACACGTGAATCATGTCGACGCCGGCCTTTTCCAGGCGACGCGAGACGTAGATCATGTCGTTGAGGGTCAGGCCGCCATCGGTGTACTCATCGCCCGAAATGCGGACGTCGATGATAAAGTCCTTGCCGCAGCGCTCGCGAATCTCGGCGATGACCTCGAGCAAGAAACGCATACGGGCGTCGAGCGAGCCGCCGTACTCGTCGGTACGCTTGTTGTAGAGCGGAGTCAAAAAGCCGCCGAGCATGCCGTGGGCGTGTGCCGCATGGACCTCGACGCCATCGACACCGGCCTTCTGCATACGTACGGCAGCGTCGCCAAACTGATGCGTGAGCTCGTGAATCTCATCGACCGTGATAGGACGCGGTGCCTCGCGGGCATAGGACGGGCCCACAAAGGACGGAGCGATCAGGCGCGGCGTGCCCGGAACGTTAAAGGCCATGTAGGCGGGGTGGAAGAGCTGCGGCATGATCTTGCAGCCATACTCGTGGACGGCCGCGGCGAGCTTTTCCCAGCCGGGGATAAACGTGTCGTCGTAGCAGCACATGTCACCCGGCAGATAGGTATAGGTAGGCTCAACCGTCACGACCTCGGTAATGATGAGGCCCACGCCGCCCTTGGCGCGGGCACGGTAATGATCGACCAAGTCGTCGGTCACATAGCCGTGATCGGCTAGGTTGGTAGATACCGGCGGCATAAAGACGCGGTTCTTGACCTCGGTCGTACCGACCTTGATCGGGCTAAAGAGCATCGGGTAGGCACAGGACTCCATACAGGGTTCCTTTCGTTTGAGCCGCTCGGCGGCAGTTGCTAACACACCTATCGTATCAGCAGCTGCCGTATCTGCAGTCATACATGCCCAAGCGCCGTTCGACTAATGAATACCGCGGCCCAGGTCTTCGGCGATTTTGTCCACGCCCTTAAGTGCGGCACACGTCTTTTTGTTGGAGCAATGCCCCGTGCAAACGCCACCCTGAGCACAGTCGGCGCAGGTGCCCTTGCGGTAGATGCGCACGCATACCGCGACAAACGCAATACCGATAACAGCCAGCACAACAAAATCGATAGGTGCCATAGCAAGCCTCCTCTAGTTAACCATCACTTACTTTACCCCATTTTCCACCTGCCAAAAAGGGACAGGTTTATTTTGGTCGGTTTTATCTGCGGAAACGCCACATCTTACTTCTGGAGCAAAGCAATCTGTCCCCCATTACGCCAAAAAGCCCGAGTGTCGCTGGGACACCCGGGCTCGTGGAAAGGGGCCAATCCTTATTCGGACTTAAGCGGAAACTGCGGCGGAAGCAGTGTTGGTCTCGTCCTCGTCGGTCCATGCATGCGCAGGGATAGGGCGAAAGATCTGGAAGAGCATCGCAACCAGCAGAACGATGGCCACAATCGTCCAGATACCAAACTGTCCCAACACAAACAGGTTGTAGAACTGGTTGATGAACAGGCCGATCACCCAAGCGAAGGCGCACTCGTAACCGATGGCGATCGCGGTCCACTTGCCGGAATCCATCTGGTTGCGGATAGTGCCCATGGCGGCAAAACACGGAGCGCACAGCAGGTTGAACGCGCCAAAGGCAACGCAAGCGCCCATGGTGGGGAACATACCGGCAAACGCAGTCCACAGGCTCGGGTCGGTCTCGGCGGCGTCAGCCACGGACAGCAGCGAGCCGGCGGTGGCGACGACGTTCTCCTTAGCCACAAGGCCCGAGACGGTCAGCGCAGTTGCCTGCCAGGTGCTAAAGCCGAGCGGAGCGAAGATCCAAGCGACCAGGTTACCGAGCATGGCAAGCACGGAGTAGTCCATGAACTCCTCGGGGATGCCGTCCATTGCAGGCAGGAAGCCAAAGGAACCGTTGTAGCTTCCAAAGTTGGAGAGGAACCAAACCACGACGGTGGATGCGAAGATGACCGTGCCGGCCTTCTTGATAAAGGCCCAGCAGCGCTCCCACACGTGCAGTGCCCAAGAGCGGATCGCCGGGAAGTGGTAGGCGGGAAGCTCCATAACGAACGGCGTCGGGCGACCGGCGAAGAGCTTGGTCTTCTTGAGCATAAGGCCCGAGGCGATGACGGCGAAGACGCCCAGGAAGTAGAAGAGCGGGCTGATCCACGCGGCGGTGGTGGAAGAATCGCCGATGATGGAACCCATGAGCAGGGCGATGATCGGCAGCTTGGCGCCACAGGGAATAAACGTGGTGGTCATGACCGTCATGCGGCGGTCCTTCTCGTTCTCGATGGTCTTGGTGGCCATGACGCCGGGGACGCCACAGCCCGAGGACACGAGCATGGGGATGAACGACTTACCGGACAGGCCAAAGCGGCGGAACACGCGGTCCATGATAAAGGCAACGCGGGCCATATAGCCGCAGTCCTCCAGGAAGGACAGCATCACAAAGAGCAGGAACATCTGCGGGACGAAGCCGAAGATAGCGCCCAAACCGCCGACGATGCCGTCACAAACCAGCGAATCGACCAGGCCGCCGTCTTCGGTGCCACCCGCCACAAGGGCATCGTGCACCACGGTGGTGATACCCGGGACAAAGGGGCCGTACTGCGCCGGGTCAACCGAGTCGGCGTCGTCGCCCGCAGCCTCGACGGCTGCATCGTAGGCGTCGCGGCCCTGACCGAGCACATACCAACCGTCGGTACCGAAGAGCTGGTCGTTGGTGAAGTCGGTCACCGTGCCGCCTAAGGTGGAAACGGCGATGTAGTACACGCAGAACATGATGACCACAAAGATCGGCAGGCCCAGGATACGGTTGGTAACCACACGGTCGATCTTCTCGGAGGTGCTCATCTTGGCCGGAGCCTTGGTGAGGCACTCGTCGATGATGTGCGCGATGACGCCATATCGCTCACCGGTGATGATGGACTCGGCGTCGTCATCGCAGTCCTGCTCGCACTGGGCGACCAGCTCTTCCACGCGAGCGGCCTTCTCCTTGGTGAGGTTGATGAGCTTGCAGGCGTCCGCATCACGCTCGAACAGCTTGACCGCGTAGTAGCGACGCTTGTTGGCGGGAACGCTCGCCGGCAGGTTGTTTTCGATGTGGTCCAGAACGTCCTCGATGGAGGAATCGAACTTGTGCTCCGGCACCTGGCCCTTGGAAGCAGCGGACTTCTTAACCTGCTCGAACAGCTCCTTAATACCCTTGTTCTTAAGGGCCGAAATCATCATGACCGGACAGCCGAGCTTCTTGGAGAGCTTGTCCGTGTCGATCTTGTCGCCGTTCTTCTCGACCAAGTCGGCCATGTTAAGGGCAACGACCACGGGTAGGCCGGTCTCGATAACCTGAAGCGCCAGGTACAGGTTGCGCTCGAGGTTGGTGGCGTCGACCACCTGAACGACGACATCGGGCTCGCCGCTCATGAGGTAATCGCGTGAGCATTGCTCCTCGGGGCTGTAGGGGGAAAGCGAGTAGATGCCGGGGAGGTCCGTGATGGTAACGTTCTTGTCGCTTAGGAGCTTGGCCTCCTTTTTCTCAACCGTGACGCCGGGCCAGTTGCCAACGTAGCCGTTGGCGCCGGTGATCAGGTTGAAAAGCGTGGTCTTGCCGCAGTTGGGGTTACCCGCCAGCGCGACATGGATCTGAGAATCCGCCATTCAATCCTTCTTCCTTGTGCGCCCGCGCTGCTTTCTCCGCGCGGGCTGGATAATGTGCTTCAAAGTTGCTGCATTAAGTTAGAAAAGCCTAACTTAATCTGCAGAAATATACGCCGTGGGCCCTTACTGGACCTCGACGACGGCCGCCTCCTCCTTGCGGATGGAAAGCTCGTAGCCGCGCACGTTGATCTCGACCGGATCACCGAGCGGTGCAACCTTCACGACCTTGAACGAAGTGCCCTTGATGAGCCCCAGGTCCATAAGGTGGCGGCGAAGTGCGCCCTCACCGTGAAGCTTGACGATGGTAGAGCTCTCGCCCACCTTAACGTCACCCAACGTCTTCATCCTCTTGTCCCCCTTTCGGTTTTTATGAAATGCTGCGGATTAACCGACGGTCATGATGTGCATGGCAACCTTGGAATCGATGCCAAAGCGTGCGCCCAGCACCGTGACAATGATATTGGCGCCACTCGAGCTCACCACGTGGATCTCGCTGCCCTCGACAAAGCCGAGGTCCTTGAGGTGGTGCTTTATGTCCTCATTGCCCTTTACACGAGACACGTGCACGGTTTCGCCCGCTTTAACCATCGAAAGCGGCATGGCCGGCATCTGCGGTCCGCAAGACATGAGTGAGCTCCTAACATCGGTTCGTCCTCAACATCGACGCGATAAAAGTTAACCACGTCTATGTTCGATATAGTAAACTAACACTCGGTTAACTTTTTGGAAAGGATCTCTATTCAGTTTTCGAAAAAGTTTCCCATATTAAACAAAGGCACCGCAAAGACGGTCTCTTTGCGGTGCCTTGTCATACCAATGTATGAAACAGAGGGGACTCCCTTTTTACATTGTTCCGCTTAGAGTGAGAGATTTCTGATCGATGTGACGCAGGAGGCCTCATCCACGCCCGAAACACGAAAGACAACGCTCTCGCCGCACTCACCATAGAGAGCCATGAGTCCCATGATATCGCGGCCATCCGTGTGGCGATCGCCGATGCTGACCGACACGTCACTACGATGCTTGGCGATAATGTCATAGAGAAGCGCAACCGGGCGGGCATGTAGTCCCAACGGATCTTTAATCGTCTTTGTAAACTCGACCATGTCCCCTCCCGCAGCATCGCACATTTGGCCGGCCAAACCCAGCCACGTGGTAGTTATTGTAGCGTTAGATGCTTGTCGAGAGCGGGACGGAAACCACATCCCACTTCGAGTGTCAACGATGGGACACAGTTTCCGCCAGAAGGCTCAACCGGAAACTGTGCCCCATTATTTTGCCGAATTCTGGGCCGCGCTTTCCCAGAGGGCCCCCTTTGGGAAAGCGCGGCCCATTCTGGACGCAGATTCCGGGACGCACTTTCCGCGACGTCCGGTCACCCTATGCCCTCGCAACGCCCGCGCATAAAAAACGAGGGAAGGCACGCGTCCTTCCCCCGTTAGAGACAATATGTAGCCGCTCGCCTACATCAAGCGCAGGCTGACGTCCTTGAGCTGGGCGCCGGAAACGGCACTCGGGGCGCCCGACATGAGGTCGGAGCCGCTGGCCGTCTTGGGGAACGCCATGACGTCGCGGATAGAATCGGAGCCGGTAAGCAGCATGCACACGCGGTCCAGACCCAGGGCAAAACCGCCCATCGGGGGCGCACCAAACTTGAGCGCCTCCATGAGGAAGCCAAACTGCGACTCGGCGCGCTCCTCGGTAAAGCCCAGGAGCTTGAGCATGGACATCTGCATCTCGGCGTTATGGATGCGCATGCCACCGCCGCCAGCCTCAAAACCGTCCATGACAAAGTCGTAGGTGCAGGAACCGGCAGCCAACGGGTCGGCCTCGATCTTGGCGATGTCGGTCTCGGTCGGCAGAGTGAACGGCTGGTGCTCGGCTGCATAGGCCTTGCGGTCCTCATCCCAGTGGAACAGCGGGAAGTTGACGACCCACAGGAAGTCGTGCCCCTCGCGTTTGATCTCGAGTGCGTTGGCCATGTGAGAGCGCATGCCGCCCAGGATCTCGTCAGAAAGCAGGCGCGGGCCGGCGGCGAACATCACGAGGTCGCCAGGCTCGACGTTCATGCGCTCGCGCAGAGCCGCCATCTCCTCGTCCGAGAAGAACTTGACGATGGGGCTGTTGATGGAGCCGTCCTCGCGGAAAGCGATCCAGGCCAGACCCTTGGCGCCAAACGTGGAGGCCACGCCGGCGAGCTTATCGATCTTGGCACGTGCCCAGGCACCGGCGCCCTTGGCGTTGATGGCCTTGACGACAGAGCCCTCCTCGTTTGCGGCAGTCGCAAAGACCTTGAACTTGGAGTTGGCAAAGATGTCGGTCAGATCGACCAGATGCATGCCATAGCGGGTATCGGGCTTGTCGGAGCCATAGGTGTCCATGGCCTCCCAGTAGTCCATGCGACGCAGCGGCGTGGGCATCTCGACACCCATGCGACCGAAGGCGTCGGCCAGGACCTCTTCGAGTGCGCTCATGACGTCGTTCTGGTCCACGAAGGACATCTCGATATCGACCTGGGTGAACTCGGGCTGACGGTCGGCACGCAAGTCCTCGTCGCGGAAGCACTTGGCAACCTGGTAGTAGCGCTCGACGCCACCGACCATGAGCAGCTGCTTTAGGAGCTGCGGGGACTGCGGCAGGGCGTAGAAGTTACCCGGCTGAATACGGCTGGGAACGATGAAGTCTCGAGCGCCCTCGGGCGTAGACTTGAACAGGGAGGGCGTCTCGACCTCCATGAACTCACGGTTGTGAAGCGCCTCGCGAATGGCAAAGGTGAAGTCGGAGCGCAGCTTGAGGTTGGCCATCATCTCGGGACGACGGAGGTCCAGATAGCGATAGCGCAGACGGGTGTCCTCGCTGGTCTCGATGCCGTCCTCGATCTGGAACGGCGGGGTGACGGAGGTGTTGAGCACCTCGGCGTGGTCGGTCAGGACCTCGATCTCGCCGGTCGCGAGCTTGGCGTTGGTGGTTTCCTCGCCACGGGCACGCACGACGCCGTGAATCTTGATGGGCCACTCGGGACGCATGGTCTCGGCGATCTTAAAGGCATCGCCGTCGGAGTGCTCGGGGTCGAAGGTAAGCTGCGTGATGCCCTCGCGGTCGCGAAGGTCGCAGAAAATAAGGCCGCCGTGGTCGCGGCGACGGCTCACCCAACCGGTGAGGGTAACCTCTTCGCCCACGTTCTCGCGGCGAAGCTCGCCGCAGGTACGGGTGTGCATGGAATGCTCGTCGATGGGACGGGTCTGGCTCATACCAGTGATCCTCCTTTATGGATCTGTGCCGCCCCGTGTCGTTCCGGGCGGCGTCGTACAGATTTGCCCAGCCTGCGTAAACCGCGCAGCCGGACATGGCGTTCTATCTTATCGCACCCGCGCCGATGTACCGCGAAAAAGTGGCTCCCGCTCAAAGACTTGACGGAGACGAAACAATTGACGCACCGCACTGCCCGCCCGCGCTTGTCACGTGCGACAATGTGCCTACAATACAACCGCACTCGGAAAGGCCCACCATGACTGCACGCCTCATCGTTATGGATATCGATTCCACGCTCATCAACCAGGAGGTCATCGACCTGTTGGGCGAGGAAGCAGGCGTGGGCGGGCAAGTTGCGCGGATCACCGAACGCGCCATGCGCGGCGAGCTCGACTTTAAGCAGGCGCTCGAGGAGCGCGTGGGGCTGCTTGCCGGCCTGGACGAGAGCGTTTTCGAGCGCACCTTTGAGCGCGTGACGTTTACCCCCGGCGCACTGGAGCTTGTGCGCTCGGCGCACAGCAAAGGCTGGAAGGTCGGCGTGGTAAGCGGCGGCTTCCACGAGGTCGCCGACAAGATCGTAGCTGCCGCGGGCATCGATTTTTGCCTGGCCAACCGCCTGGAGGTCGTAGACGGCAAGCTCACGGGCAAGCTGGCGGCAGACATTGTGACCAAGGAATCCAAGCTCATCCAGCTGCTGGATTGGGCGGTTGAGTGCGGTGTCGATATGGCCCATACCGTGGCGATCGGCGACGGCGCCAACGACATCCCCATGATTCAGGCCGCGGGCACGGGCATCGCATTTTGCGCCAAGCCCAAGACGCGCGAGGCCGCTCCGTTTGCCATCGACGAGCGCAACCTGATGCTCGCCATGGATATCATCCTGCGTGACTAGCCGATCCATCTAACAACAGAATCAAATCCCCTATATCTAGTTTCCGAACAATTTTGTCTTAGTGTTCGGAAACATACCCTTTGAGTGCTAGACTTTGCGCCGTCGAAGGGAAGATATATGGATAAGCGAGATCTTGAGCAGTTACTGAGCGATGTTGCCGACGGAGCAGTCACCCCGGCAGTCGCCCTTACGCGCATCCAAACGGCGCCAACCGCCGATCTGGGTTTTGCGCAGCTCGATCTTTCGCGCGGGGTGCGCCAGGGGGCCGGTGAGGTTGTCTACGGCGCCGGTAAAACCGCCGAGCAGATTGCCGCCATTATCAAAGCGCTGCGCGATGCCGGTCAGGAGCGCATCCTAGTCACGCGCCTGGACGCCGAGAAGGCAACCCGTACCTCGGAGCTCCTCGACAACGGTATCGACCTGGGATATGTCCCGAACGCCCAGCTCGCCCTCGTGGGCGGTAAGCCCTCCCCTACCGGTAACGGACGCATCGTTGTCGCCTGCGCCGGCACGAGCGACTTGCCCGTCGCCGAAGAAGCCGCGTTGACGGCCGAGTTCTACGGCAACGAGGTCGACCGCCTCTACGACGTAGGTGTCGCCGGCCTGCACCGTCTGCTCGCGCATGCCGAGGAACTTGCCCAGGCACAGGTGGTCATCGCCATCGCCGGCATGGAGGGCGCGCTGGCGAGCGTTATCGGCGGTCTGGTAAGCTGTCCGGTCATTGCCGTTCCCACCAGCGTGGGCTACGGCGCGAGCTTTGGTGGCGTAGCCGCGCTGCTCGCCATGCTCAACTCCTGCGCCAGCGGCGTTTCGGTCGTCAATATCGACAATGGCTTTGGTGCCGCCTACCAGGCAAGTCTTATCAATCATCTGTGCACCGGAACACCCTGTGCCCGTTAAGGAGCATTCCATGTCCAACCATCAGCATACGCTTATCATCGACGGCACCTCGGGCATCAGCGGCGATATGACCGTCGCGGCCCTGCTCGACCTGGGTGCCAGCGAGGAGCACCTGCGCGAACAGCTCGCCACGCTGCCGGTCGGCGGCTTTACGATCGCCGTCACGCGTGCAAACAAGCATGGCATCGACGCCTGCGACTTTGACGTTCATTTGGCAGAGGAGCTCGAGAACCATGATCACGATATGGCCTGGCTCTACGGCAACGAAACAGCTGCCGAGCACACGCACGAGCATGAGCACCACCATCATGACCATGGCGGGCATGAACACGAACACTGCCACGAGCATACGCACGAGCATGACCATGAGGGCCACGGTCATTGCCACGAGGATCACCATCACGCCCACCACCATCACCACCGTTCTTTGGCGGACGTCACCGCCATCATCGACGGCTCACAGCTAAGCGATGGCGCCAAGCGTCGTGCCCTCGCCATCTTTACCGCACTCGCTGCTGCCGAGGCCAAAGCTCACGGCAAAACGCCCGACACCGTCCTGTTTCACGAGGTGGGCGCCATCGACTCCATCGTCGACGTCTGCTCTGTCGCCATCTGCCTCGATGACCTGGGCATTGAGGATGTTGTGGTCGAGTCGCTCTCCGAGGGTCACGGCACCATCCGCTGCGCCCACGGCCTCATGCCCATTCCCGTCCCCGCTGTCGTCAACCTGTGCCAGGCAGGCAATATCGCCCTCACGCCTGCACCGGTCGCCGGCGAGCTCGTGACACCAACGGGCGCCGCCATCGTCACCGCGCTGCGCACGTCCGACCAACTGCCCTCACGCTACCACATCGAAGCCGTCGGCTACGGCGCCGGCAAACGCCCCTACGAGGGTTGCTCCGGCACGCTCCGCTGTCTGCTCGTTCACGCGGACGCATAGCCATGGATGCCCGCAAGGCAAAAAGCCGCGCTGCCATCGTTGCGGCGTTCTCCGAGCTCCTGCGCGAAGAGGACTACGGCAAGATTACCGTCGGCGACATCATCGCTCGCGCCCATGTGGGTCGGGCAACGTTCTACGGCCTCTTTAAGAGCAAAGATGACCTGCTCGCTGAGTTCGTGTGCGATATCTGCACCCATGCCCTCGACGATGACGGTGCACCCCTCAATGACCCGCTCGTACAGGTCGAGCATATCCTCAACAACCTCTGGGATCGTCGTCAGGGCGTACGCGCCCTCGTAGCCGGCGCCGGCTCGCGCGTCTTCGCCGACTGTCTCCGCAAGACCATCATGTCGCGCGCAGCCGAAACCGTCCCTGTCGACCCCGCAGGCCCCGCCAGCACCATGGATCGCAACTTCCTCCTCCACCACATAGCCTCAAGCTTCGTAGCCACCGTCCAATGGTGGGCCTGGCACAGCTTCCAAGCCGACAAGGCCGACGTAGCCAAAGACTACCTCTCAGCCATAAAACCCCTCTTCACCTAAGTAAGAGGCTCATCCCAGAGCATTGCCCCAACCCAAGGCGCCCGCGCATCCCAACGTGTCACTCGCACTTCAACGCCCCCCAACAGCAACAAGCCCCTCCCATCCAAATTCAGAAATATGTTGGGTTGCTTGTACGAGCGCAACAAAGACCCCGCAGCTGGCCGCATGGGGTAACTTCCCAGCGCATTCCACAGGACGAAAGAACCCCCGCCGCACGAAGTGTGAACTGCACCCCAAAACCTGGACGGCTTAAATAAGAACTACGCCGCAAGGGACTGTCTCCGGAACTCCTCCGGGGTCAGTCCCTTCAGTTTAACCTGGCGCCTCCTCGTG
>NZ_JBQHQI010000007.1:0-100039 GCF_052067375.1 Collinsella sp. HCP3S3_E11 | reverse complement strand
ACGGTGAGCCCGGCGCCGCGAAGCGCCCTGGCCCTCTCCACCATTCTCCTACTGTATGCCATGCGGACTCCGTTCCGGACCTCAACGGTCCAACTTTTTGTCCGCAGTCCCTAACTAAAGGCAGAAGGGGGCTCCTTGCCAACAAGGAGCCCCCTTCATTCCAAAAAATCAGCCAAGTATCTAGACACCCAAGACGCCATCTAGGCGGCAAGCAAGTCAACATAGCCATGCCCGGGGCCGGCCGTTTGATTTTTGTAGATTCCGCACGAGCCGAAGGCCACTTAATGTGGCCTTCGAGCGAGCCCAGGACCTGACCGAGCAAAAATCAAACGGCCGGCCCCGGGCATGGCGACGAGATAGATTACCGAGCCGCCAAGATGGCGTCGATGAGCGTCAGTACGCCCCCGTCGTTGTTGCTCGGAATGCGCCACTTGGCGTGCGCATTCATATGCTCTTCGGCATTGTCCACGATAAAGCTATGCCCGACGCGCTCGAGCATGGGGATGTCGTTGTAGGTGTCGCCCACGGCGGCGGCATCGGCGATATCGATGCCCAAGTGCTCGCACAGGTGCGCGACGCCGGCGCCCTTGTCGACGCCCAGGTTCATAAAGTCGATCCACTCGCGCCCGGCGTTGGTGACGTAGAGCTTGTCCGAGAACGCGGGGTTATAGGTCTCGCGGAACGCAGGCTCGGCGTCGTAGGCGGGGAAGAAGATCGAAATCTTGTTGGACTCGAAATCAATGCCCTCAAAGCTGTCGACGTAGTTGATTGTGTTGTAGTAGACGCTGATCTCGTCGTGGTATTGATGGTCGCGGGCAAGCACGTAGAACTCGTCGAAGCAGCACAGGACGGGAACGGCGCGAGAATCCTCCGAGGCACGAGCGAGCACCTGTTGATACAGCGCCACATCGATGTTGCTCTTATAGATATAGTTGCCGCGATAGATGACGCAGGCTCCGTTGTCGGGACAAAAGGCGAGGCGGTTCTTGATGCCCTCGAACATCTCCTCGAGCTTGGGGGCGGGACGTCCGCTGGCGGGGCAGAATACGATGCCGGCTTCGGCGAGCTTGTCCAGGCGTTCGTCAAGGCCTTGCGGCAGCATGCGCTCGTCGGTCAGCAGCGTCTTGTCCATGTCGACGGCGATGAGCTTAATGTTTCCGATATTGGCGTCCGATTCGTAAGTTTGCATAAAACGCGCCTTTCGTTTCGAAATTGTTTCAGACGTTATAACCATCAACTCGTAATCAGGCGTATTTTCGCAGGAACGGAGCGTATTTGCACTGCATTTCACAAACTAATGAAAAAACTTTTCAGAAATTTGAATTTGTCGCTTGTGCAGCAGGCACTTTAGCGTAATATAGCGACCATCGAAAACGGAGACGGCAAAAGGGCCGCTTACCGAGGAAAAGGTACCGTTTGCGATATTAGAATTGCGCCCGGCGATAGGTGAAAGGAGAGGCAGATGCAGTTCGTAAAGATCATCACCACTGCAGACAATGCCATCCGACGCCAGCGCGCAATCTCCCGACGACGATAACAATCGTCTCTGTCCGCATGGGGCGAATTGCCTCAACAGAGTCATTTTAAGGTCGTTGGGTTTTGGCACGACATTGCTGCATGTTTCTAGGGCATGTATGTGCTGATTTTTGCTATTTAACCTGATATTGCACGGTACGTGACCTTGAAATGACTTGCAACTGACCGATGTTCTAACTAGCTATCAAGGGCGAAAGGAAACAGCCATGAGCAAGGAAAAAGTCGTTCTCGCATATTCTGGTGGACTTGATACATCCGTATGTGTCAAGTGGCTCCAGGACGAGAAAAATCTCGATGTCGTTTGCGTCTGCGGCAACGTGGGCCAGGAGGAGACCGGCCTGGATGCCAAGAAACAGAAAGCGCTCGACCTGGGCGTTCTTGATTGCCAGGTGCTCGACCTGCGCGATGAGTTCTCCGATGAGTTCCTGACCAAGGCCATCGCCGCAAATTCCATGTACGAGAATAAGTATCCGCTGCTTTCCGCTCTGTCTCGCCCGCTGCTCGCCAAGAAGCTTGTCGAGGTCGCCCACGAGTTTGGCGCGACCTACGTCGCCCACGGCTGCACCGGCAAGGGTAACGACCAGGTTCGTTTTGAGGCTGCCGTCAAGGCCCTCGACCCCGAGCTTAAGGTTATCGCCCCGGTTCGCGAGTGGGATCTGAAGTGCCGTCCCGACGAGGTCGCCTATGCTCATGCTCATAATGTGCCGGTTCCCGAGGGTGCCAACGACAACCCCTATTCCATCGACGACAACCTGTGGGGTCGTGCCATTGAGTGCGGCCACCTGGAGGATCCCTGGAACGAGCCGCTCAACGACGCCTGGGTTATGACCAAGAATCCCGAGGATACGCCTGACACCCCGACCTACACCGAGATTGAGTTTGAGGCCGGCAAGCCCGTCGCCGTCGACGGCAAGAAGATGAAGCTCTCCGAGATCGTCATCGCCCTCAACAAGATTTCGGGCGATAACGGCTTTGGTCGTCTCGACCTGGTCGAGGATCGTCTGGTGGGCCTCAAGAGCCGCGAGTGCTATGAGGTTCCCGGCGCCCTGACGCTTATCACCGCCCACAAGGCGCTCGAGGATATTTGCGTCGAGGGCGACCTGCTCAAGACCAAGATTAAGCTCGAGCAGGATTGGGCCACCGCCGTGTACAACGGCCAGTGGTACAGCCCGCTCAAAAACGCACTCGACGCCTTTATGGCCGATACCCAGAAGTTCGTGACCGGTACCGTTCGTCTGAAGTTCTTTAAGGGCAACTGCCATGTTGTCGGCCGCAAGAGCCCCTTCAGCCTCTATGACTACGGTCTGGCCACCTACGACCGCGACACCACGTTTGACGAGAAGGCCAGCGCCGGCTTTATCGAGATCGACACGCTGTCGCTCAAGACGTGGGCCAAGGTCCAGGGTCCCAGCTCTGCTGCCGCTCAGGCTTAAGTCTTTCTCCCTTGGTATCCGCGCGGCCCATCCGCGTGATACATAACGGGCGCATGGGGTCCCTACCTTTCGTTATGCTTGCTGACACTTCTTAACATCGGTGGCCCCTACATTCCGCCCGCATATATGATGCCGCGTCTGCGGCTGAGTCCGAGCCCCGCCGGGGTTGTCCGGCGGGGCTCCTTCTATCAATTTGGCGGCTCTGCGCCTATATATATCTGAGGAGTATCCATTATGTTCAATGCTATCGCGCACGCTTTACTTGCCCTCGCGTCCGAGTTCGATGCTGCAAAGGTCGAGGATGTCCCTATGAGCCTGAAGGCATGGATTGACGGCTCGGCGAGCAACGGCTGGCGGGAGTCGATGGGCGCCAAGTGCCTGGTGCGTCACTTCTTTGCAAATTAGCCACATGGTCTCGCGCACGGCGGGGAATGTGCAAAACTAGCGGTTGATAAATCGCTTTAGCGACATGGCGCTTTGCTTTGGGCGCTTGTTTTGGTATTTAGAGAAAGGGGACGGTTCCATGGCTCTTTGGGGCGGTCGTTTTGAGACGGGCGTGGCCGAGGTCACGCAGGAGTTTGGCGCGTCGCTGCCGGTCGACAAGCATCTCTATAAGCAGGATATCGCTGGCTCTAAGGCACATGCCAAGATGCTGGCGGCCCAAGGCATTATCAGTGCAAAGGACGAGCAGGCGATTGCCGAGGGTCTGACCGCAATCGAACAGGATATCGATGCCGGCAACTTTACCTTCGATATCAACGACGAGGACATTCATATGTCCATCGAAAGCGAGCTGACCCGTCGCATCGGCGAGGCGGGCAAGCGCCTGCATACCGGGCGTTCGCGCAACGACCAGGTGGCGACCGATACGCGCCTGGGCGTCAAGGCGCTGGCCAAGGAGCTCATGGAGGCCAATCTTGAGCTGCGCCACGTGCTGGTGGATGCGGCCAAACAGTACGACAAGGTGATTCTGCCGGGTTACACGCACATGCAGCATGCTCAGCCCGTGCTGCTGTCGCATCATCTGCTGGCGTATTCTTGGATGTTCGCGCGCGACTTTACACGCCTGAAGGCCGCCTTTGATGCTGCCGACAACTGTCCGCTGGGCGCTGCCGCGCTTGCCGGTACGAGCTATCCGCTCGATCGTCAGATGACGGCCGCCGAACTTGGCTTTGCGGGCGTGATTCCCAACTCGCTCGATGCGGTTTCCGACCGTGATTTCCTCCTCGACCTGCATTACGCCGGCTCCGTCATGGCGATGCACCTGTCGCGTCTTTCCGAGGAGATCGTGCTGTGGTCGAGCTCCGAGTTTGGCTTTATTACGCTTTCCGACTCGTATTCCACTGGCTCGTCCATCATGCCGCAGAAGAAGAACCCCGATTTTGCCGAGCTTATCCGCGGCAAGAGCGGCCGAGTCTATGGCAACCTGGTGCAGCTGCTCGTGACCATGAAGGGCCTGCCGCTCGCCTATAACAAGGACTTGCAGGAGGACAAGGAGGGCGCGCTCGATACCGCCCATACGCTCATGCAGTGCCTGTCCGTTATGGCCGGTATGATTTCGACCTGGACCGTCAACGAGGATGCCATGGCGCGCGAGTGCGGCGTGGGGCACCTTGCCGCCACCGATGTTGCCGATTACCTGGCCAAGCGTGGCCTGCCGTTCCGCGAGGCCCACGCCGTGGTGGGCCATTTGGTCCTGATGTGCGAGAAGCGCGGCTGCAATCTTGAGGACCTGCCGTTTGAGGTGTTCCAAGAGGCAAGCCCGCTCTTTGAGCACGACATTACCGAGGCGCTCGACATTCCGTCGATTGTCGCTGCACGCACGACCGAGGGCGGTACCGCCCCTGCCGCCGTTGCCGTGCAGCTGCAGCGTGCCCAGGCACAACTCGTTGCCGACGAAGGTGTGCTTGGATCGCTGACCAAGGTCGTCGAGATGGGCCACGGGGCAAAGTAAGGGTTTAGTTGAAGCGGCTCTGGCCATTTATTGATAAATCGTTTTTGCTTTTACGGGCGTCTGCTGCAGCGGACGCCCGTATTTTGTTGCAATGGGGAAGGGGCTTGTCGATAACTTCTGTAGGACCTTTGGGCAGGTTGTGAAGGGGCTACGTTCACGGGCGGCAACCGACCGTCCGCTCGGTTCGGTGCGGTTGATGCGCGGTCGGATGGTACTCTAATCGAGCTTCGAAACAGAAGTGACACATATGGAACGTTTTAATAAATTGTAGTGTTTCAATAAACAGTTTTTTGTTTAACTGCAGCTAAAACTCTGTTACGATGCAGTCCAGGCGGGTGCCGGAATGGGACTTGGGCACGCGCGAACCTACTTGAAAGGCTACCTTATGGCTATCGAGAAGACCTTCATCATGATTAAGCCCGACGCTGTGCGCGATCGCAAGATCGGCGAGATCGTCGCTCGCATTGAGCGTAGCGGCCTTGTCATCGAGCGCATGGAGATGACCACGCTCGAGCGTGCTACCGTCGAGGAGCACTACGCCCATCTGGCCGACAAGCCCTTCTTTGGCGATCTCTGCGACTTTATGACGAGCGGTCCGGTCGTCAAGATGGTCGTTTCCGGTCTCTCCGCTGTCTCCAAGATGCGCACCCTTATGGGCGCTACCAACCCGCTTGACGCTGCCCCCGGCACCATTCGCGGCGACTTCGCTGTCGATGTCAACGCCAACGTGATCCACGGCTCCGACTGCCTGGAGAACGCCGAGATCGAGATCAAGCGCTTCTTTGGCTAAACCAGCTTTGACTCCTCAAAGCTGTTAGCGTGTGGCTTTGGCGCCGCGGAATTCCATCCGCGGCGCCCTTTTTATTCCAGTAGATTTCTAGGTATATCCCAAAAATCTACTAAACAGCCCCCGTCCGGATGTTTCTTCCGGGCGGGGGCTGGCGTTAGCGTATGGCTTTGTAGGTCTTTAAGCCTCGTCGACGACCTTGAGTCCGCGGGTCTGGTCGATCTCGTTGATGAGATTGACGCGACGCTCGTGGCGGCCGCCCTCAAACTCGGCGTCGAGCCACTCGTCGACAATCATCTTGGCGAGCTCGGAGCCCACGACGCGGGCACCAAAGGCGAGCACGTTGGTGTTGTTGTGCATGCGGGAGAGCTTGGCGCTGAAGGGCTCGGAGCACACGACGGCGCGTACGCCCTCGACCTTGTTGGCAGCCAGGCTAATCCCGACGCCGGTGCCACAGATGAGGATGCCCAGGTCGACGTCGCCGTTGGCAACGGCCTTACCCACCTTGTAGCCGGCGATGGGGTAGTCAAAGCTCTCGGAGGTGTCGGTGCCAAAGTTCACGACCTCGCAGCCGCGCTCCTTCAGGTGCTCGGAGATGATGTTCTTGAGCTCGACGGCGGCGTGGTCGTTACCGATACCGATCTTCATGGATGCTTCCTCTCTGGTCTGTGCGGCGAGATTGCTAAAGGTTTTACCGCGTTCGACTGCATGATAGCGCGACTTTTGTGTAAACGCTCGGGCGTTTTTTGCTCAAACGCTTTAGCATGCAATAAGACCGGCTTCTCATGAATAATGCCGCCAATTTGTGTTCGAGCGCCGTCCGCCGGAACCATGGTTGTGGTTTTTGATGCATTGTTATCAAATAAAATAGCGAACTATTTTGAGAGCCCAGCCCGTTATACAAGTAGGAGATACCTATGCCTGCCGATTCCCTTCGTGATACCGCGTTTTGCGATGTTTTGAACCGTGAGCTTGTCTGTGCGCTCGGCTGCACCGAGCCCATTGCCGTTGCCTATGCAGCGGCGCTGGCGAGCCAGACGCTCGGTTGCGAACCCGATCATATGGATGTTGCCTGCTCGGGCAACATCATCAAGAACGTAAAGAGCGTGACCGTGCCTAACTCGGGCGGTATGCATGGTATTGAAGCCGCGGCCGTGCTGGGTGCCGTGGGCGGCGACGCCAAGAGCGCGCTCGAGGTGCTCGAGAGTGTTGACGATAAAGACCGTGCTCGCGTGGCCGAGCTCCTCGCCGATGCCGGCTACTGCGATGTGTCGCTTGTCGAGGGCGTGCCCAACCTCTACATCAAGGTGACTGCCACGGCTGGGGGGCATACCGCGGTCGTTGAGATTACCGACCACCACACCAATGTCACGTGCCATACACTCGACGGTATTCCGGTATGCGGCAAGTCGGTGGGGGAGTGTGCCGCCTGCGCCGAGCGCGTGGTGGCCGAGCGCGCGGCAGATAGCGCCGACACGCCCATGTCGATTGAGACCATCATCGACTTTATTGAGGACGGGGATGTTGAGGGTGCTCGCGCTGCCGTTGAGCGTCAGATCGAGCTGAACGGCGCCATTAGCGCAGAGGGCTTGGCGCACGCTTGGGGTGCCGAGGTGGGCCGTACGCTGCTGGGCGCTCGTGCCGATGACGTCGCCTGCCGTGCCCGTGCCCGTGCAGCCGCCGGGTCCGACGCCCGCATGAACGGCTGCGCACTGCCGGTCGCCATTGTGTGCGGCTCGGGCAATCAGGGCATTACCTGTGCATTGCCCGTTATGGAATATGCCGAGTACCTGCGCTGCGACCACGAGCGCCTGGTGCGCGCCGTGATGCTGTCCGATCTTATTGCCGTGCATATCAAAAGCTATATTGGTGCACTTTCGGCGTTTTGCGGTGCTATTTGCGCCGCGTGCGGTGCCGGCGCTGCGATTACCTGGCTGTGCGGTGGCACGCGTGATCAGATCGGCGCGACGGTCTCGAATACGCTCGGCAACGTGGGCGGCATCGTGTGCGATGGCGCCAAGGCGAGCTGTGCCGCCAAGATTTCCGCAGCCGTTGATGCGGCGATTCTGGGCCACGATATGGCCATGCAGGGCCGCGGTTTCCGCGCTGGCGAGGGCCTGATCCAAGATACCGTTGAGCAGACGATCGCCAGCATGGGCTATGTGGGTCGCGTGGGTATGAAGGACACCGACGTCGAGATCCTCAACATCATGATCGGCAAAACCCAAGTTTGTTAGGACCGTTCGTTGGCTACTTGGTGCTCGTAGAAGGCATCGATTACGGCGTTAAAGTCGCGGGCGAAGTCTTCCATGGTTCCGCGCCAGGTGGCTCGACTGGGTTTTCCCTGGCCAACATAGGCAGTTTGAATACCGCAGGCGGGGCTGGGGAAGTCGCGCTTGGGGTCGTTGCCCACCATAAGGACCTCGTGCGGTTCGAGCCCCATGGCCTGCAGCTGCTCCAGGTAATAGGTGGCATCGGGCTTGCAACGGGTGGCGTTTCCCATGTGCGTCACGAGCTCAAAGGGGGCGTCGGCCAGGTCACCCCAACCCATGCGGCATTCGATGGCCCCCTGGGGAAAGCTGGGGTTGGTAAAGAGTGCGCAACGCAGTCCTGCGTCCCGTACAGCCTGGAGTGCGGCGTGTGCACCCGGCATGGCGTGGGCATTGATGGCATCGTCATTCTTGTATGGGAGAACTTCGCGTTCATAGTAGGTAAACGCCTCGTAGATGAGTGGGTCCGAGAGGCAGATGCCGCACCTGCGCTCGACCTCGGTGCGGTAAAACTCAAGATTGGTGCGATTGTCCGTGCCGCTTCGGCGATTGGCGTTGAGGTCGACCAGGATGGTGCCGAGGCGTGCCATCGTGCCACCGCGGCTGCATCGTCCGATATCCGCGAGCATTGACGAGACATCCTTAAAATAGCGAAGGATAAACGCGTTGAGATTGATGCTGAGAAGCGTCTCGTCCATATCGAAAACGACTGCTTTGAGCACGCGGGCACCTTTCTCGAAAAATCGTTTAGAACGTTGGCTCCGGATACTTTACCCCAAAGCCGTATACTCAACTGCTTATCGTCAACTTATGGAGACGGTCGTTCACAAGATTGCGAAAAAGTCTCCATACGAGTAAAAAATCGCAGTTCACGCTTGAAATCGAAGTGATTTCCACGTAACCTATACGAACGTGATTGCATAAGCGTCACATTAGTATCTGTCGGCTCCCGAGTGTTCCTAAACGTTGTGTGCTTGTCGCACCCTTCTGTAGGTCCTAGCAATCGGGGCCCCGTAGTTCGAAAGGGGTCCACCTTTGAGTGAGATTCAGAACTCGTCCATTTTCTCTCTTGACGATGTCAACGAGGAGGAGATGAACAACCTCATCGACGGTACGATTACCGACTTTGATGAGGGCGATCTCGTTAACGGTACTGTCGTTAAGATCGAGCATGACGAGGTGCTCGTTGACATCGGATTCAAGTCCGAGGGCGTTATCCCGGTCCGCGAGCTGTCCATCCGCAAGGACGCTAACCCTGCAGACATCGTTGCACTCGGTGATTCCATCGAGGCCCTGGTTCTCCAGAAGGAGGACAAGGACGGTCGTCTGGTCCTTTCCAAGAAGCGTGCCGAGTACGAGCGTGCTTGGAACCGCATCGAGGAGAAGTTCAACTCCGGCGAGAACGTCGAGGGCGAGGTTATCGAGGTTGTCAAGGGCGGCCTGATCCTCGACATCGGCCTGCGTGGCTTCCTGCCCGCTTCCCTCGTCGACCTCCGTCGCGTCAAGGACCTCACCTCCTACATGGGCACCCGCATCGAGGCCCGCGTCATCGAGATGGACCGCAACCGCAACAACGTCGTTCTCTCCCGTCGCGTCGTGCTTGAGGAGTCCCGTAAGGCCGAGCGTTCCGAGATCCTGTCCAAGCTCAAGTCTGGCATGCGTCTCCAGGGCACCGTTTCCTCCATCGTCGACTTCGGCGCCTTCGTCGACCTCGGCGGTATCGACGGCCTCATCCACATCTCCGAGCTCTCCTGGAACCACGTCAACCATCCTTCCGAGGTTGTTAAGGTCGGCCAGGAGGTCGAGGTCGAGGTTCTCGACGTCGATCTCAACCGCGAGCGCATCTCCCTGGGTCTCAAGCAGACCACCGAGGATCCGTGGCGCGCACTGGTCAAGAAGTACCCCGTCGGCGCTATCGTCGAGGGCACTGTGACCAAGCTCGTCCCGTTTGGCGCTTTCGTCGATCTGGGCGAGGGCATCGAGGGCCTGGTGCACATCTCCGAGATGGCCAACAAGCACGTCGACCAGCCTTCTCAGGTCACCCACGTGGGCGACAAGGTTCAGGTCAAGGTCATGGAGATCGACCTCGACCGTCGTCGTATCTCCCTGTCTATGAAGTCCGCTGCTGAGACTCTGGGCGTCGAGATCGAGGTTACCCCGCTGCCTTCCGAGAAGAAGGACGAGGAGACCGACGCCGAGTAAATCGGTTTGACGATCACTTACTTTAAGGGATCCGTCCGCAATGGACGGGTCCCTTTTTGCGTTTGCCGGTGAGGTGCGCAATGCTACTCGTGCGCAATGCTGTCCGGGCTGTTCACGGGGGCTATTGGGTTGTCGGTGCATGAAAATGCCGACATCCCGCCTCGGGGAGGAGGCGGGAACGCACCGAGTAGACGGAGGGGTGCGGAGCGCGGTCGCGTCTCGACTGGCGACGTTGCCCATCGACAACCCTATTGTACTGCATGGCATGGTTCTTGGTATATCGTGTCGAACGCTTGTGTTGTGCCTTTGCCTGCGGCAACGGTGTGTTACACTCTTGCACTGCTGAGTGGGCCAGACGGTCGCGCGATGTGCTGCTTGCGGCACGCGTGAGGAAAGTCCGGGCTCCAGAGGGCGGGATGCCGGCTAACGGCCGGGCGGAGTGATCCGACGGAAAGCGCCGCAGAAAAGAAGACTCCCACCTGCGCCGCAAGGCGTAAAGGGAAAAGCTGAAACGGTGGTGTAAGAGACCACCAGCGTCGTGGCAACACGGCGGCTTGGCAAGCCCCATCCGGAGCAAGCGCGAATAGGAACGCTATGGGCCGGCCCGGTCCGCGTTCGGGTAGCGTGCGTGGAGCTGCACGGTAACGTGCAGACAAGATAAATGACCGTTCACGACAGAACCCGGCTTATAGGCCCACTCGGCACTTTGTTGACGCTGCGAACCCGTCAGCGCGACAATCTGCCTTTCAAGCCTTCGGGCATGACCATAAGGTCAATGCCCTCGTCTTTCAAGGCACCTTGCTCGCGCTGACGGGTTCTCGCTTTCGTTGACGGAATCATCGGCGGTTCCGTTCTTGGCATCTCGCTGTTTTTGCCTGGTCATCGGCAGCCTCATTTCTGTTGCAATCTCGTCTTTCAAGGCACCTTGCTCGCGCTGGCGGGTTCTCGCTGTTGGTGACGGCCTCATTGGCGTTTTCGCTCTTGTTGGCGAGGACAACGGTGCTGTCTTTGCCGTATTATTGAGGCTGTTTGTTGCCGCGCTTAGTTTTGTTGAGGGGCTTTGTTGGACAGCTATTTTACTCTGCGATCGAATATTGAGGCTTCTGGCGAGTTTGTGGATCGCAAGAGCCGGTTTATTGCCCAGCTGGTCCATATTGAATCCGAGGATGAGGCGAATGCCTTCATCGAGATGGTTCGCAAGCGTCATTACGACGCTCGACACAATGTTCCCGCGTGGATTTTGGTCGATGGACGCGAGCGTCAGAGTGATGACGGTGAGCCGAGCCGCACGAGCGGCATGCCGACGCTCGAGGTGTTGCGCGGCGCTGGGCTCAAAAATGTTTGCTGCGTGGTGACGCGCTATTTTGGCGGCACGCTGTTGGGGCCCGGTGGCTTGGTGCGCGCCTATACCGCGGCGACGCAGGCGGCGGTGGCAGCTGCTCAGGAGGCAGGGCAGGTCGTTGAGATGACGAGCGTCGTGCCTGTTGACGTGCACGTGGCCTATCCGCAGTATGAGCAGGTGCTTCGTTTGGCGCAGGATTCGGGTGCCAAGGTTTCGGATACCGATTACGCGGATGCCGTGACGATTCATTTGGTGTTTAAGGCGGGGGAGCAGGAGCCTTTTTGCGCTAAGATGCGCGAGCTTATGGCGGGGCGCGAGGAGATTGAGGTCGGCGCTCCCAAATTTGCCGAGTTCTAACGGCGACGGCTGGCGTGCTTTTGGATGAATCCCAAGCACGCCGGCCGTCGTTTTCTGTTGCCGCCGTTTACTCGGCGAGCTGCTTTAGCACATCGCAGGCGATCTCGATGGCGTCGTCGATGCAGCCGGGGCAGCTGCGGAGCGGACCATTGTCCGATCCGATGCCCTTGAGCGTGCCGCAGACGGTCGTCGTGTTTTTCGTTTTAAAACGCTTGGCGATTTCGCGCGACAGCTTGTAAGTCTGGCCCTTGGTCTTGGGGTTATCCATGCCGTCGCTCATTACAAAGCCCATGATGGCCACGGCGCCCGAGATAGCGCCGCAGGTCTCGGTCATGCCGCCCATGCCGGCGCCAAAGCCCTCGGTGAGGATAAAGGCGGTCTGGGGGTCGAGCCCGACGGCGGGTGCGAGCGTGCAGGCGACGGCCTGTGCGCAGTTAAAGCCACGGGCGTGGTATTCGGCAGCCTGAGCCTGACAGGCGGTGATGTCGAGCTGGGCAGTATCGATTTGCTTCATCGTTGTCTCCTCGGTAACGGTGTACTCGCCTATGGTACCCTTGCCGATGCATTTGTTCATCGAAAGCCTCATGTATGCCTCATTTTTATCTATCGAATAAATGCCAAGATCTGCGATACATGCCCCCGGTTGATTTGTCTCATAACCTACCTTGGGGATGGGTTGAGAGGGGTGCGGGGTAGCGGTATCGTGAACCGGATAAAAATGTAACCCAGGCAAGGGAGCTAGATATGAGCGAGCAGACCATCGGTACTACATGTGTTCAGGGCGGCTATCATCCGGGAGATGCGGAGCCGCGCCAGGTGCCCATCTACCAGTCCACCACGTGGAAGTACGACACGTCGGAGCACATGGGCAAGCTGTTTGACCTGGAGGAGTCTGGCTATTTCTACAGCCGTCTGCAGAACCCTACGTGCGATTTGGTTGCCGCCAAGATCTGCGAGATGGAGGGCGGCACCGCTGCGATGCTCACGAGCTCGGGCATGGCTGCGAACTTCCTCGCGATCTTTAACGTGGCCGGCGCCGGCGATCATGTGGTCGCAAGCTCGGCCATCTACGGCGGTACCTACAACCTGCTTGCCCATACCATGGGTCGTATGGGCGTTACCTGCACGTTCGTTGCCCCCGATTGCACCGATGAGGAGCTCGAGGCAGCCTTTGAGCCCAATACCAAGCTCGTCTTTGGCGAGACGATTGCCAACCCCGCCCTTGCCGTGCTCGATATTGAGCGCTTTGCCAAGGCCGCGCATGACCACGGCGTGCCGCTGATGGTCGACAACACCTTCCCGACGCCCGTGATGTGCCGTCCCTTTGAGTGGGGCGCCGATATTGTTACGCACTCCACCACCAAGTACATGGATGGACATGGGGCCTGCCTGGGCGGCGTGATCGTCGACCACGGCCAGTTTGACTGGATGGCCCATGCGGACAAGTTCCCGGGTCTCACCACGCCCGATGAGAGCTACCACGGCGTGACCTATGCCGAGAAGTTCGGTCGCGAGGGCGCCTTCATTACCAAGGCAACCGCTCAGCTCATGCGCGACCTCGGCCCCATGCAGAACCCGCAGGCGGCGTTTTTCCTGAACAGCTCGCTCGAGAGCCTGCATGTGCGCATGCCGCGTCATTGCGAGAACGGTCTGGCTGTTGCCAAGTTCCTGCAGAGCCATCCCAAGGTGCGCTTCGTGAGCTATCCGGGTCTGGAGGGCGACAAGTACTATGACCTAGCTCAAAAGTACATGCCCAACGGTACCTGCGGCGTTGTGAGCTTTGGCTTTAACGGTGGTCGCGCGGCGGCCGAGACCTTTATGAAGAGCCTTAAGCTCGCCCAGATCGCTACGCACGTGGCCGATGCGCGCACCTGCTGCCTGCATCCCGCGAACGCCACGCACCGCCAGATGAACGATGAGGAGCTTATCGCCTGTGGTATCTCCGCCGACATGGTGCGCCTGTCGTGCGGCCTCGAGGACACGGCCGATATGATTGCCGACCTTGAGCAGGCGCTCGAGCAGTGCTAGGCTAGCGTTCGTGCAAGGCGCCGATGCCGGCAGAAAGCTTCGGTGATCTTTAGTTCCGATACCGTAGGCGGGGCCCCAATCGCGACTGTTTGCAGGCGATTGGGGCCCCGTTTTTGTGTTGCTCCACTCGAAAGGATGGATATGGAGAAAACGCAGAGCAACTGCGCCACGAACACATAGCTGTTGAGGGGGACACCCATGGCAAGAACAAATGGGCGATTCTGTTTACGGTGCTCATCATGACGTTTATGGTGTGTCTGGATTCGACCGTCGTGACCGTGGCGCTGCCCGTGATGCAAAAGGGGCCGGGCGTGGGCCTCGATCGCATTCAGCTGGTAAGCCCGGTGTATCTGCTTGCGACTTTGCGGTGCGATGCGGCTTTGTGGTGCGATGCGGCTTGTGGGGCGGGCGGGGGTCGGTCCGTGGTAGACTATCGAGCAACGTTTATTAATCGCGCGGTATCGTTGCCGCGAGAAGGGGTTGCGCCATGCAGGAGCTTAAGGACCGTATTCGCCATGACGGCATCGTAAAGGCCGGTAATGTCCTTAAGGTTGATGCTTTCCTCAACCACCAGTGCGACGTTGAGCTGTTTGACCACATGGGCGCCGAGTGGGCCCGTCTGTTCGAGGATGTCGAGATTAACAAGATCCTTACGATCGAGGCTTCGGGCATTGGCATGGCCTGCATCGCAGCCCAGCATTTTGGCGGCGTGCCGGTGGTCTTTGCCAAGAAGGCGCAGTCCATCAACCTCGACGGCGAGCAGTATGCCACGACCATCTATTCCTTTACCAAGCAGAGGGAGTACCCGGTCATCGTTGGCAAGCGTTTCCTGTCCGAGGGCGACAAGGTCCTGATTATCGACGACTTCCTGGCCAACGGATGCGCGCTCGAGGGTCTTATCAAGATCTGCGAGGCCGCAGGCGCCGAGGTTGCCGGCATTGGCATTGCGGTGGAGAAGGGCTTCCAGGGCGGTGGCGATAAGCTCCGCGAGCGCGGCTTCCGTGTTGAGAGCCTGGCCCGTATCGCCGATATGGACTGTGAGAACGGCGAGATCACCTTCGCCTAAGCGCGCAACACAAGCGATTGGTATGCGATGTGACAAAGGGACTGTCCCTTTGTCACATTTTTTGTATGAGGGGGGTGTTGATATGGATGAGAACAAGATGGGATGGTGTGAGTATGCGCGCTATGCCGAGATGTCGGTCGAGGAGCTGGCGCGCGATTGCGAGGTGCAGGTGTTTCGCGCGACGGGTCCGGGCGGGCAAGGCGTGAACACGACGGACTCGGCGGTGCGCATGAAACATATCCCTACGGGGATTACCGTGACGGCGCGCGAGAGTCGCAGTCAGTTCCAAAATCGTAGCTGCTGTTTACGTAAGCTGCGCGCTGAGCTTGAGCGTCGCGGGCGTCCACCGCATCGACGCGTAAAGACCAAGGTGCCTCAGCGCTCTCGCCAGCGCAGACTTAATGACAAGCACTTCAACGCCATTAAAAAGGCCAACCGCCGCAAGCCGGGCGGGGTGGAGTGATCTTCTCGATAAGTTGCGGTGAAATAGGGGTGGTTAGCGGGTTGGACGCCAGACTTGGAGGGCGCCGGGAAGGATGTCGACTTCGATGCGCGAGGCGATAACAGGTTCGCCGTCGGCCTGGATGGGGTAGTCGGGCTCCCCAAAGGTGAGCTCGGCATGGCGGCAGCGGCGCATGCAAACCGGCGGCAAATTGGTATGGTGGCCGTCCTTGGCCGAAAGGAACATGGGAAGCGCGACCGCACGCGGAACGGGGCCGCAGGCGTAGCAAACGTCGAGCATGCCGTCGCACGGGTCGGCGTCGGGACAGATGCGATAGCCCGAGCCATAGGTGGGGCCCAGCTGAATCGCCATGATGATCGCCCTCACGCGCTCGGCGGGCGCGCCGTCAAAGCTGACTGTCATGGGGTAGTTGCGATAGCGCAGGCCAAACTGTTCAAGTCCCGAGAGGGTGTAGAGCGGAGCGCCGGTGAGGCCCGTCTTTTTGCGCAGCTCGGTGGTGCCCAGGCCGATGGCGGCGTCAATACCGACGGAGAGCGTCTGGTCGTAGTACTCAACGGTAGCCTCGCCGCTACCGCTTGCGGGGTTCCATGAGCGAATGCGACCGATGTCCTGACGCTGCAGCTCGCAGGTGAGCAGCGCGCCAAAATCCTTGCCGGAGAAATCTTCTATACCGAGCGTTTGGGCAAAATCGTTGCCGGAACCCACGGGTAGGATGGCAAGAGCGGGGCGGGGGTCCTCCTTTTGTGCCATAAGCCCGTTGACGACCTCGTGGATCACGCCGTCGCCGCCAAGGGCGATAACGGTGCGATAGCCCTGAGCCTGTGCGGCCAGCTCCTTGGCGTGTCCCATACACTCGGTCAATACCAGGTCAAACTGGGATGCGCGTGCAGTCATGTCCAAAAAGCGTTGCAGGCGCTCGGCAACTTCGCGCGCCGCACCCGATTGGGCGGCGGGGTTGGCGATGATGAGCGTTCGACCAAAATCAGTTGCGTGCATGGGCGACTCCCGGCATATGGCGTGACGGTGCGGTCGCGCTCGGGTCGAATTGCCCCCCGATTGTGGCTGCACGGCGAATACTTACGTCTACTCTATCAGGTCGTTGTGGCGCTCGATAGCATCCGCTACCGTACCGCCCTCGTCCACTATAAGCGAACGGCGCTTGGGTGAGATGATGCGCTGGGCAGGGTACACGCCGCGGTGTCCGCCGGCGAGGTAGCTGATAAAGGCCACGATGACAAAGAACCCGGCGGCCGTGCCGTGGAACAGGTCGATGGCCATCATGCAGGTGGTGATGGGCACGTTAAGGCCGGCACAGAACACGCCGAGCATGCCGAGAGCCGCCAGAAAACTGGGGTCGAGCCCGGTAAGGCAACCGATCCAGCCACCGAGTGCCGCACCGATGCCAAACAGGGGCGTGACCTCGCCGCCTTGGAAACCGGCACCCAGGGTGAGTGCCGTTACGACGAGCTTGATGGCGGCGTCGGCGAGGGTGGTGTTGCCGGCAAACCCGGCGCCCGAAAGCCACGTGGAAAGGCCGGCGTAGTCCCAGGCGTCGAGGAGGGCATAGACAGCCAAAACCACGAGTGCGCCTATAAGGGCGCGAACGAGGTAATTGGTGATAAAGCGACCGTACAGGCCCTTGACGGTTCGAACCGACCAGGCAAAGAGGCGTGCCGTCAGACCGAAGATAATGGCGCTGATAACAACGATAACGACCGTTTTGGGCGTCATGGCGGGAACGCTGGCGATGGCATTCGCTTCGTACTCGGTACCCAGGGCGAGTGATGTAAAGTAGCCGGTAAACGAGGCGACCAGGCAGTAGATCCCTGCGGTGTAGTCGATCTTGCCGATAAAGCACATCTCCATGCCAAAGAAAGCTCCGGCAAGGGGCGAACCGAATACGGCGCCAAAGGCCGACGAGATGCCGGCGAGCATGAGGTCGTGGTGGTCATGCTTTTTGAGGTGGGCGAGGCTTGAGATGTTGCTGGCGATGGTGCCGCCAATCTGCACCGCGGCTCCCTCGCGACCGGCCGATCCGCCCGTTAGGTGCGTGAGCGTGGAGCAGACGAAGGTGAGGACGGCCATGCGCTTATGGATGAGGCGTGTGCCCAGAGCGGAGTCGATGACCAGGTTGTTACCGCGTTTGGCGGCAAGACCGTGGTTTTTGTACACCCATGCGGTGGCAACGCCCACAACGGGAAGCAGCGCGTAAATCCACGTATGGTGCTCGCGATAGTCGGTCGCGATATTCAACGAGGCCAAAAACGCCCAAGCGGCAACGCCCATGGCGAGCGAGACGATGACGACGAGTACGAGCAACTTAGCGCTCGCGAGTAGGTTGTGGGCATTGCGGCGCGTGTCGGCAGCCAAGAGATGCTCGGAGCGGGTGAGCTGTTGCCTGCCTGCCATGATGACGTCGTTCAGGGAGAAAAAGCCGTCGTCGTCGAGCGGCTGGGAATGATCCTGCGCCTCGTTTGCGCTTTCGGGTTTGTCGGTAAAAGCCATACGTTCCTCTTTTAGGTTGCAACACGAGCATTATAGAACGTGCCAAACGTGACAAACCGGCAGGTCGGTTTCGGTTCTGTTTCGCGGCTTGCGGTCGACAGATGTATTCGAGAACGTGGGTCGTTTCGCCGTCGTGCGGCAGGGGATTATACTGAGACAAGCATAAAGAATTGGCGCCCCCGTTGTGCGCTGTGGCATTAAGAGGTGCATATGGCAGAGAAGCTCATTCCGCTGGAGGACGCGCAGTCGATTGTTCTGTCGCACGTTGCTCCGACCGATCTCGTCGAGATTCCCGTGTGGCAGGCTGCCGGTCTTCCCTTGGCCGAGGACGCGGTGGCCGATATCGACATTTCGCCGTTTGCTAACAGCGCTATGGACGGATATGCCGTGCGCGCCGTCGACCTCGCCAAAGCGTCCACCGATGCGCCCGTGACGCTTTCTGTCGTGGGGCACGAGGCGGCGGGCCATGTCTTTGAGGGCGCAATCGGCGCGGGCGACACGGTTCGTATCATGACGGGCGCGCCGGTACCCGAAGGTGCCGATGCCGTGGTGAAGTACGAGATTGTCGATGTGCTCGACGGTGACGGCAACGAGGGTTCGCGTGTGAGATTCTCGGCGCCTGCCAAGGTGGGGGAGAACGTTCGATCGGCTGCTGAGGAAGCGCATACTGGCGACGTCGTGATGTACGCTGGAGAGGTTGTGGCTCCGGCGGGCGCCGGCTTGCTGGCGAGCGCCGGGTATGCGAGCGTGAAGGTGCATGCCGCGCCGCGCGTGGGCATTATCTCGCTGGGGACGGAACTGGTCGCACCGAGTAACGTGCCGGCGCGCGGGCAGATTCGCGACTCCAACTCGTCGGCGTTGATGGCCGAGGCGCTCGATGCAGGAGCCGAGCCCGTGTTCTACGGCATTGCGCCCGATGATGAGCAGGCGATTGCCGAGCTGGTGCATCGCGCCGCGCAGGACTGCGATTTTGTCATTACGAGTGGTGGCGCCTCTGCGGGTGATTACGACTATGTGACGGCGCTCGTTCGGCGCGAGGGCGAGGTGCTGTTCGACCGCATCTCGATGCGTCCCGGCAAGGCCATCACGTTTGGCCTGCTGGGGGGCAAGCCATATTTGGGACTTTCGGGCAATCCCGCGGCGGCGTATGTGGGCTTTGAGATGCTCGCCCGCCCGGCGATCCGCAAGATGTGCGGCTTTGCCGAGGGCGTGCGTCCCGTGCAGCAGGCGAAGCTCACACACGGCGTGAAGAAGCGACAGCATCGCCGCTTCTTCGATCGTGCCACGGTTTTGCGCGACCCCGAGACCGGTGAGCTGTTGGTGACCGAGGCCAAGACGCAGAATTCGGCGCTGCTCGGCACGATGCAGCGGGCCAACTGCCTGCTGCGTATTGACGAAGGCCCGTGTGACCTCAGGGCGGGCGACGTCGTGGATGTCGTGCGTGTCGACTTGCCTGAGGGCGCGGTGCTATAGGAGGAACGCTATGGAGTTGAAGATATCGATTGTGACGTGCTCGGATACGCGCGGTCTTGCCCAGGACGAAGCGGGTGCTGCGCTCGAGGAACTCATCGCGGCGCAGGGCTGGACGGTCGCCTCACATGTGGTCGTGCGCGACGACGTCAGCGAGATCGGTGATGCCATTGTGGAAGCGGCCGATGAGTGCCACGCCAATGTCGTGCTCACCTGCGGCGGCACGGGCCTTTCGATGCGTGACGTGACGCCCGAGGCGACGCGTGCCGTCTGCGACCGCGATGTACCGGGTATTGCAGAGGCAATCCGTGCGTACTCCATGACCAAGACGCGCCGCGCTATGCTTTCACGCGCCGTGTGCATGCAGCGTGGGCATACGCTTGTCATCAACTTTCCGGGATCAACGAAAGCGGCCCGCGAAAGCTGGGAGGCTGTGAGCGACCAGCTGGAGCACGCAGCTCAAATGACGGCGGGGGGCGGGCACGCCAAATAAGCGCATTACCTGCGGCGGAGTGACCTTACGGGCTGCTCCGCCTTTTTTATGCAGCGACAGTGCGGGCCGTCTCGTGGTTATCGGTAAAGGAAAATTATTAGACGAGAAATATTTATCACAAACACTATTCGTGCAAAAGTATAATCTAGTAACAGAATAAAGCTTGCGGCGGGGTGCCCGGGCGTAGCGTTCGAAAGGGTTGAACATGTTCGATACGGTTTCTCGCCGCGGGTTCGTTTCACTTTCCGCTGCCGGCCTTGGCCTTGCCGGCTGTTCCGGCAGCAAGACGTCTGGGCCGACTGGCTCCGATGCCGGCTCCGCCAAGATTTCGTCCAAGAAGGCTGTTGAGCTGCAGGTCTTTGCTGCCAACTCGCTCGAGAAGGCCCTGCCCGAGGTTCAGAAGCTCTATACCGACCAGACCGGCACCACGTTTGCCGACACGCAGTTTAAGGCGTCTGGCGACCTTGTCGAGCAGATGCGCGCCGGTGCCGCCGTCGACGTACTCATCACGGCCTCCAAGGGCACCATGGATGACGCCGAGGCCGCCGAGCTCGTCGACGCCGACACGCGTGAGGACATGTTCGTCAACGACCTCGTGATCATTCGCGCCGAGGGCTCCGACACCAGGGTCGAGGCCATCGCCGACGTCGCGAACCTGGACGGCAAGATCGCCATCGGCGACGCCAAGACCGTTCCCGCTGGCAAGTACGCCAACCAGGCCCTGGCCTCCGTGGGCCTCTACACCGGCACCGAGGGCGACGACGGCGAGTATGCGCCCGATCTCGCCGACAAGGTGGCTCTGGCCGACAAGGTCGGCACCGCTGCGTCTTACGTCTCTACGGGCGATTGCGTGGCCGGTTTTGTCTACAGCTCCGATATCTTCCGCTACGACGGCATCGAGGAGACCTTCGTGTGCCCCGAGGACTCGCACAAGCCCATCGTGTATCCCGGCGCTGTCGCCGATAGCTCCGAGCACGCCGACGAGGCCAAGGCGTTCATCGACTTCTGCCTGACCAACAAGAAAGCCCAGAAGATTTGGGCTAAGTACGGCTTTGAGCTTTCCGCGTAGTTCGCAACATCGCCGCATAACGATATGCTTGAGGGCGGGCGTTCTCGCGATCGCCCGCCCTTTTGATTGAACCGGCGTGTCCGCGTGCCGTTGCCCTGTGTTTGAGGAGTCGCCCGTGTCAAGGAAAACGATTCGCCTGCTCGCCGTGCTGGCTGCGATTCTGTGCGTGCTGACCGCACCGCCCGGGGTTGCTCGGGCCGAGGCGCTCTTCACCACCGCCGATGGCCGCCAGGCGACCGAAGATTCCGCGCTTATCGATGGCGTCGGGTTTGGCCTCAACGCGTTTGAGCGCAATGCCAAGGGCACAGCCCGTTCGTTTGCGGGTCAGCCCGAGGGCTACCGTTTTCCTATCTACAAGAAGACGACCCTCGTGACGGTGACGACGCCTGAGAGCATCGTGGTCTGGCTCGACGCCCATGCCGTCAAAGACGCGGGGCTCGACATCTCAAAGGCAGATGACCAAAAGGCGCTCAAGAAGATGCTCGTGGGGCTCGACAAGTCGCACTCCATGGGTGGGGCGTTGCTGGAGGACTCTAATCTCGAATGGGTCTTTACCTCGGATAACGCGCTGGTGCAAAGCGATTACCGCTATCAGTTTAAGGTGAGGGGCGGCAACGGCGATTACTACACGGTAGTGAATGCCGCCGACGCCGCGAATGGCGAGCTAGATTTGGGTGACGGCGTCCTGTGGAGCGATAACGCCGCGCTCGTGCGGTATGCGGACGTGTCGACGACGGTGCCGCCGTCGCTGGCGGAGCGCGCCGCAGCCTTCTTGGGCGACATCGACTATCGCCCGTTTTGGGTGTCCATAAAAACGAGCGGCCTTGCCCTGCTGATCTCCTTTGCGCTGGGGCTGTTCGCCGCGTGGAAGACTATGGGTACCTCGAGTCGCATCAAGGGCCTGCTCGATTCGGTTTTTACGATTCCTATGGTGCTGCCGCCCACGGTCTGCGGCTTTCTGCTCCTCATGCTGTTTGGCCGCTCGACCGGGGTGGGTCAGTGGCTTATCGCGCACGGCATCTCGATTGTCTTTACGTGGCCGGCGGCGGTGATATCTGCCGTGGTGGTGTCGTTTCCCCTGGTCTACCGTACGGCACTTGGTGCCTTCGAGAGCCTCGACGCGCAGATGCTCGATGCGGCGCGAACCTTGGGATGGTCCGAACGCCGTATCTTTGCCAAGCTCATGATGCCCCTTGGGTGGCCTTCTATTGCCGCCGGTACGGTCCTCGCCTTTGCCCGCGCGATGGGAGAGTTTGGCTGCACGCTGTTCTTTGCGGGCAACTACGCCGGTATTACGCAGACCATTCCGATTGCGATTTACTTTGAATGGATGGGCGGCAATACGTCGGTGGCCCTCTTTTGGGTCATCGTCGTAATCGTGTTTAGTTTCCTAGTCATCCTGTTCATCAACATGTACACTGCGCATTCGCAAAAGTACCGCGAGCGCGGCCTTTCCCGTGCGGAGCGCAAGCAGGCCAAAGATCTCGCCGGACAGGGCGATTCGCTCGACCCGGCGGGCGGCGATGCCTTGCGTATCGATCGCGAGGCGCTGGCCGAGCTCATGCGCGATGACGCCGTCTCGAAGGGAGGTCGATAGGCCATGTCGCTCGTTCTGGATATCAAAAAGCGCTATCCCGGGTTTACGCTCGACATGCAGCTTGAGGCCGGCGAGGAGCGCGTGGCGCTGCTGGGCGCCTCGGGTTGCGGCAAGAGCTGCACACTTCGCTGCATCGCCGGCGTGGAGACGCCCGACGAGGGCAAGATCGTCGTCAACGGCATGACCTTTTTTGACTCGGCGGCGGGCATCAACCTGTCGCCCCAGGAGCGAAAATGTGCCCTGCTGTTCCAAAACTATCAGCTGTTTCCCAACATGACGGTGGCCGATAACGTATGTGCCGGTGTAAAGGACGCGGGCGACGCCGCGGCGCGCAAAAAACTCGCCGAGCGCTATCTGGACATTTTCGGTCTAGCCGATTTTGCCGACCGCTACCCCGCGCGCCTTTCGGGCGGGCAGCAGCAACGCGTGGCGCTCGCCCGCATGGTGGCGGCGCATCCGGGCATCTTTATGTTCGACGAGCCCATGAGCGCGCTCGATTCCTATCTTAAGAGCGCCCTCGAGCAGAACATGCTCGACCTGTTCGACGTCTGTAACCGCACCGTGCTCTACGTGAGCCACGACATCGACGAAGCGTGCCGCCTCTGCCAGCGCATCTGCGTGATGCATAACGGGCGCGTCGAGGAGATTGGTTCTGTCGAGGATGTGGTTCGCCGTCCGCAGACACTGGCGGCGCTGCGCTTGACGGGCTGCAAGAACACAAGCCGGGCGCGCAAGATCGGCGATGAAGAAGTTGAGGCGCTCGATTGGGGCATGACCTTTAACGTGGGTCGCGAGGTTCCCGATAATGTGGCGTACCTGGGCATTCGCGCAAGTTACTTCCATGTTGACAACCGTGCCGAGCGGGGCCGCAACAGCTATGATTTGCACGTGGCCCGAGTGAGCGATTCGCGTTTTGAGCGCCTGGTGCTGCTGGACGTACCGCGCGTCGATGCGCCCACGCGTCTGCAGTGGAAGGTCAACAAGGTGAGCGTGCCTGTCGACGAGCTACCGCAAGCAGGCGAGACGCTGCGCATGCATTTTGATGCCAGTAGGATCCATTTGGTCTGTCGATAGCGCCGGGTAATGCCGTCGGGGATATAAGCCTCGGCGGCTTTGTCTTGCCGTTCGCCGAATGAGGGATGACAAACTCTTATCAATCAAGATAATTATTTATTAAACGACGGCACACGATGCTGTCGTACGACGATGCCGCGGGGGCTGCAAGCGTGGCTCTGTGTGGTACGTCCGACGAGGTGATTCCCGAGGGCGAGAAGGTGCTGCCGGCAAATCTGTGTCCGCTCATCAAGTCGACGTACGTCTTTGCCTACTCGCAAAAGTGCCCGTTTACGTACTTTAGCGACATGATCATCGGCGAGACCACCTGCGACGGCAAGAAGAAGATGTACGAGCTGCTGGGGGAGCTCAAGCGCACGCACATTCTGCATCTTCCGCAGGGTCGCGACCGCGCCTACGAGCGTGAAGGCTGGTACGAGGAGTGCCGCCTGCTCAAGGAGGAGCTCGAGGGCTTCTACGGCGGCTAAGGCCGCTGTGGTCGATGGGGTGGATTCGGTGACGTGGACCTGCGTGCAGCCAACCGGGTTCTCCTCGGTCGATGCTTCCGAGCGGCTGCGCGAGGCACTGGCAGCGGCTGGCTATGACGTGGCTGCCGACCTGGCGCGTTCCGGCGAGCCCACCAAGATCAGCAGCATGTGCACGGTGTTTGCCGAGAGCGAGGTCATTAGCCTGATCGGCCGCGGCGAGCCGCGCGAGAACATTGCGCGTGGCGTGATCGAGAGCGTCGTGTCGCGTGTGGCGACCATGGCCTCGCAAGCCGCGGGCGCCCCGTACTATCTGACCGGTGGTCTGTGCGAAAACGCCTATGTCGTCGAGCGTCTTGGCGCATTGGTGGGCTCGCCGGTCACCACCTCGCCCCAGGCCCGCTTTGCCGGTGCCATCGGCGCGGCCATTCGAGCCCAGGCGCTCGCGTAGGGGGCCGGTGCGATAAATTGCCCGCTCTCGGCGCCGCCATGCGTATACTGGGAGGAACTGATTGACCGATGAGAGGAGGTATCGATGGCTGACGATCTCATGAAGCTCACGCAGATGACTGCCGCGAGCGGTTGAGCCGCTAAGTTGGCTCCTGGAGCCCTCGCCCAGGTCCTGGGCGACTTACCCAATGTGCATAACGACAACCTGCTCGTGGGGTTCGATACCTCCGACGATGCGAGCGTCTTCCGCGTTGGCGATAACTTGTGCCTCGTGCAGTCCATCGACTTCTTCCCACCGATGGTCGATGACCCGTTCCTGTTTGGCCAGATCGCCGCGGCAAACTCGCTGTCGGACATATACGCCATGGGCGGACGGCCGAGCCATGCCATGAACCTGCTTTGCATACCCAGTTGCCTGGGCGTTGAGGTTGCCGGCCAGATTCTGGCGGGTGGCGCCGACAAGTGCGTCGAGGCCTGCTGTGCCATCGCGGGCGGCCACACCATCAACGACGACGAGCCCAAGTACGGCCTGTCCGTGAGTGGCTTTGTCGCGCTTGACCGTATGCTCACCAACAGCGGCGCACACGTGGGCGATGTTCTGCTGCTGACCAAGGCGATCGGCTCGGGCATCATCACTACGGCCATTAAGGGCGAGCTCATCGAACAGGATGATGCCAGCCCGATGTTCGACTCGATGCGGACCCTCAACGAGGCTCCGATTCGTCTGGCCGAGGACCTCGAGCTTCATGGCTGCACCGACATCACGGGCTTTGGCCTGATCGGACATGCGTGCGAGATGGCCGAGGGCTCGGGCGTGCAGATTGAGCTTGTGTCGGGGGCGGTGCCGCTCTTTGACCAGGTGCTCGACATGGCACGCCTTGGCATTATCCCTGCCGGCGCCTACCGTAACCAGGACTTTTTTGGCCCGCGCGTGGCGGTCGACGATGGTCTGGAGCCGGGGATGCTCGACGCGCTGTACGATCCGCAGACCTCGGGCGGCCTGCTTATCGCGGCGCCTGCTGCCGATGTGGATGAGCTTGCGCGCCGTCTGCATGCCGAGGGGCGCGTTGCCGCCGTCGTCGGTCGCGTGTGCGAGCCGGTGCCAGGCGGTCCTGCCGTCCACGTTGTCCGATAGCCCGCACGTTTATGTAACTGTTTACCGTTCTCTAGAACGGTTCTTTCGAAAGGAAAAGCTATGTCTACCAAGATTGAAGTCAATGCCATGGGCGATGCCTGCCCGCTGCCCGTCGTCAAGACGCTTAAGGCGCTCAAGCAACTCGATGGCGAGGGCGTTGTCGTGACCTCGGTCGACAACGAGACCGCCGTCAAGAACATCTCCAAGATGGCGCAGGAGAAGGGCTGCACGGCCTCGTTCGAGAAGGTTTCTGACGCCGAGTGGCACGTGACCGTGGCGACCGCCGGTGCCGTTGCCGTGGCTGATCCCGAGCAGGATGGCGCTGCCTTTTGTGATGCCAGCTCCGGCAAGGGCAAGCTCGTCATTTCCGTCTACACCGACTGCATGGGCCGTGGCGACGACGAGCTGGGCCACAAGCTCATGAAGGCCTTCATCTTTGCCGTGACGCAGCAGGAGGAGCTGCCCGCGACCATGCTGTTCTACAACGGCGGCGCCAAGCTCACCGTCGAGGGCTCTCCGGTGCTCGATGACCTGAAGGGCCTGGCCGAGCAGGGCGTCGAGATTCTCACCTGCGGTACCTGCCTGGACCACTTTGGCATTAAAGACCAGCTTGCGGTGGGCGAGGTCACCAACATGTACGTGATCGTGGAGAAGATGGAGCATGCCGTGCGCGTCGTGCGCCCGTAACATATTTGGTTGGAGTTGCCATGAGGGAGAAGCGTCCGGCGCTTGTCATCACGTTTCCCACCACGGCGGCCGCCATGGGGTGCGAGACCCTATGCATCGAGCGCGGCCTCCCCGGGCGAACGATTCCTGTGCCCGGGGAGGTCGCTGCCGGCTGCGGTCTGGCGTGGAAGGCGTTGCCTGCCGATGAGGAGCTGCTGCGCGGCGAGCTTGCCGCAGCTGGTGTTCCCACCGAGGGCTTTACGGTGATTGACATGTGGGAGGTCGTGCGATGATCTATCTGGATAACGCGGCGACGACCATGCATAAGCCGCAAACGGTGATCGATGCCGTGACGCAGGCGATGTGCTCGCTCGGCAATGCCGGGCGCGGCGCCACGTCGGGTGCTCTCGATGCGGCTCGTACGATTCACGGTTGCCGTGCCAAGCTCGCGCGCTTGCTGGGCTGCCCATGTGCTGACCATGTTTGTTTTACGCCCAACTCCACCGCGGCGCTCAACACCGCCATCTGTGGCGTGGTGCGCCCCGGCGACCGTGTGGTCACGACGGTGCTCGAGCACAACTCGGTGTTACGCCCGCTCAATCGCCTGTCGGCGGTACAGGGTGTGGCGGTTGAGCATGCGGGCTGCGACGCGAACGGCGTGCTCGACTACGACGAGCTCGAGCGGTTGGTCACGCCGGACACGCGTGCTGTGGTGGTGACGCACGCCTCCAATGTGACCGGCAACGCGGTCGACATTGCGCGCGTAGCGGCCATGGCCCATGCGGCAGGTGCGCTGGTGATCGTCGACGCCTCTCAGTCTGCCGGTACGGCGCATATCGATATGCACGCCATGGGGCTCGATGTCGTGTGCTTTACCGGCCACAAAGGGCTCATGGGACCTCAAGGCACCGGCGGCCTGGCCGTGGCAGAGGGCATTGACGTGGCGCCGTGGGCCATGGGCGGCACGGGCGTGCACAGCTTCGATGCGCTGCAGCCGCTTGAGTGGCCCACGCGCCTTGAGGCGGGCACGCTCAACGGTCACGGTATCGCGGGCCTTTCTGCCGGCCTCGACTTTATCGAGGCCCAGGGTGGGGTCGAGGCGATTGCTGCCCACGAGCGTGCGCTCGCCGATCGCTTCCTTGCCGGCGTGCGCGAGATTCCGGGGATTAAGCTCTACGGTGCCTTTGACCAGCCGACGCGCTCGGCGATCGTCTCACTCAACGTGGGTGATATCGACTCTGCCCAGATTTCTGACGCGCTTATGCAAGGGTGGGGGATTGCGACGCGCCCCGGCGCCCATTGTGCTCCGCTCATGCACCGCGCGCTCGGGACCGAGCGCCAGGGTGTCGTTCGTTTCTCTTTTGGGTATTTCAACACGGACGGGGAAGTCGACGCCGCGATTGACGCTTTGCGCGATTTGAGCTGCGATTAGACCAACCTTCTGCGCCCTTAGATAAACCGTTTGCGTAACCTTCCCGCATTGTCGCTTATACAGGGTATTGTGAGATGATGGCCCGCACTGGGTCCTCGGTATCTTTGCGAATTGCGGGAAGGTTCCTATGAACAGGATCACTGCTGCCCTCTATAGGTTTTTGGTCGTCTATCTTTCGGTCGCGATGGTCGTGACCTCGATACCCCTTGCGCCCAGCACAGCCTATGCCGATGATGCTGGGGCGGTCGCCGTCGAAAACGAGGCCCAAGAGACCGACTCGGGCTCTGACGCTGATGCCGATGCGGTCGATAACGCGTCGTCTTTGGGCGAGGGCGGCTCATCCACAACTTCCGACCAAACGAATAACGCTCTGGACGAATCGTCCAGCTCGGATACCAGTACTTCCACGTCGAGCCTGGCCCAAGATCTTTCGAGCTCCGCGACCAACTCCGATGCAGCAAAGACCTCGCCTGCAACGGCGGAACCCTCGTCCGATGACAGCGAAGTCGATCCCCTCGTGTATGAGGACCCAACGGTCTATGAGTATGCCAAGCTTATGCCGAACGGCTATGTGTATCCGTGTGATGCTGGCGGAAGCGTTACGGTAGAGATTGATGAAAACGACCCGAATGAGAACTCTGTCGATGGTAAATTGGTGACCAACCTGATCGTTGATTACGGAGTGGATGGGGTCCCCGGATATATTTGTGAGTACTCCTCCAATCTGCGCTCGGTACGTTTTGAGAACAGCTCTATTTCTTCAATTGGATTACACGCCTTTTCTGGCTGCTCGAATCTCGCCGATATCAGCTTTTCCGGTATGACCATTGGGGGCATCGGAACAGAAGCGTTTTCTGGGTGCGGATCGCTTACGAGTCTGAACATTAATGACGTTGCTACCATCGGCTCTATGGACGATGCCGCGTTTGCCTGGAGCGGGCTGCGGTCTACGGGGCTCGACAAGGTCGTTGGTCTCAGTTCGATTCCTGAGAACGCTTATAATGGCTGCAGCGCTCTGACCGATACCGGTCTGGGAGGGAACACATCTATCACATCAATCGGCGTTAATGCGTTCAAAAACTGCTCTCGCCTTGCGACGACGGGGCTCGAGAACAATACGACGATCAAGACGCTTCGCGAAGGCTGTTTCTCCGGGACCAATATGAGCGGCGGGCTGACGCTGCCCCTTTATTCCAAGATCGAGGAACTGCCGAGCCGTGCGTTCTATGGCTCTAAGCTTGAAACTGTGTACTTTGGATGCGACCATGTGGTGCTCATTAATCCCACCACGTTCCCCAAGCAAAACATGACCGTCATGGTCCCTGCCAAGATGGTTTCGCAATACGCAAGCGGTCGCCCCAACGAGGTTTGGGAGAGTTGCAATGGCAGCCTGCCCGTCCCCGTGGGCAAGATGCTTCAAAAGATTAAGGTCTCGCGTGATCCCGACAAGATGGCCTATCAGCAGGGTGACACCATTTCGCTCGAGGGCATGAGCGTCACGTTTCAATATCCTCATTCGACGATGGATAGCGACTACGAAGCGCTCATAAAGGACGAACTCGGCGAATACCTTACGGCGACCCCCTGTGATGGTGATGTCTTCGACGAGTCGATGGACGGAGAACCTATACAGCTCGTGTACGACGATGGCTACACGCGCCTTGTCGCGTACAGCAAGGGCAACCTGCAGCAGGCGGCCTACGAGTATGCCAAGTTCATGCCGAACTACTACCTGTATCCGTGCGACGCAAACGGAAATCTTACGGTAGAAATCGATGAAAACAACCCGCGCGAGAACTCCGTCGACGGTCGAATGGTAACGAATTTGATTGTCGATTACGGGGTTGATGAAGTCGACGCACAGCTCTGCGCCGACTCTACCAATCTGCGCTCAGTGCGCTTTGAGAACAGTTCCATTTCCAAAATCGGACTGCACGCCTTCTATAACTGCCCGAATCTCACCGATATCAGCCTTTCCGGCATGACCATCGGTACCATCGGGAAAGAGGCATTCTATGGCTGCAAGTCGCTTACGAGTTTGAACATCAACGAGGTTGCCGCCATTGGCTCTATGGGCGACGCCGCGTTTGCCGAGAGTGGGCTGGTGTCCACGGGGCTCGACAAGGTTGTCGGCCTCACATCGATTCCCGACAGAGCCTACGAAGGCTGCAGAGCTCTGACCGATACCGGCCTGGACAAGAATACCTCCATTACATCGATTGGCGTTTGCGCGTTTAGGTTCTGCTCGAACCTTGCTACCACGGGGCTCGAGAGCAACACAACGGTCGAAACGCTTGGTCACACCTGCTTCTACGGCACCGACTTGAGCGGCGGGCTGACACTGCCATATAACTCCAAGATCGAGGAGTTGCCGAAAAAGGCGTTTGGCAGTACCAATCTCGAGACCGTGTTCTTTGGGTGCAACAATGCGGTGCTCATTAACACCGACACGTTCCCCAAATACAACATGACCGTCATGGTCCCCGCCAAGATGATTCCGAAGTATGCTAACGGGCATCCCAAAGCTGTTTGGGAGAGGTGCAACGGCTGCCTGCCCGTCCCGGTGGGCAAGGTGCTCGAGAACGTTGAGATTTCATGCGACCCCAACAACATGACCTATGAGACGGGGGAGACCATTTCGCTCGAGGGCATGAACGTCGAGCTCGATTACCCGCATTCGGTATCGATTTGGGACTACGAGGCCCTCATACAGGAAGAGCTCGGCGAGTACCTTACGGCCACCCCCTGCGATGGTGATGTCTTCGATGAGTCGATGGACGGACAGCCCGTAAAGCTCGTGTATGACGACGGCTATTCGCATTTCGAAACCCAAACCAAGGGCACGCTACAGCTTAAGAAACCCACGCCGACATCGTTCCAGATTTCCTATGCCCAAACGATTGATAAGGGCGAACACAAGCTGATGGATGGCGTTGAGCTTCCCGATGTTTCCGGCACGATGACGATCGACGCAGGTGCCGAAGTCGCGCTCGATGCCGGTACTTTGGGGATGCTCAACGACAACATCACGTTTAAGGGCTGGTATGACACCGAGTCCGGCAAGTACATCTCCAAGGAGCCGGTCTACACGTTTACGCCAGATAAGGACCTGTCCCTGGAGGCTCGCTTTAAGCTCAAGGACTATGCGGTGTACGTCAACGATGCGCAGGCGACCGACTCGTCGCAGGACTTTGCGCACCTGAGTGTTACCGCTCAAAACTGCTATCGCAATGCCGGCGAGACGGTTGAGGTTTCCGCTGTCACGGATAACGCGCTGTTCCTGGGCTGGTATCTGGGCGAGGGCGATGATGCGTACGCCGTGAGCGATCAGCTTGACTTTACCTATACGGTGGACAAGGCGGACGCGATTGTGTCCGAGGACAAGACTGACGCTAGGATCGAGATCACTCCGCGCTACTGCGCTCCGCAGGCGAGCGTTGTGCTGGGTGTGGACGGGGTCGATGAGAACGGGCAGCCGCTCGGACAGTTCCTCTCTACCGGTCTGTACGGTATCGGATCGCGCGTAACGGTCGTGGCGGTGCCAATGCCTGGCTATGTGTTTGACTACGCGACCGATGCCCTCGGCAACGTTGTCTTTACCGGCGACGATGGTCCGTCCTACACGTTTGTGCTCGAGGGAGATGTGCAGTACACCGCGCATTTCCGCGCTGCGACTGACCCCGACGAGTCACTCGCAGCGCTTAAGGCTGCGCTCATCGCCGCGATTACGGCTGCGGCCGTCCTCGCTACCATGTATGGGCTGGGCGAGATCGTCGACCCCATCGCGGCCGATGCGGTGATCGAGATCGGTATGGCCGACAACATTGAGGATGTTGCCGCCGTCGGCACAAAGGTGCTCAAGGAGATTAAGGACATCATCGACGACCACAAGAAGCCCAAGCCTCATGGCGACCATAAGATCGAAATAATTGCCACCGCGCAGCCCGAGGTGGGCGGCGTCGTTACCGGAGGCGGTATCCACTATGAGGGGACGGTCGCCACGCTGGAGGCTGTCGCCAATCCCGGCTATCGCTTCGTGTGTTGGAAAGAGAACGGTGTCGAGGTCTCGACATCACCTCTCAAGACGATGACGATCACGGACCTGACGCCCGAGGTCGTAAAAATGACGGCCGTTTTCGAGAAAAAAGTTGAGATTACGGCGGTTGCCGAAGCCGATGGCATTCAGGCCGATTTTTCGACAGGCTGCACCGCAAGCCCCGTAAAGCAGAGCATTACGCGTGGCGATCAGGCTATGGTCACCGCGAGCGAGGGTCCCGACTATGCCTTTGTGGGATGGTTTGAGGACGGCATCGAGGTCTCGCCCGAGCGTACGTATATCTTCAAGGCCGAGGTCGACCGCCATCTGGTTGCACGCTTCCGCAAGGCGGATAAGACAATCCTGGTGAATACCGACCCCTTCGATAGCGCCGAGGTGCTGTGCGATGGCGTGCCGGTCGTGGATGGCAAGGTTCGCGCGAAGGATGGGGACATTCTCACGTTTACGATGCGGCCCAAGGTGCGCCCCGACAATCCGGAAAAAACGTATCGGTTTGTGGAGTGGCGCGAAACCGATACGCAGGGCATCACGATTGCCAACAAGCAGGAAGTTTGCGAATACCGCGTTAACGGGAATGCCCGGATCGAGGCTGTAATGGACGGCAGGGATGCGCATATCGTGCGTGCCGAGGCCGACCTGCTCGAGGGCGGCACCGTTACACTGAAGCGCGGCGAGACTGCCGGCATGGTGCTCGAGGTTCCCGAAGGGCAGCGCGTGACCGCGGAGGCCACCCCATCCGAGGGTTATATCTTTGACGGTTGGTATCTGAGCAATGGTGGCTCGGATACTACGTCGACGCTGGTGTCGAGCGAGCGTTCCTATACCTTTGAGCCCATTACCGACTGCGTGCTCCAGGCGAAGTTTACGCGTGCCTGCAAGGTAGACGTGGTCGTTGAGCCGGCCGCGGCCATGGCGGGCAAATATTTAGTGCACGGCGAGGGCTACTGCATAAAGGGCGAGCCTGCCATGCTGAGCATAGAGCTCACGGCCGAGGCGAGCAAACAATTTACCTTTAAGGGCTGGTACGACGCCAAGACGGACCTGCTTTTGGGCACCGACCCCAGCTACCTCGAGTTCTATCCCGAGGACGTGGAATGCACCGTGCGCGCGGTGTTTGAGGAAAATACCTATACCGTGACGGCGAAGGCCAAGAAGACCTTTGTGGAGCGCGGTGCGGTTGAGATTGAGGGGCACCCGGGGGCATCTTCGGTTACCTGCGGATATGGCGACACGGTGATGCTCAAGGCAAAGGCCAATGACGGCTACCGCTTTGACCATTGGAAGGATGACTCCGGTAGGGAGTACGACACCGCCGAGCTGGTCGTTAAGGTTACCAAGAGCGACACCTATACCGCGATCTTTACCGACTCAAAACCCGAGGTCATGGTCACGGCTGATTCGTGGCTCGGCGGTACCGTGACGTGCAACGGGACTGTGGTGAAGCCCACGACTGATAAGTTCAAATTAGGTGAGACCCTTCATCTGACGGCCAAGGCCCATCCTGGCTTTTTGTTCTGGGGTTGGTACGTCAATGGCCGCCTGAAGAGCCTTAAGCATGAGACCTCGTTGGTTGCGAAGGCTCGCGGTAAAACCGGGCACTGCGTTATTACCGCGGCCTTTGTGCCTGTCGATACCGTTTGCGTACCCCTCGCCGATCCTGCGGAAGGTGGCACCGTCAAGGCGAGCCGCGTCCTTGCCGACCGCGGCGCTGAGGTTGCCCTGAAGGCGACGCCCAACCCCGGTTACGTCTTTACTGGTTGGTATACGGCCGACGGCACGTTTGAGTCTGCCGATGCGGAGTTCACCTGCCACCAGGAGCGCAGCCATGTGCACGTCGCTCGCTTTATGGCAAAAAGCTATGAAGTCGACGCCACGGCGGTAGTCGATTCCGGCACCGGTTCGCTGGTCGAATCGAGCGTCGCCGGCTGGGTCGAGGGCACAGGTACCGTTGAGGCGGGGCATGCCGCCACGCTGACCGCGCATGCGCTTTCGGGCTATGCGTTTGAGTATTGGGCCGATGCCTCGGGAGCCGTGGTAAGCCGTGACAGAACCTATCACGTGGTGCCGACGTCTGACACGACGCTCCAGGCCGTGTTCTCGGCAAAGCAATGTACGGTGGACGTCTCGTGCGAGGAGAGTATGGGCACGGTCGAGGGCGCGGGGACGTATGCCGCCGGACAGGTCGCAACCGTGCGTGCGGTCGCCGCCGAGGATACGGCTTTTGTGGGCTGGCTCCGTAACGGCACGTGCGTGAGCTCCAAGAAAACCTATCGATTTACCGTGCGTGAGGATACGTCGCTCTATGCCCTCTTTGCGTCGGGTTCGTATGTCGTGCATACCGTTGCTTCGCCTGGCGAGGGCGGAGCCGTGAGCGGCTTTGGTGGCTATGAGGCCGGCGACCGCGCAACGCTTCGTGCGACTGCAAACACCGGGTATTCGTTTGCGGGTTGGACGGACGACAAGGGCGGGACAGTCAGCGAGAACACCGACTATACCGTTAAGGTCACGGACGACGCTACCTACACGGCGACCTTTGCGCCTAAGTCCTATCAGGTCGTTTTGAGCGCGAGTGACGATAGCGTTAGCACTCTGAGCGGCGAGGGCTCCTATCAATTCGGTGATACGGTCGAACTCAACGCTACACCTATGGGTACCAAGCGATTTGCCGGTTGGTATGTCTTGGATGCCGAGGGCAACAAGTCGCTGCTGAGCTGCGATGCCCATTGCTGGGTTAAGCTCGACAAGGATATGGTCGAGGGGCTCGAGGACGATACGTTGGAGCTCCAGGCCGTGTTTGCCGATCCGTACGAGGTGACCGTTACGGGCGAGGTCGTGGTGAAGGACAAGGCATCGAACAGGGGCTGCCGCGTTACGGGCAGCGGTAGCTTTGCCGTGGGCAATCATGTGGAGCTGACTGCTGTTGCCGGTATGGGCTATCGCTTTGTGGGCTGGAGCACCGATAAGGAGGGCACCTCGATTGTCGAGACCGCGACGACCCTCGATGTGACCGCCATGCAAGACATAACGTACTACGCACAGTTCGAATCCGATGGACAGGTGACCATTACCGTCACCGGCTCGTCCATCTTCCGCGGTACGGCCCTTCTGGTTGACGGCATTCCTGCCGGTAGCAGGTCGTACGACAGGGGCGACATGTTTATGGCGATTGCGATTCCGTGGAAGAAGTACCACTTCTCGCATTGGGTCGACGATGCGGGTGTCACGGTGAGCTACAGCGCATTCTATATCGGTACCGCAAAGGAGAATAGGCAGCTTACGGCCGTGTTCTATGAGACGGGCTGCGATGTTCAGGTCGCTACGTATCCCAAGGGCGCGGGCTTTAGCATGGTTGCGCTTGGTACCGGCGGCTCCTACCACTCCGCGGCGATTATGTTTACCGTGCCGCACGAGGGTTGGAAGTTTAAATACTGGGTCGACGAGAACGGCATGCCTGTGGGATTTACGCCGGTGATCAACCGCGTAGTGTTTGGCAACCGTACTTTTACGGCCGTTTATGAGCGGGCGTCGATGACGGTTACGGCGGTGGATTCGCGTCAGGGCGGACACGTCGAGGGTTCCTCCGAGGACGAATCTCTGGGCTATGCCGTGACCAACGAAGTCGAGAACGGTGAGTCCACGACCCTGACTGCTGTTCCCGATGCGGGCTATGTGTTTGATGGGTGGTATACGCGCAATGACGACGGGTCGTTGGGCGATGAGCCGCTGAGCACGGATGCTACCTGGACGTTTGTCCCCGAGGACAACATGACCGTCGAGGCGCGCTTTGCGGAGGCGCCTAAGTACAAGGTGACGGCCCGAGCGGTCAACGGATCGGTTGATCCGGAGTCTGCTTTGGTCGCTACGGATGGCAAGGTGACGCTTTCGGCGACGCCCGATGAGGGCTGCTACCTGACGCGCGTGACCGTTGCCGAAGAGGCAGGCGATGACGGTTCGGCCGGCAATGCCTATGACCTTGATATTTCTGACTATAAGGGTGGGGCGTACGAAGTCACACTGAGTGGCGTGAGTGCTCCGCAGCAGGTCACATTTGAATTCGCGAAGGCTGCGGCTCCGGAGGTGCTCGCTCAGCCGCAGGATGCGAGTGCTTACGAGGGCGATCCGGTTGAGCTTTCGTTCGCCGCCGAGGCGGGGCGCAATGTTCGCGTCCATGCGGCCGTGTCTTCTGGATCCGCTGCAGACGTCAAGCTGAGCTACCAGTGGTATCGCGTGTCTGACGATGGTGGCAAGGCAGTGGCGCTGAAGGGCGAGACAAGGGAGACTCTTTCGATCGCTCAGCTCGACAGCGACGGCGAGGGCGAGTTCTTCTGCCGCATTACGCAGAACTACCTGGGCACGGTGACAAAGACGGATACCGAACAGGCGAAGGTATCCATCGTACCCCGAGAAGCACTTGTGTTTAATGGGCGTGTGCTGCCGGTGGCGAACGCTCACGATGAGTACCGTGCGGAGATTGTCGGCGCTACGGGCGGCAGGGCACCGTATGCGTACAACTTGGATGATGTTGAGGTTCCTGAGGGCATGCAGCTGACTCTGGCAGATGACGGATCGGGCGCCCTGGTGCTCTCGGGCGTGCCTGCGGCTACGGGTGTTTGTCGCTTTAAGATTTCGTGCACCGATGACCTGGGCGACAAGTGCGATGCAAACTTCGCGCTGCTCGTGAAGGCGAAGAAAGCCCCGCTTGCATTTGAGGGCCAGACCTTTACCTACAACGCGACGGCGCAGGCCCCGGAGCTTTCGGGCGTGCCCGAGGGTTGCGAGGACGATGTCAAACTGGCCTATGTTGGCACGGGCCACACACATTACTTGTCTGATAAGGCGCCGGTGGATGCCGGCACGTATCGTGCGGTGGCGACGCTCGACGCCAAGGGATATGTCGGTAATGCCTCCTGTGACTTTACGATCGAGAAGGCCCCGGTCGATATTTCGATCGAGACGTCTGATGTGACATACGATGGCGCACGACACGGTGCGGCGGTTGCGGTTGCCGGCCTTGCTGCGTCTGCCTATTCCGTTGCCTATCGCGGTATAGATGGAACGTCCTATGGTCCGACGGCGCTGGAGCCGTGCGACAGTGGCAACTACCGCGTCACGGTTAAGGTGACTGACCCCAACTATCAGGGTAAAAAGTCCGCCGAGTTCTCGATTGCAAAGGCAAGCCAGGTCATTACGGGAACGACGAGCTATTCGGGTGTTTACGGTGGAGACCCCATTGTGTTTAACAACGTTGCCCTGACTCCCGTGAGCTTTGAGCTGGTCGATTCTAATGACGATGCGAGCCCGGTTTCGATTAAGGGACGCTGTGCGACGGTGAAGGCCGCCGGTACGGCGCATGTTGTCGCCCATGCCGCTGCCTCGCGTAACTATCTTGCTGCCGAGGATGTCGAGTTGACGGTTTCCGTTGCACCTGCCCAGCTGCTGGTGAAGGTCGACGATGCCGAGCGCTTTGAGGGTCAGAAGAACCCCGAGTTTACCTCCAGCTTGGTGAGTCGTTGCGACACGTCGGACGTAAAGGTTGCGTACTTCTGCTCGGCGAATGAGAAATCGCCGGCGGGTGAGTACCAGATCAACGCGGCGGTCGCCGATCCGAACTTTGATGTCGCGGTCGACCCCGGCACGCTGACGGTCAAGAAGAAGCCCGAGCACTACAAGGTGACGGCGAAGGCAGTCAACGGTTCGGTTGACAATGCTTCGGTTTCGGTTGTTGAGGGCGGGGAAGCGATCCTCTCGGCAACGCCCGACGAGGGCTGCTACCTCGAGTGCGTGACGGTCGCGCAGGCAGGCTCGGATGCGACCGTTGACCTCGACATTTCTGATTACAAGGGCGGGGCGTACGAGGTCACGTTGAGCGATGTCACCGCATCGCAGGAGGTCACGTTCGAGTTCGCGAAGGCGGACGCTCCGCGTGTGATCGCGCGGCCGCAGGACGTGAGCGTCCATGAGGGCGATTCGGCTGTGCTCTCGGTTGCGGCCGAGGCAGGCAAAAACGTCGCTGACCACGCTGCCTCGTCAACGGGTTGCGCTGCCGAGGTCGAGCTTTCCTACCAGTGGTTCCGCATGGTGAATGGCAAGGCCGTGGCGCTCGAGGGCGAGACGGGGGAGACGCTCTCACTCGCGGACCTCGATGACGAGCAGGCCGGCGAGTATTTCTGCCGCGTCACTCAGCGCTACCTTGGTACTGAGAAGCAGACGGACAGTGATTGTGCCTCCGTCTCTATCGTGCCGTGGGACACCCTTGTATTTAACGGCGACCTGCTGCCGGCAGCGAGCGCCCACAGCACGTACCTCGCAACGATTGCCGGGGCCGCGGGCGGCATGGCTCCGTACGAGTACGCATGGGATGAGGCGAAGCTCCCCGACGGGCTTAAGCTCTCCCGTACTTCGAGCGGCCTGACGCTCTCTGGCGTTCCGTCCAAGACGGGCGTTTCCACCTTCGACATCACGTGCACGGATGCACGTGGCGAGGCCGTGACTGCCCACTTTGCGATCGTTGTTCAGGCAAAGCGCGTAAAGCTATCGTTCACGGATGGCAACTTTACCTTTAATGGCGCGTCGCAGGCGCCCGAAGTTTCCGGTACTCCCAAGGTCTGCAAGGGCGACCTTAACGTCGGGTACTACGGGTGCGGAAGTACGCAGTATTCCTCGACGGAGGCCCCGACCGATGCCGGCACATACCGCGCTGTCGCCACGCTGCGCAGCCACGGCTACATCGGTGCCGCTGCCTGCCAGTTCGAGATCGCTCCGGCAAAGCTCAAGGTGAAGGTTGACGATGCCGAGCGCTTCGAGGGAGAGACGAACCCAGCGTTTACCTCGAGCCTGGAGAGTGCGGTTGATACTTCGGGTGTGAAGGTCGAGTACTCCTGCGATGCCGACGAGAGCTCTCCTGCTGGCGGGTACCAAATCGGCGCGACGGTTGCCGACCCGAACTTCGATGTCGAGGTCGTGCCCGGAACGCTGACGGTGAAAAAGAAGCAGGAGCCCGTCGATCCCGGCCCGGTGGTTCCGGACCCGGACAATCCGGACCCGGATAGCCCTGAGCCGGACAATCCAGATAACCCTGACCCGGACAACCCGGATCCCGATCAGCCTGGTCCTGGTCCCAACCCCGACCCGGATAATCCGGATCCCGATCAGCCTGATCCGGGCCCCAAGCCTGATCCCGATAATCCCGACCCTGATAACCCCGAGCCCGATAACCCGGACAAGCCCGAGCGCTTTGAGGTGACGGCGAAGGCGGTCAACGGTTCGGTCAACAACGCTTCCGTCACCGTTGATGCCGGCGGCGACGTGACGCTCTCGGCGACGCCTGACGAGGGCTACTACCTCGAGCGGGTGACGGTCACGGAAGCCGACTCGGACAAGGCCATCGATCTTGATATCTCCGACTATGAGGGCGGAGCGTACGAGGTCACGCTGAGTGGCGTCACCGCGTCGCACGAGATTACGTTCGAGTTCGCGAAAGCGGACGCTCCGAAGGTGATTGCGCAGCCACAGGATGCGAGTGCCCACGAGGACGATGCTGTTGTGCTCTCGGTTGCTGCCGAGGCGGGGAAGGGCGTCCTCGACCACGCGTCCTCGTCCACGGGTTCTGCTGCCGAGATTGAGCTTTCCTATCAGTGGTTCCACATGGTGGGCGGCGAGGCTGTGGCGCTTGAGGGCGAGACGGAGGAGACGCTTCTCATCGAGGGCCTCGATGAGGATTGCGCCGGCGAGTATTCCTGCTGCGTCACTCAGCGATATCTTCGTACCGAGACACAGGTGGACAGCGATCGCGCCGTCGTTTCCGTTGTGCCCCGGGATGCCCTCGTGTTCAACGGCGGTCTGCTGCCGGTTGCACGTGCGCATAACACGTATCGCGCGACGATTTTGGGTGCCGCGGGTGGCGAAGCTCCGTATGAGTACACGTGGGACGACGCTAAGCTCCCAGACGGATTTAAGCTCATCCGCACGGCGGGCGGTCTGACGCTCTCGGGCACCTCGTCCAAGGCCGGAGTGTCTACCTTTGACGTCACGTGCAAGGATGCTCATGGCAAGACCGCGACCGCGCACTTCGTTCTGGTCGTTCAGGCGAAGCGGGTCGAGCTCGCATTTGCAGGCGGCGACTTCGTCTATAGTGGTGACGCCCAGGCGCCCGAGGTCACGGGGGTTCCCAAGGCCTGCGAAGGTGACTTGAGGGTCAGGTATTACGGGACGGGCGGCACACACTATTCGTCGAGTGAGGCCCCGACCGATGCGGGCACGTATCGCGCCGTTGCCACGCTGCGAAGCAACGGGTATATCGGCGCCGCCTCGCGCAACTTCAAGATTGCGCCGGCGAAGCTTAAGGTAAAGGTCGACGATGCTGAACGCTTCGAGGGAGAGGCGAACCCCGCGTTTACCTCGAGCCTAAAGAGTTCGGCCAATACCTCGGGCGTGAAGGTCGAGTACTCCTGCGTCGCCGATGAGAGTTCCCCGGCGGGCGAGTACCAGATCGAGGCGACGGTCACCGACCCGAACTTCGATGTCATGGTTGAGCCCGGTACGCTGACGGTGAAGAAGAAGCAGGAGCCTGTCGACCCGGACCCGGTGGTTCCCGATCCGGGCAAGCCCGACCCGGACCAGCCGGACAAGCCCGAGCCTGACAACCCGAGTAAGCCGGAGCCGGAAAAGCCCGGAACGCCCGATTCCGACCAGCCGGATTCAAAGGATCCGACAAAACCCGGTAGCCCGGATGACTCCGCAGTCGATAAGGCAAAGGCATCGGGCGCGGAAAACTCCGGTAAGAAGGAGTCTTCCAAGTCGAGTGCTCAGCAGCTCGCCGATACGGGCGATCGCACGCCGTTGGCTGTCGCTGTGGCCGCGGGTGCTGTTGCGCTTGTCGCACTGGGGCTCGAGCTGCTGCGTCGCCGTCGCTCTGACGCGTAGCGGATCTAAAGAGGCAACCAGATTGATGCTTTGCATCATCTGACCTGCTCAAACGTTTATACTTGCGGGACGGGTCTTTTGCCCGTCCCGTTTTGTTTCGACCCGAAAGGTGGTCCCATGGCCTCATCCGCCCCGCGCGGCCTGCGCTCCGACCATGTCGTTACCGTCGGCATCGCCCTGTTCTCGATGCTCTTTGGCGCCGGCAACCTCATTATTCCGCCGCTGCTGGCGCTGCAGGCAGGCTCTGCCACGCCGCTCGCCATGCTCGGCTTTCTGATTGCCGCCATCGGCCTACCCGTCATGGGCTTTATCGCCGTGGCGCTTGCCGGAACGGCGCGCGAGCTGGCCGGGCGTGTGCATCCTAAGTTTGGCGAATTCTTCGTTGCGGCGGTGTATCTAGCCATCGGCCCGTGCCTGGCTATTCCGCGCACGAGCTCCACGGCCTTCGAGATGCTGGTGCCGCTGCTGCCGGAGGGCGTCTCGCTCGGCACGGCACGTCTGGTGTTTGCCATCGGGTTCTTCGTCGTCGCGTTTGTGCTCACGCTGCGTCCGGGCGTTATCACGCGCGTGCTCGGCCGCATTACGGGCCCCGCGCTCATTGCGCTCATCGTGCTGGTCGTGGGTGCCGCCGTGGTCTCGCCGTTGGGACCGGCTGCCGCGCCGCAGGCTCCCTACGATGCGGGCGCCGCCGTGCAGGGCTTTTTGACCGGCTACCAGACCATGGACCTGCTTGCATCGCTCGCCTTCGGTATCATCATCGCCGAGACCATCCACGAGCTGGGCGTGACCGACGATAAGCGCGTGGCCTTCGAGATCTCGCGTTCCGGTGTGATCGCCGGCGTGCTCATGGCCATCATCTACTGCGGCCTGGCGCTTGCCGGCATGCAGCTCGGCACGGTTGTGCCCGATGCTACCAACGGCGCCGCCATCCTTGCCCGCTCTGCCTCCATGCACTTTGGTCTTGCCGGCACGATCGTGGTCTTTGCGATCTTTTTCCTCGCCTGCATGAACGTGTGCATCGGCCTCATCAGCTGCTGCTCGCGCTACTTCTGCGAGACGTATGTGGTCGAAGGGGGAGCGGAGGCTTCCGAGGAGGCTATGCGCCGTCCCTTTGCGGTTCTCGCCTTTGTGTTCGCGGCGTTTTCTTGCGTGCTCTCCAACGTGGGTCTCGACGCGATCCTCATGTTCTCGGTGCCCATGCTCAACGCCTTGTATCCCGTTGCCATCGTGCTGGTGCTTATGGGCCTGGTGCACGGTTTTTGCGATGCGCATCCGCGGGTCTGGGTTTGGGTCGGCGGCGTTGTCGCGGTGCAGAGCGTAATCACTTCGGTCCGCGATGCGTTCTTTACGGGCGCGTGGCTGCCGTTCGATGCGCTGCCGCTGGCGGATATTGGAGCCGCGTGGGCGCCGGCCGCCGTGGTGGCGTTTGTGATTGGCCTGCTCCATAGCCAGTTTGTCACACATTCGAGGAGCTAGGGTATCGTCGCTTGCACAGGAGAGAAGTCTCCCCTATAATTTCCTTCGCTTTGGGACACGCAAGGTTTAGACCTTAGCTGCTCAACACCTTCGGGACGTGGCGCAGTTTGGTAGCGCGCCTGCTTTGGGAGCAGGATGTCGCAGGTTCAAATCCTGTCGTCCCGACCATATCTTGCGGGCGTAGTTCAATGGTAGAACCCCAGCCTTCCAAGCTGATGACGCGGGTTCGATTCCCGTCGCCCGCTCCATAGGATAGTTTTAACGGCTTTGGCTCTATTTGGTGCCAGAGCCGTTTTCATAAGCGTGCCGGGCGACGGGAATCGAACCCGGCAGGGTGCGAAGCTGAGAAAATGCGTGAGCATTTTCCAGCGCAGCACGCAAGGGCCAATGGCCCGCAGCGAAACAAGGGTTTGCGAAGCAAACCCTTGGACTTCCCGTCGCCCGCTCCACAAGATAGATGAATGGCTCTGCTTCCTTTTGGAAGCAGAGCATTTTCATATACCTGCCGTGGACCCCACATCCCCTCCTAAGTTGCGGTGAAATACGGACTGTTTTCCGGCTTTTATGGCCCATGTAGTCCGTATTTCACCGCAACTTGCACCTGAGCTTCAGGTTGAGATTGCTCGGCCAGGAAACGCCGGCTATTATCTGGCAGATTATGGTTGGCACGTGCCGTCGCTACTCGAGGCCTGCGATGCGCTGCTCGACGAGCGCGGTTTTCGCGGGTCGGCCAAGGCCGGCATCTCGGTGTTTGACGACGACTTTGGCCTGCATGCTCAGCAGGTGGCACCATCCGCCTGCTCGACAAACGCGACGTAGCCCGCAAGTCGATGTTCACCACGCATTCGCTCCCTTTGTCGATTCTGATCGAAGAAATCGAGCAATCGTGCGATGATATCTTCTTCATAGGGATTCAGCCGGGCGACACGGAGTTCTACAACCCCATGTCCCCGGAAGTCTTTGACGCCGTTGACGCCGTGTACGACGCCGTGGTCGCCAACGACTTTTCCCACTTTGTCCGCTTGGGACAGGAGCTGTAGCAGCGCTTGTCCCTGGTGATTAGGAAAGAAGTGATTGACATGGCAGATTCCAAGGTGGAGTACCCTGCCCCCGATTGCCTGGCGCCCGCCGCGATCGAGGCCAAGACCGAGGCCGCCGGCGTGACCAAGGCTAACCTGCCGGTCGATAAGGCCTTTCTGTTGGCAATGTTCGCCGGTGCGTTTATCGCCTTCGGCGGTCTGTTCTTTACGGTGTTTTTGAGCGACAGCACGCTGGGCTGGGGTGCCCAGCGCGTCGTGGGCGGCCTGTGCTTTTGCCTGGGCCTGGTGCTGGTGCTGGTGTGTGGCGCCGAGTTGTTCACCGGTAATTCGCTTATGGTCTGCGCGCTCAAGAGCAAAAAGATCACCCTGATCCAGATGCTCAAGGCATGGCTCGTCGTGTGGCTTGGCAACTTTGCCGGTGCCTTGTTCATCGTCTTTTTGGTGTACATGGCCGGCATTTACAAGCTTAACGGCGAGGCGGTCGCCAATTCCATGGTGAGTGTCGCCGCCGGCAAGGTGACGATCGACTGGCTGACGATCTTCTTCCGCGGCATCCTGTGTAACATCTTTGTGTGCCTGGCCGTGTGGATCGGTACCGCCGGCAAGACCGTGGTCGATAAGGTCGTGGGCATTCTGCTGCCCATCGCCGCCTTTGTGGCCTGCGGTTTTGAGCACTGCGTTGCCAATATGTACTTTTTGCCCATGGGTGCCGTGATGCACGCGTGCGGCTATGGTGCCGACGTCGCCGGCGCCGATGCGCTCAACGCCGCGGGCATTGCGTTTAACCTGTCCGCCGCCACGTTGGGCAACATCGTGGGCGGTGCGGTTCTGGTCGCGCTCGGCTACTGGTTTATCTACGCCAAGAAGTCTGAGGCGTAAGGTACCGTCTGTTTGACGTTGGACCTCCCGCGGGGCGTCGCCGTGCGAGGATAATAGCGATTGATTGACTCAGCCGATCGAATCGGCTGATAGTTTGACGTTCGAACGATTGATTCACCTTTGGTTTTGAAAGGCCGCACATGAGCGATAGCCAGAACATGTCCGATGAGGTTCGCGCCCGCCTGCGCGCCATTCCCTCCGTCAACGAGCTGCTCGCCGAGTGGCCGGTAGTGAAGGCGGCGGGGGAGACCTGCGACGCGGTGGTACATGCCGCCGTCACGGCCGAGCTCGACGAGGAACGCGCCGCCATTCGCGCCGGTGCCGCCCCGCGCTCTAAGCGCGACCTGGCCTTGGCAATTGAGTGGCGTGCGCACCGCTCCGCGCTGCCGAGCCTGCGCCCTGCCGTCAACGCCACGGGCGTGGTCATCCATACCAACTTGGGCCGCGCCCCGCTCGCGGAGTCGGCGGCAAAGGCCGTGGCCGAGGTTGCGCGCGGGTACAGTACGCTCGAGTACAGCGTGGACACCTGCTCGCGCGGGTCGCGCAAGGAACACGCCGCGCAGCTGATCCGCTCGCTCACCGGTGCCGAGGACGCGCTTGTGGTCAACAACAACGCCGCCGCGGTGCTGCTGGTGCTGGCTACCCATGCCGCAGGCAAGGAGGTCATCGTTAGCCGCGGCGAGCTTGTCGAGATCGGCGGCAGCTTTCGCATCCCCGATGTCATGGCGTCTTCGGGCGCCAAGCTCGTCGAGGTCGGCGCCACCAACCGCACGCACCTAGCAGATTATGAGCAAGCCATCACGCCCGATACGGCCATGATTCTCAAGGTCCATCCTTCCAACTATCGCATCGAGGGCTTTCACGAGGAGGTGAGCTCTCGGGAGCTTGCGGCGCTTGCTCACAAGCATGGCCTGCTGTTCTATGAGGACCAGGGGTCGGGCGCGCTCCTGCCCGATGACATCCTGGTGCGCGGTGGCGAGGAACCCACGCCGGCTTCGGTCGCGGCGGGGCTCGATATCGTGTCGTGCTCGGGCGATAAGCTGCTGGGCGCGGCGCAGGCGGGCATCATCATGGGCCGTCGCGATCTGGTCCAGGCCTGCGGCGCACATCCGCTCATGCGCGCTCTGCGTCCGGGCAAGTTGGCGCTTACGGCGCTCGAGGCCACGCTGCGCATCTACATGGACGGCGCCGATGTTGCCCATCGCGATATTCCGGTGCTCAGCATGCTTACGCTGCCGCAGGCCCATTTGGAGCGACGTGCCCGCAAGCTGCGCGATCGTATGGTCGCCGGGCTCGATAAGGCCGGTTGCCCGTGCGCCGTTCAGGTGGAGATCGTCGAGGAATCGTCGACCCCCGGTGGCGGCTCGCTGCCTACCATGGAGCTGCCCACGATGTGCGTTGCCGTGCGTCTTGTTGACGCGCGCCTGACGGTCGATGCGCTCAAGCGCTCGCTTGTCCAGGACTTCGACACACCGGTCGTCACGCGAACCTCGCACGATCGCATTTTGTTTGACGTTCGTACGCTCGTGGGCGACCGCGATATCGAGACGGCGGCATCGACGCTTGCCGCATGCGTTGAGCAGGCGATTGCTCGATGAGTGAGGTCCAGGCGCTGGTGGAGTGTCCCGTTATCGTTGGCACGGCGGGCCACGTCGACCACGGTAAGTCGGCATTGATCGAGGCACTGACCGGCAAGAATCCCGACCGTCTGGAGGTTGAGCGTCGTCGAGGTATGACCGTTGAGCTTGGCTTTGGCGAGCTGGCGCTGCCGAGTGGCAAGATTGTCGGCCTGGTCGACGTGCCTGGCCATGCCCACTACCTGCGCGCCATGGTGCAGGGCGCCACGGGTATCGACGTAGCCGTGCTGGTGGTTTCGGCCGTCGAGGGCGTGATGCCGCAGACCCGCGAGCACGTGCATGTGCTGGAGCTGCTGGGCGTCACTCACATGGTGGTCGCGTTGACGATGTGCGACCTGGCCGATGCCGAGATGACCGAGCTTGCCGAGCTCGATGTCGATGACTTTTTGTCGGGTACCGTGTTTGCGGGCGCGCCGATTGTGCCCGTGTCGTCCAAGACGGGCGAGGGGATCGACGGGCTGCTTGCGGTGGTCGACGAGCAGGTAAGTGCCTGCTGGGATGCTTGCCGCGACCGTTCCGATCGGAGCGATGCCTCGTCTCGCCTGCCGATTGACCGCTGCTTTACGATCAAGGGTGTCGGCACCGTCGTTACGGGAACGCTGCACGATGCGCCAGTTGCGGTGGGCGACGAGCTGATGGCTTTGCCGTCGCGTACGGTCTGTCGTGTGCGCGGGATTCAGGTGCATGGCGATACGCCGCGCGCGCTGCCTGGGCAACGCGTGGCGCTTAACCTGGTCGGTGACGGTGTCGCGGCGCTTGACCGTGGTGAGATGCTGGGCGCGGCGGGTCGCTTTGGTCAGACGTTGCGCTTTATGATGACGTTTACCTACCTGGGCCGCGAGGGCGCCAAGCCGCGCGTGCTAGAGTCGGGCGCGCGCGTGCACGTGATGGCCGGCACGGCCGAGGTCATCGGCCGCGTCATGCTTTTGGAGGGCGAGGTCCCCATGGCGGTGGGCGAGACCCGTACCGTGCAGGTGCGCCTGGAGGAGCCATTGCCGCTGCGCGCCGGAGACCATGCCGTGGTGCTTTCGTATTCGCCCGTTATGCTCATCGGCGGCGGGCGTGTGCTGCTTTCGCGCTGCCGTCGCTCGCGTGAGCTTTCGGCCGGCGAGCGTGCGCTGTTTGCGGCGCTTGAAGCCGGCGATGCCGTTGCTGGCGTAGACGCGTGGCTGGCGCTGCAAGCGCTGCCGGTTGCGGCGGCTGATGTTGCCGAGGCGCTCGATCTTGTTGCCGGTGAGGCCGATGCCGCGCTGGGCGAGTTGGTGGCGCGAGGCGTTGTTTGCGAGCTTGCCGGCTCGGGCGGCACGTTGTATGCGAATGGCGCCGTGCTTGATGCCGCCATGGACGTGCTGGCGGCGACCCTGTCTGCCATGCACGCGGCGGCTCCCAAGGAGACGGGTTTTACGCCCGGCGCCGTTGCCCATGCTGCGTGGCCTGCCGCCGATGAAGGCGTTGCCGCGGCTCTGATTGCCGCGGGCTGCTCGCGTGGCGTGTGCGCCGCCGAGGGCACCGAGGTGTTCGACTCGCACTCCGCTGCTGCCGCGGCGCGTGTGGTGCGCGAGGCGTGTGAGCGCATTGTGGCGCTGCTCGACGGGGCCGGCCTCGATGCGCCGACGCTGCCCGAGGTGGGTGAGCGACTGCAGCTCGACCGCGACACCATGACGCGCGCCCTGCGCGAGCTTTCGCTCAACCGCTCGATCGTTAAGGTCGAGCGCGACGTTGCCCTGTCTGCCATCTCGGAAGCCCATGCGCGCGAGCTTGTCGCCGCCGCCATTGAGGCAGCCGGCGGCGCTGCCACCACGAGTGTGCTGCGCGAGGCGCTGGGCGTGTCGCGCAAACGTGCCATCAGCATCTTGGAGCACCTGGATGCCGTGCGCTTTACGGTGCTCGACAAGGAAGCCGGCGGCCTGAGGTCCCTACGCTAGACTGGCTGCTCGGTTTGGTAAAATACCGCCGCACTTGGGAACGGATGGGCTCCGGTGGGCTCCGCGGTCCTCAAAACCGTTGCGAGGCGTGCAAAACGTCTTGGATGTGTTCGATTCACATACGTTCCCGCCACACGCCACCAGCGCTTTTGTGCTCGCGGTCTTGCTGCGTGCCGCAAAGGCGCTGTTTTGTTTTTGTGCGGGTCCGCCGTGTCGTCTGTCTTGTCGCCGGTGTGCCCGGGCGCATCATGTGTCCCCAATGTGGTGGTTTGGAACATGTGGACGAAACAGCTTCGAAACACGCGATTTGTACGTCGGGTGCTCAAAAACGCTTCTACCTGCATCGTAATCAAAACGAAACATCTGCTCGTCGGCTTATGCGAAACTTTGCTGCAACAGTGCGATATTATCCATACACGATAAAGTTCGCGGCGCATAGGGTGCCGTGACCGACATTTACGTTTCCCATCATTGGAGGAAGCATGAGCTACACGCAGAAAGTTCTCGAAGAGCTCAAGGCCCGCTATCCCGAGCAGCCTGAGTTCATCCAGGCCGCGACCGAGATCCTCGGCACCATCCAGCCGGCGCTCGACGCCCACCCCGAGTACGAGGAGGCCGCCCTGCTGGAGCGCCTCGTCGAGCCCGAGCGCATCGTCATGTTCCGTGTTCCCTGGGTCGACGATCAGGGCAAGGTTCAGGTCAACCGCGGTTACCGCGTCGAGTTCAACTCTGCCATTGGACCCTACAAGGGCGGCCTGCGCTTTAACCCGACGGTCACCCTGGGTATGCTCAAGTTCCTGGGTCTGGAGCAGATCCTCAAGAACAGCCTGACCACCCTTCCCATGGGCGGCGGCAAGGGCGGTTCCGACTTTGACCCCAAGGGCAAGTCCAACAACGAGATCATGCACTTCTGCCAGTCCTTCATGACCGAACTCTATCGCCACATTGGCCCCAACACCGACGTTCCCGCCGGCGACCTGGGCGTTGGCGGCCGCGAGGTTGCCTACATGTTCGGTCAGTACAAGCGCCTGACCAACGAGTGGACCGGCGTCCTTACCGGCAAGGGCCTTTCCTTTGGCGGCTCGCTCGCCCGTACCGAGGCCACCGGTTACGGTCTGGTCTACTTTGTGGACGAGTACCTCAAGAGCCGCGGCGACTCTTTCGAGGGCAAGAACGTTGTCGTTCACGGCTCCGGTAACGTCGCTATCTACGCGGTCCAGAAGGTCGCTCAGCTCGGCGGCAAGGTGCTCGCCTGCTCCGATACCCACGGCTGGGTCGAGGATCCCGACGGCATCGACTACACCGTGCTCGAGCACGTCTACAACAAGAAGCGCTCCGGCCACGACAAGGGCGTCACGCTCGCCATGTATGTTGACGAGAAGCCCAACGCCGTGTGGCACGAGGGCGACGGCCGCGGCGTGTGGCAGCTGCCCTGCGACATCGCGCTGCCCTGCGCTCGCGAGAACACGCTGCTGCTCGAGGACGCCCAGGCGCTCGTCGCCAACGGCTGCAAGGTGGTCGGCGAGGGCGCGAACATGCCCACGACCATCGAGGCCACGACTTACTTCCAGGAGAGCGGCGTCGCCTTTATGCCCGGTAAGGCTGCCAACGCCGGCGGCGTGCTCGTGTCCGGCCTGGAGATGAGCCAGAACGCCGAGCACCTGTCCTGGACCTTCGAGGAGGTCGACGGCAAGCTCGAGCAGCTCATGCGCGGCATGTTCCACAACGTGGACGACACCGCCAAGGAGTACGGCCAGGAGGGCAACTTTGTCATGGGCGCCAACATCGCCGGCTTCCTGAAGGTCGCCGACGCCATGCTCGCCCAGGGCGTCTGCTAAATCTTCGCTTGACATAGCATGTGGTGAGGCTCCCAGCCATCAGGCTGGGAGCCTTTTTCTATGGTGGCGAGGGCTGTGCTCCCTCGTTTGGTACACTTAGAGATACTGGATAAGTGAGGAGATGGGGGAGAACGTGCTCAAGTTCGGTACCTACGTTCGTGTTGGAAACGCGGCCGAAGCCTATGAGCTCTTACAGAAGAACCGCAACAACAAGATTGTGGGCGGCGGCATCTGGATGCGCCTGGGTTCGCGTCGCGTGGCGACGGCGATTGACCTTTCGGCCTGCGGACTCGATCAGATCGAGGAGACTGAGACCGAGTTTCGCATCGGTGCCATGTGCACCCTGCGACAGCTCGAGCGCCATGCCGAGCTCAACGCGCTTGTCAACCATGTCTTTGAGTTCGCCGTCCACGATATCGTGGGCGTGCAGCTGCGCAACTCCGCCACGGTGGGCGGCAGCATCTACGGTCGCTTTGGTTTCTCGGACGTGCTCTCGGCCTTTTTGGCGCTCGATTCATACGTTGAGCTGACGGGTGCCGGCCGCGTGCCGCTCGCCGAGTTCGTGGATATGGGTTACGTGCGCGACGTGATTGAGCGCGTCGTGGTCGTTAAGCACGATTACCGCGCAAGCTACGAGGCCGTGCACAAGGCCGCGACCGACTTCCCCTCCTTAAACGTCACCGCCGCCTGGTGGGACAACAGCTGGCATGTCACCGTGGGCGCCCGCCCGCTGCGCGCGACCCTGCTGCAGGGCGAGGCATGTGGCCTGGTGAGCGAGCAGCCTTCCGAGGACGAGCTGCGCGCCCTGGCCGCGTCCGTACGCGCGCTGAGCTACGGCACCAACCTGTGGGGCTCGTCCGACTATCGCCGTTGCATCTCGGCGCCGCTGGCGATTCAGGCCGTGCGCCGCGCCGCCGGCATCGAGCTTTCGGCCTCGCTTGCCCGCGAGCTCGAGGGCGTGCAAGTGCCTAAGTTTGCCACGGACGAGTATTCCTGCCGCCGCGTGCCCGGCGTCGATTCTAGCGAGGTGCGCTAATGGCTGCCAAACTCATCGATCTTTCCTTTACGCTCAACGGCCGTAAGGTCAAGGTTCAGATTGCCCCCGACACCATGCTCTTTGCGCTGCTGCGCGAGCAGGGCTGCGCGTCGGTGCGCTGCGCCTGCGAGACTACTAACTGCGGCCTGTGCACGGTGTGGCTCGACGGCGACCCGGTGCTGAGCTGCTCGGTTCCCGCTGCGCGCGTCGAGGGCCGCTCCGTCACCACGCTCGAGGGCCTCAAGGCCGAGTCCGAGGCGCTCGCCCACGCAATGGCTGCCGAAGGCGCCGAGCAGTGCGGTTTTTGCGCCCCCGGCCTCATCATGAACGTGCTGGCGCTTGCCCGCGCCGCCAAGGAGGACCCGAGCCTCGTCGCCACGCGCGAAGAGCTCTCGCGCCAGCTCGCCGGCAACCTCTGCCGTTGCAGCGGCTACGAGAGCCAGCTGCGCGCCATCGTCCGCTTCCTTAATGAGTCCGGCGTGCAGGTGGGCTTTGAGATGCCCGAGCTTCCGGTCAACGACACCAGCTGCGATGGCGTCTCGTACAAGCAGATCACCCATAAGCAGCCCAAGAAGGACTCGAAGGCCCTGCTCGAGGGGCGTCCCGTCTACACAGGAGACCTGGTGCCCGCCGGCGCCCTGATCGTCAAGCTCAAGCGCAGCCCGTATGCCCGTGCCAAGATCCGCTCCATCGATACGTCGCGCGCCCTGAAGGTGCCCGGCGTCGTGGGCGTCTACACCTACGAGGACGTGCCCAAGCGCCGCTTTACCATCGCCGGCCAGAGCTATCCGCAGCCGAGCCCCTACGACCGCCTGATCCTCGAGAACCTGGTACGCTACCAAAACGAGGAGGTGGCGATCGTCGCCGCCGAGACCGAGGAGGCCGCCGACAAGGCACTCAAGCTCATCAAGGTCGACTACGAGGTGCTCGAGCCCCTGCTCGACTTTACCCAGGCGCTCGATAACGACATCGTGGTCCACCCCGAGGGCGACGTGACCTTTATGTTCCCGCAGGGCGGCGACGTTGCTCGCAACCTGGTGTGCAGCGGTACCAGCGATTTTGGCGACCTGGACGAGGCCTTCGCCCAGAGCGACATCGTCTTTGAGCGCACCTACACCAGCCAGGCCACGCAGACCGCGCCCATGGAGACCTTCCGTGCCTTCGCGACGACCGACGCGTTCGGCCGCATCTCGGTGACCACCTCCACGCAGGTGCCCTTTCATGTGCGCCGCATGGTCGCGCAGTCGCTCGACATTCCGCAGTCGCAGGTGCAGGTTATTAAGCCGCGCATCGGCGGCGGCTTTGGCTCCAAGCAGACGGGCTGCTGCGAGATCTTCGTGGCGTTCGTGACGCAGCAGACTGGCCGTCCGAGCTATTGCTGCTACACCCGCGAGGAGACCATCACTGCGGGCAACTCGCGTCACCAGATGCAGATGACCGTCAAGCTGGGCGCCATGAACGACGGCACCATCACGGCCATCGACCTGCACACGCTGTCCAACGCCGGCGCGTATGGCGAGCATGCCACCACGACGATCGGCCTCTCGGGCCACAAGAGCCTGCCCATCTACAACCATGTGAAGGCGAGCCGCTTTAGGTGGGACGCCGTCTACACCAACACCAACCGCGGCGGTGCGTATCGCGGCTACGGCGCCACCCAGGGCCAGTTTGCCGTGGAGAGCGCCGTCAACGAGCTCGCCGATATGCTGCACATGGATCCCGCCGACCTGCGTCTTAAGAACATCGTGCGCGAGGGCGAGATTATGCCGCAGTACTACAACGAAAAGCTCAACGCCTGCGCGCTCGACCGCTGCCTGCTGCGCGCGATGGACATGATCGGCTGGCGCGACAAGCCGCTGGCCGTGGACCTGGGCGACCGCGTGCGTGCTCTGGGCTGCGCGCTCACCATGCAGGGCTCGGGCATCTCCAACGTGGATATCGGCGGCATCGACATGCGCCTGGAGGAGGACGGCTTCATTACGCTTTCGACCGGCGCTACCGATAACGGCATGGGCGTCGACACGATCCTGGCGCAGATTGCCGCCGAGGAGCTGGGCGTGGAGAGCTCGCTTATCGTGGTGCGCGGCGTGGACACCGACGTCTCGCCGTTCGATGCCGGCTCGTACGCGAGCTCGGGCACGTACGTGACGGGCCTGGCAGCCAAGAATGCCGCGACCGAGCTGCGCGAGAAGATCTGCGCCAAGGCCGCCCAGATGTGGGACGTGGACGCCGCCGACGTGGTCTTCGACGGCCAGTACGTGCGTCTGTCTGACGAGCGCGCCGCTCGCGAGTGCGGCCGCTACCTCACGCTGCGCGACTTTGCCAACCTGTGCGTCAAGAACATCGCGGGCGGCGACGCGCTCACCTCGCATGCTTCTGCCTGCCTGCCCGTTTCGCCTCCGCCGTTTATGGCTGGCATTGCCGAGGTCGAGGTCGACAAGGCCACCGGCAAGGTGACTGTGGTGGACTATGCGGCGGCTGTGGACTGCGGCACCGTGATCAACGAGGCACTCGCGCGCGTCCAGGCCGAGGGCGGCATTGCCCAGGGCATCGGTCACGCGCTCTACGAGATTGTCGAGCACGACGACCGCGGCCGCCTGCGCACCGGTAACTTTATGAGCTACAAGCTGCCCACGCGCCTGGATATCGGCAGCATTCGTGTGGCCTTTGAGCCGAGCTACGAGCCGACGGGCCCGTTTGGCGCCAAGTCGATCGGCGAGGTCGTCATCAACACACCGCTCGCCGCCGTTGCCTCGGCCGTGGCGCACGCCACCGGCCACCAGGTTCGCTCGCTGCCGATCACGCCCGAGAAGGCCCTGCTGGGGGAGTAGGCGAGGCGCGGCAGCCGCCGCTCTTTGGCAAGCCCGAGGAAACCGCAGCCCACTTTTCAACCGAATTGTGGGCTGCAGGGTAGCTAATTTGGGACGGGGCTTTTTTAGCTACCCCCACAAGCGGGGTAGCTAAAAAAGCCCCGTCCCAAATTAGCTACCCTGTTCCGCTGTAACTCGTGGTGAGGTCGTGGGCCTAAAAAGGTGTGCGTGCGCTTGCCGTTCGTATCTGCTATCATTCCTAGTCTGTGCGCTCATGCGGGCGTGGCGGAATTGGTAGACGCGCCAGATTTAGGTTCTGGTGGGATTCCCGTGAAGGTTCGAGTCCTTTCGCCCGCACCAACGCACCTGCGTCGGCCTCGGCCGTCGCGACACTTTGTTGCATAAAGGTACCAGCACCTCAGATAAGCTGGGCAGTATGAGGAGGAACGTGTTGAACATCACCGCTTCTGACGTCAAGGACGCCAAGCTCACCGCTACGGTCACCATCCCGGCCGCCGACGTCGACGCCGCGATCAAGAAGGCCTACAAGGACACCGCCAAGAAGTACCGCTTCCCGGGCTTCCGTGCCGGCAAGGCTCCCCGTCCGGTCATCGACGCTGCTCTTGGCGCCGAGGCCACCCTCGCTCAGGCCACCAACGATCTGATCGCCGCCAACGAGCCCGCCGTCCTCAACGAGCTGGACATCGTCCCCACCAAGAACGGTGACTACAAGGAGCTCGACCTCGCCAAGGATCACGAGGACTACACCTACACCGTCGAGTTCTCTCTGCGTCCCGCCGCCGAGCTCTCCTCCTACGACGCCGTCGAGATCGAGATGCCTCCCGCGGAGGTCACCGAGTCCGAGATCAACAACCAGGTCGAGATGCTCCTCAACTATCGCGCTACCTTCGAGGACGTCGAGGATCGTGCCGTCGAGGCCGAGGACTACGTTACCGTCGACCTCAAGGCTGTCGAGAACGCCGACAACTTCGCTGCCGAGGGCCGCATGCTCATCGCCGGTAGCGACAGCAACCCCAAGGAGTTCAACGAGGCTCTGATCGGTGCTAACGTCGACGACGTCAAGACCGTCACCTGGACCGACGAGGTCGAGGAGGGCGAGGAGGCCGAGACCCACACCGTCGAGGTCACCGTCAAGGGCATCAAGGTCCGCAACACCCCCGAGCTCACCGACGAGCTTGTCAAGTCCGACTTTGGCTTCGACAGCATCGATGCTATGCGCGACGCCATCAAGCTCGAGATCGAGCAGGACAAGGCTTCCCGCCTTCCGGCCGAGAAGGAGAACCGTTGCGTCGCCGCTCTCGCCGAGCGTCTGCAGCTCGAGGAGATGGACGCCGACTACGAGCAGTCTGTCTTTGAGGAGCTTGGCCAGAACTTCCTGTCCAACCTCGCTGCCCGCGGCATGACGCTGGACACCTGGCTGCCCGCTTCCGGCCTGACCATGGAGCAGTTCATCGGCGACCTGCACAAGCAGGCCAACGACGTTGCCCGCGAGTCCCTGGCGCTCGACGCCCTCGCCCGTGAGCTCAAGATCGAGGTCACCGAGGACGACGTCAACGCCGAGTTCGAGAAGGTCGGCGTCAAGGACGTCGAGGCTTCCAAGGCCGAATTCATCGCCGATGGACGCATGCCTGCCGTCCGCGAGTCCATCCGTCGCTCCAAGGCCGTCGACCACCTGGTCGAGAACGCCAAGGTGACCGAGGTCGACGAGACCGCCAAGGACGCCGAGTAATTCTCGCCACCTTTCCCGCGAGCGCATGCAGGCGCCCGTGATGGGGTAAAGTTATAAACCGGTTATTCGGTTGCTTCGTACGGTGCCAGCCAATGCATAGCATGCGGGCACCGTACGTTTATCTAGAACCAATTTGGTCCGCAAGAGAGAAATGGAGATGCGTATGATCGCTAAGTTCGATTCCGCCCTCGTGCCATACGTTATCGAGCAGACGCCGCGCGGCGAGCGCAGCTACGATATCTATTCGCGCCTGCTCAACGACCGCATCATCTTCTTGGGCGAGGAGATCAACTCCGTCAGCGCCAACCTGGTCGTTGCCCAGCTGCTGCATCTTGAGAGCCAGGATGCCGAGAAGGATATCTCGCTCTACATCAATTCGCCCGGTGGCGAGGTCTACTCGGGCCTGGCGATTCTGGACACTATGAACTTTATCAAGCCGCAGGTCTCCACCATTTGCGTCGGTATGGCCGCGTCTATGGCCGCCGTGCTGCTTTCGGCCGGCGCCAAGGGCAAGCGCTTCTGCCTGCCGCACTCCAAGGTCATGATTCACCAGCCCAGTGGCGGCGCCCAGGGTCAGCAGACCGAGATCGAGATCGTGGCCGAGGAGATCAAGAAGACCCGTCGCGAGCTCAACCAGATCTTGTCCGACGCCTCGGGCCAGCCGATCGAGAAGGTCCAGGCCGATACCGAGCGCGACAACTACCTGACCGCTGCCGAGGCGCTTGACTACGGCCTGATCGACCGTATCGTTACCTCGCGCGATCTTGCCGCGAAGGACGCCTAGGATGGCCGGTAACATGCAGGACAACTTTGACGAGAACGGCAACCCCATCCGCTGCTCCTTCTGCGGAAAAGAGCAGGGTCAGGTGCGCCGCCTTGTAAAGGGCCCCACCAACATCTTTATCTGCGACGAGTGCGTTGCCGCCTGCTCCGAGATCTTGGAGGAGTCGCTGGCTTCGGACTTTATGGATGCCGCCTGCAACGGCAAGCTGCCGGGCTTCCTCAACGACCACGGTCAGGCTGCCGGGCAGCCTGCCATGGATCCCGAGGCCGAGGGCTTTGAGCTCGAGGACGACGTGCGTCAGGTCATTACGCACGTGCCGACCCCGCACGAGATCTATGACGAGCTTTCGGCCTATGTCATGGGTCAGGAAGACGCCAAGCGCGCCATGTCGGTTGCCGTGTACAACCACTACCGTCGCGTGATCGAGGGCGGCGCCGCGCTTTCGGCCTTTGACGAGGCCTCGGGTGCGGGTTCGCGGCTCGACGACGATATGGACGAGGTGGAGCTCGCCAAGTCCAACATCTTGCTGCTCGGTCCCACCGGTACCGGTAAGACCTTGCTCGCCCAGACGCTCGCGCGCATCCTCGAGGTGCCGTTTGCCATCGCCGACGCCACCGCACTCACCGAGGCCGGTTACGTGGGTGAGGACGTGGAGAACATCCTGCTCAAGCTCATCAATGCTGCCGATGGCGATATCGAGCGTGCGCAGGTCGGCATCATCTACGTGGACGAGATCGACAAGATCGCCCGCAAGGCCGAGAACCTCTCCATCACCCGCGACGTTTCGGGCGAGGGCGTTCAGCAGGCGCTGCTTAAGATCCTTGAGGGCACGGTGGCAAGCGTTCCGCCCACCGGCGGCCGCAAGCACCCCCAGCAGGAGCTGCTGCAGATCGACACGACCAATATCTTGTTTATCTGCGGCGGTGCCTTTGTGGGTCTGGACAAGATTATCGCCGATCGCGTGGGCAACAAGGGCGTGGGCTTTAACTCCGAGATCGCCGGCCCCACCTCGGTCGACGAGAACGACCTGCTGCGTCAGGTGCTCCCGCAGGACCTCAACGCCTTTGGTATGATCCCCGAGTTTGTGGGACGTACGCCCGTCGTCACCCAGACACAGGCGCTCGACGAGGACGACCTGGTGTCGATCCTGACCGAGCCAAAGAACGCCGTTGTGCGTCAGTACCGCAAGATGTTCCAGCTCGAGGACGTTGAACTTGAGTTTGAGGACGCCGCCCTGCACGAGATTGCCCGCATGGCGCTTGCCCGCAAGACCGGCGCCCGCGGCCTGCGCTCCATCTGCGAGGACGTGCTGCAGCAGACGATGTTCGACCTGCCGAGCGAGGAAGGAGTCGCCAAGGTCATCGTGACCGAAGCCTCCGTAAAGGGCACCGAGCAGCCCCAGCGCATCTACGGGTAAACCTGCCAAAAAGGGACAGGTTTATTTTGGCAGGTTTTATCAGGGAGAATGATGTTTGCCCATATAAAACCGACCAAAATAAACCTGTCCCTAAATGGTAGGTTTCGCAAATGTGAATTTGAATAGCCTCCGACCACCCGCAGTCGGAGGCTATTTTATATATACGCAATAACCCCAACTACCTGTGTTATTCTGTGTGTTTGTTTAAGCCTCAGCGAAGTCGTATCAGACTGAAGTAATCGATACCTAAGGGGAGGAATGCAGACCCTGGCGGGCCTACATTCCTCCCCGGTGGGACGGGAGAGATATATGGAAGAGATGCCCAAAAACTACGATCCGTCGACCAACGAGCCGGCGATCCTGCAGAAGTGGCTCGACGGCGGCTACTACAAGCGCCGCGAGGGCGTGGGCGACTGCACTGTCACCATTCCGCCTCCCAACGTGACCGGCAAGCTCCACATGGGTCACGCCACCGACGACTCCATCCAGGATGCCATCATCCGCATGGCCCGCATGCGCGGCAGGTCCACCCGCTGGGTGCTCGGTACCGACCACGCCGGTATCGCCACGCAGACCAAGGTCGACAAGAAGCTTAAAGAGGAGGGCATCAGCCGCCTGGAGATTGGCCGCGATAAGTTTGTCGACGCCTGCTGGGATTGGACCCACGAGTACGGCGGCATCATCGTCGAGCAGATCAAGCGTATGGGCTGCTCCGTCGACTTTGATAACGAGCGCTTTACCATGGACGAGGACTACGCCCAGGCCGTGCGCAAGGTGTTCTGCGACTGGTACCACGACGGCCTGATCTACCGCGGCAAGCGCATCGTCAACTGGTGCCCCAACTGCACCACCGCCATCTCGGACGACGAGGCCGAGTACAAGGACGAGAAGGGTCACCTGTGGCACCTGCGCTACCCGCTAACCGAGCCGGTCAACGGCCAGGACTACATCGTCGTCGCCACTACGCGCCCCGAGACCATGCTCGGCGACACGGGCGTGGCCGTCTCCCCGAAGGACCCCGAGAAGGCCGCCTTTGTGGGTAAGACCGTCAAGCTCCCCATCGTCGACCGCGAGATCCCCATCTTTGAGGATTGGCATGTCGACGCCAACTTTGGCTCCGGCTTTGTCAAGGTCACCCCGGCCCACGACCCCAACGACTACGCCATGGGTCAGGCCCACGACCTGCCGCAGATCAACATCTTTGACGAGCATGCGGTGGTCGTCGAGGGCTACGGCGAGTTTACCGGCATGACCCGCGAGGAGTGCCGCGAGGCCGTCATCAAGTGGTTTGAGGAGCACGACCTGCTCGATCACGTCGAGGATCACGATCACTCCGTCATGCACTGCTACCGTTGCGATGCCGCACTGGAGCCGTGGCTGTCCGAGCAGTGGTTTGTGGCCGTCGACAAGCTCAAGGGGCCGGCGCTCGATGCCGTCAACTCCGGCAAGGTGACCTTCCACCCCGCGCGTTGGACGCAGACCTATACCACCTGGATGGAGAACCTCAAGGACTGGTGCATCAGCCGCCAGCTGTGGTGGGGCCACCGTATTCCCGTGTTCTACTGCGAGGACTGCGGCTGGGAGGATGCCCTTACCGAGGACACCGACGTGTGCCCTAAGTGCGGCGGTCATCACGTGCATCAGGACGAGAACGTGCTGGACACCTGGTTCAGCTCGCAGCTGTGGACTTTCGCCACGCAGGGCTGGCCCCAAAAGCCGGAGCTGCTCGAGGGACATCACCCCACGACGGCACTCGTCACCGCGCGCGACATCATCGCGCTGTGGGTCGCCCGCATGGTCATGAGCTCGCTGTACTTCCTGGATGAGGTGCCGTTTAAGGACGTCGTCATCTACCCGACGATTCTTGCCAAGGACGGCAGCCGCATGTCCAAGTCCAAGGGCAACGGCGTTGACCCCATGGACCTCATTGGCATGTACGGTGCTGACGCCATGCGTTACAACCTGCTGACGCTCTGCACCAACAACCAGGACGTCAAGTTTGACGCGAACATCGATAAGAAGACCAAGAAGCTTATCGACAGCCCGCGTACCGAGCAGGCCAAGTCGTTTGTGACCAAGATCTGGAACGCCAGCCGCTTCCTGCTTATGAACATGGAGGGCTACACGCCCGGCGAGCCTGTCGTAGAGACGCCGGCCGACGCCTGGATGTTCAGTCGTCTGGCCAAGGCCGTCAAGATGGTTACCGAGGGCATCGAGAACTACACCTTTGGCGACATGGCCCGCGGCGTTCAGCAGTTCTTCTGGAACGAGGTCTGCGACTGGTACGTCGAGGTCACCAAGGCGCGCCTGAAGGGCGAGGGCCGTCTGCAGGCGCAGCGAAACCTGATCTTTGTGCTCGATACCTCTATTCGCCTGATGCACCCGCTTATGCCGTTTGTCACCGAGGAGATCTGGGACAACATGCCGGCGAGCGTGCTCGACCTGGACGCCGAGGGTAACGTGGACCGCGCCGAGGCGCTTATGATCGCCAAGTGGCCCGAGCCTGCCGACTATGTCAAGTATGTCGACGAGGACGCCGAGCGCGCGTTTGAGATGTGTCGCACCGTCGTTTCTGCCGCCCGCGCCACGCGTTCGCGTTATCGCTTGAGCCCCAAGGCCGAGCTCGACGTGGTCGTGCGTGCCGGTGCCGAGGATATCGAGAAGCTCGAGAGCCTGCGCTCGACCATCGAGCCGCTGGCCAACACCGCCTCGCTGGTCATGGGTACCGATGTTGAGAAGCCGGCCGCGAGCATCGCCGTGGTCGACAGCGGCGTCGAGGTCTTTGTGGTGCTCGAGGGAAAGGTCGATCTTTCGGCCGAGAAGGCACGTCTGGAGAAGGAGATTGCCGCGGCCCAGAAGGAGCTCGCCGGCTGCGAGAAGACGCTCGCCAACGAGGGCTTTGTGGCCAAGGCCGCGCCCGCGGTGGTCCAGAAGAAGAGGGACCGTGCAGCTGAGCTCAAGGAGATCCTGGAGGCGCTGACTGCTCAGGTTGCTGACTTCTCGTAGGCGTTACTGGGGGATGCGGTTTGGGGCATTGCTCGCTACTGCGGACAGTCCTGCTCGCACGAAGGCCACATTAAGTGGCCTTCGGCTCGTGCGGAACTTGTATCGAGCAAAGCCCCAAACCGCTCCCAGGTCGTTTACGTGGTTGTTTGCAACTGGTGGGTTAGGCCACTTGGCTGTGGCCTTGATTCTGCTGCAAAGCGGTGTTTGGCTGATATTTTGAATGGGAAGGGCTCGTTGTTGATTCGGGCCTCTTTTTATGTTGAGGGGACTTTGGGTTATGGCTAAGCGTTCTGGGTCGTATGTCGTTCCTTTCTCGTTTGATTTGCTTTCGTTTGGTGAGGCTGTGGGGCTTGCTGCCGATACGGGGCGGATTTCTGGGGATGCTGGTCCTCTGCTCGAGACGGTTGTCGATATGCTCGATGAGCTGGGGCGGCCGGACGAGTACTTTGATTGCATTCAGGTTGCCGGTACCAATGGCAAGACTTCGACCACGCGTTTTTCGGCTGCTATCCTTCGCGGCGAGGGGCTCAAGGCTGCGCTTTATACGTCTCCGCAGCTTGTTCGCTATCCCGAGCGCATGGAGGTCGATGGGCACGTCGTGAGCGATGAGGCGTTTGCCCGTGGCGTTTCTGCTGCTGTTGAGGCGGGGCATCGAGTGAATGCGCGCCGCGTGGTGGCGGGGGAGCGTGCCTATACCATCACGCCGTTTGACCTGCTGACGGCCGCCGCGCTTGTGGTGTTTGCCGAGGCTCGCGTGGATGTTGCCGTGCTCGAGGTCGGCATGGGCGGTCGCTGGGACGCCACGAGCGCGACCGATCCCGTTGCCGTTGCCATCACGGGCATCGGACTCGATCACACGCGCATTCTGGGCGATACGCTCGAGGCGATTGCGGGGGAGAAGGCCGCGGTCATTAAGCCCGGACGCCTGGTTGTGCTGGGCGAGGGCACGCATGAGCCGAGCGTTCAGCGCGTTATGGATGCCCGTTGTCGCGAGTGTGGTGTGGTGCCGCTGGTGGTGAGCCACGCCACGACCAAGGTGCCGGCGCATGTGGGGGATACGGTTGAGTTTAGCTGCACCACGCCGCGTGCGATTTATACGTCGAGCATGGTTAAGCCGGCGTATCAGCCGCAGAATGCCGCGTGCGCGATTATGCTCTGCGAGGGGTATCTGGGTCGCGAGCTCGACCACAAGGCGCTTGATGCTTCGCTTATGGGCTGTGCCACGCCGGGCCGTTTTGATGTGTTGGGAACCGACCCGCTCAAGCTGATCGACGCCTGCCATAACCCCCAGAGTTGCGAGAACTTTGTGAGCGCCTTGGACGAGATCGATCCGTGCGTAGAGAATCGCCCCACGTTGCTGTGCGCCGCGCTGGCAGACAAGGACGTGGCGGGTATCGTCGACGTGCTGATCCCGGCCTTCCCGCGCGTGGTCGTCACACAGACCGATTCCGATCGCGCCCTGCCGGCGGAGGAGCTTGCTGCCCTGGTGGATTCCGATAAGCTCGCAGGCGTGTACCCGAGCGTGTCCGAGGCCCTCGCAGCCTTTGAGGCCGCAGGCGAGCCTTTCGTAGCAGCAGGCACCATCACCCTGGCCGGCGAAGTTGCCGGTCTGCTCCGCTAGATCCCTTCCTCAGGGTAGCTAGTTTGCCTGCTCGCCACGAAATGGGCCTATCTACTACGTTTGATCGGCTACCCTCAACTATGCCGAGAATCGTAAAATCAAACCCGCAGGTAGAAGGCTTGCCAATTTTCAAAAAATACCCGCATGGCCGCCCCATGCGGGTTAAACGTAGTAGATAGGCCCATTTCGTGGCGACATTCATGTGATGCGGCAAAGGGGCTGTCCCTTTGCCGCATTGCCTAGTCTAGGCGGACCGGATCGTGGGGGTAGGCGTTGAGGATCTCGACGCCGCTCTCGGTGACCAGGGCAAGGTCCTCGATGCGGACGCCGGTGCGGCCGGGGAGGTAGATGCCCGGCTCGATGGAAAACGTCATGCCCGGCTCCACGACCTGCTCGTTGACGAGCGAGACGTCGCCCGGCTCGTGGTCTTGCAGGCCGATCGAGTGTCCCAGACGGTGCGTAAAGTACTTGCCATAACCCGCGTCCTCAATCACGTCGCGCGCGGCACGGTCCAGGTCGCACATGCGCACGCCCGGGGCGATGAGCGCCTCGGCGGCCTCGTTGGCGCGGCGCACGATGTCGTAGATGCGTGCCGTCTCCTCGTCCGGCTCGCCCCAAAAGAACGTGCGCGTCATGTCCGAGCAATAGTTGCGGCGACGCCCGCCAATGTCGAACAGCACCACGTCGCCACGCTTGAGTACCGTATCGTCTGGCTCGTGGTGCGGGTCGCCGGCGTTGGCGCCAAAGCTCACGATGGGCGGAAAGCTAAAGCCCTCGCAATCGTGCTTGCGATACAGGCCAAGCATCTGGTCGGCGATCTCGCGCTCTGTCACGCCTTCGTGGACGAGCTCGATCGCGTCGGCCATCACGGCGTCGTTAGCGGCCGAGGACACGCGCATAAGCTCCTGCTCGGCGGCGTCTTTGTAGGTTCGCGCGGCGGTCACGGCAAAATCGCCTAGGAAGAATTCGCTCGCGGCATGGCGCTCCATGAGGGGCATCAAGAAGCCGGAGCGCATGACGGTGTCGATGCCGAGCGGTTTGGTCGGATCAACCTCGCGAGCGATGGCGTCGGCCACGACGTCGGTATCGGTGTGGTACGCGACGCGGGCATTGTCATACTCGGGCAGCTGATGCAGCGCGTTGACCAAGATCACGGGCTCGCTACCGCGTGCGAGCAGTACGCCGCAAAAACGCTCGAACATATCGGCATAAAAGCCGGTCAGGTAATAAATCGACCACGGGTCGTTTACGAGCAGCTGCGCGCCGGGGTGATGAGCCTCGAGCGCATCGAGCACGCGTGCCACGCGCTGGTCATCGACATGTGCCATACATCGTCCTTTCGTTAGGTTGCCACCATGGTATCCCCAATGCCAGGGTAGTCAATTTGGGACGGGGCTATTTTAGCTGCGTCAAACATGCGAGCTGATAGGTAAAAGTAGTCAATATGGTCCCGTCCCAAATGGGCTGGTTTCAAAACTATGGCGGATTACGGGGCTGGACCTGTATTACTTGACCATGGGAAAAATCGCGAAATTAAAACCGCAGGTAGAAGGCTTATCAAAAATCGAAAATTGCCGGTATGGGTGGGAGTCTCCGAATCAGCCCCGTAATCCGGCATAGTTTTGAAATGGCACTAAAGTAGGCACAAGCTAAATACCGATCCCAAGGCAAGTTGCGGTGGAATAGCTCCTTGATGCCGGGGTTTTGGCGGAAATTGGGAACTATTTCGCCGCAATTTAGGGGGCGGGGCGGATGCGGGGTAGCTAAAAGAGCACCGTCCCAAACGAGCTGCTTAGGCCGGGTCGATGTCCATGCTGGCGATGAGGTCGGTACCGGTGTCTAGGAGGTTGGGGAGGACTACATCGCCCATGCGGATGGGGACTTTGACCACTAGGCCGCGGATGAGGTCCATGGTCTGGGCATGGAGTTCGAGCGGGATGGCCTCGGCCGTGCGCACGGGCAGCAGTGCCTCGTCGCCGCCTGATACCGCCACGGTGGTAGTGAGGACGCGCATGGGGCAGGTGAGCTCCTGATGTGCGAACTTATCGCCGCGCGGGCAGCTGTTGCCGGTCACGGCGCGCACCGTCGCCACGCGGTCGTCGGCCCCGCGCTCCACTTCCACCGTAAGGAGACACTCGGAGGGGCAGGTGGTGCAGTTGAACTGTAGCGTCTCGATCGCATTTGTGCTCATGGCTATGCCTCCTCGACGGGCTCGACGGAAAGGATAATCTCGCTGGCACCCAGGTCGAGCGCTCGCTGTATCACCTTTGCCGGCAGCGGGAAGCTTTCCATAACGCTCGGTTTAAACGCGCGGACCTTGCCCGTAAGCAGTTCCTCGTCGTCCGCCAGAATGCGCACGCGGGCGGCATCGACCGGCCGGCGCACGCGGAAGTTGAGCCTGGTGAGTGCCACGGCCGTAATGCGTCCCGGCAGCGCGTAGCCGGCGATGCCGGCAGGGGAGACCGTGAGCTGGCAGCCAGCGCCCGTTTCGACATCCGCGCCGGTCCCCAGCGCGTACGCCGCTGCAGCCGCACCGGCACGCTCGGACTCGGCCGTCACGTTATCGGCCAGGTCGTGCACGTGCAGCACGTTGCCGCAGGCAAAGATGCCTGGCACGTCCGTCTGCAGGCTCTGGTCCACCACGGCGCCGCGCGTGCGCGGGTCAAGCTCAACACCCGCGCCTACCGAAAGCTCGTTCTCGGGAATCAAACCTACCGAAAGCAGCAGCGTGTCGCACGGAACGATGTGCTCGGTCCCCGGAATGGGCGCCAGATTTTCGTCGACCTGGCTCACCTCGACGGCCTCCACGCGGTCGTGCCCAATCACGCGTGTGACGGTGGTGGACAGGTGCAGCGGAATGCCAAAATCGTCCAGGCAGTTCTTCACATTGCGGCGCAGGCCGTTGGCGTATGGCATAAGCTCGTACACGCCCTCGACCGAAATCCCCTCGAGCGTGCAGCGACGCGCCATGATGAGCCCAATGTCGCCCGAGCCTAAAATGACGGCGCGCGAGCCGGGCTTGAGGTTGTCGATGTTGATGTATCGCTGCGCCAGGCCGGCGGTAAACACGCCGGCGGGGCGGCTGCCGGGAATCTTGATCTCGCTGCGCGTGCGCTCGCGACACCCCATGGCAAGGACGACGGCGCGCCCGGTGAGCTGCAACATGCCGGCGGGGCTCATGAGCGTGACGGTGTGTGTCGAGGCTTCGCTCGCCGCGCCACTTGCGCCCGCGCCTGCGACTTTGTCCTCGCTTGAGTCGATCCCAATCACCATACTGTCCAGGAACAGTGCGATATCGGTTTTGCGCACCTGGTCGATAAAGCGCTGTGCGTACTCGGGACCGGTCAGTTCCTGCTTAAAGTGTGAGAGGCCAAAGCCCGGGTGGATGCACTGGCGCAGGATGCCGCCCAGGTGCTGCTCGCGCTCCACGATGGCCACGCGCGCTCCGGCCTTGTGTGCGGCAAGTGCGGCCGCCATGCCGGCAGGTCCGCCGCCGATAACGACTACGTCGAACGCCTGCGTCTGCACGGCGCCGGCAGCAATTGATGCCCTGTCGGCATCTGCGCAAGTGCACTCGACGCCCGATACCGCACCCATATCGATACTCGTCGCCATCCTAGCGCACCCCCTTCAAAGGTCCCTCAACGAGCCACGAGCCAGTGTCCTCCAGCAGCACCTCGCTGGGATCGCAGCCCAGCTCGCGGGCCAGAATCCGCACCACGCGGCTTTGGCAAAAGCCGCTCTGGCACCGACCCATGCCGGCACGGCAGCGGCGTTTGACGCCCTCGACCGAGACCGCACCCGGGCGGCGTCGAATCGCGGCCACGATTTCGGCCTCGGGCACCGTCTCGCAGCGGCAGACAATCTGCCCCCATGCAGGGTCGGACTCGATCAGCTCCTCCTTGCGCGCAAGCGGCGCACGGTCGAAGTCGTCCGGCGCGCGACGAATCGGATCCCAATCGGCCCGCTCGCGCAAAGCAACACCCGCCTCGCGCAGCACCTGCTCCATTCGCTCGGCAATGGCCGGAGCGCTCGCTACGCCCGGCGACTGAATGCCTGCCGCCTGGAACAGGCCTGGCACCACGGCGGACTGCCCAATAAAGAAGTCGTTCGTTCCCTTAATGACCGGACGCCCGCCGGCAAACGCTCGCACCACGCGGCGCGTGTCCAGATCGGGCACCAGCTTGCGCGCGCCGCTCAGCAGCGCGTCGACATCGCTCGCATAGGTCTGCGTGTCGCCCGCCTCGCGCACAGCGGCCGTCGCGGTGATCACCGTGTTGCCGTGGACGGTGCCCGTAACGATGACGCCCTTGGAAACCGGCGTGGGAACGGGGTAGAGCGGCATGAGTGCACGCGGCTCCTTGTCCAGCACCACAATGTTGCCCTGGCGCCAGACCATCTGGAACTCCTCGGCGCCCGCCATATGCGAGATGTCTGCGGCGCCGTTGCCCGCCGCGTTAATCAAATAGCGGCAGCGCACATCACCGGCCGGTGTCACCAGCGTAAAACGAGCGGTCCCGTCACCGCTCCTGTCGCCAGCGCCGGGAGCTACCTCGATCGTCTCCACCGGTGCGGAGCGCACAAACGTCACGCCGTTGGCTACGGCGTTCTCCATCGCGGCGATGGCGACCTCAAAGGGATCGACATAGCCGGTCGAGGGACACCACAGCGCGCACGTGGCCTGGGCGCTGGCGCGCGGCTCCAGCTCGTGGATGCGCTCGGCCCCGATGATCGCCAACTCGGGTACGCCGTTTGCCAGCCCGTTGCTTTGCAGCTGCTCCAGCTGCGCGCGGTCTTGGTCGCTAAAGCCCAGCACCATGGACCCGGTGCGGCAAAACAAAAAGCCCAGCTCCTGGGCCCACGTGCCATATAGCTCGCAGCCGCGGGCGTTGACCTGGGCCTTAACCGTGCCCGGCGCCGGATCGTAGCCGGCGTGCACCAGGCCGCCGTTGGCCTTCGACGCGCCCAGGGCAATGTCGTTGGCCGCCTCGACCACGCAGATGGACAGGTCATAGCGTGCGAGCTGCCGCGCGATGGCGCATCCGGTGATGCCCGCGCCCACAATCGCGATATCAAACGTTTCTGCCACAGTGCCTCCAAGACGAGTTGACAGGCTGTCAATAAGGCTATCCTACGGTGTGCGCATCCCCCGCGCAGCGGCAATGCGGCGAACAGCCCCGCTGCATCCGCCAACGGCAGGCGAGGGGAGACTCAGGTCAATCGGTGACCTCGTCTGGCACCCCTGTTGTCAAAGGTTTGTCTCGTTCTGTAACGGTAAGCAGAAGAGTTGGGTTCCAGATGTTACAGATCGATACGTTTGCCAGGCGGGCCCTCTGTTTGTCTTAATTTGTAACAGTAAGAGTAGAAAATCGGTCCTATGTGTTACAGATTGAGATTTAAAGTCAGGGAGAGGTCATCTGTCTCGATCTGTAACATCTTGGGATCGATTTGGGGTCTAGATGTTACAGATTTAGATGAACCCATCAGTCGGTTTCGAATGTCTAAATCTGTAACAGTTAGACCTGTTTTTGCCGAGTTGTTGTTACAGATTGAGATATTTAACGGAGGGCTCACCGTTCATCTTGATCTGTAACAGTAGGGACTGATTCTGGAGTCAAGATGTTACAGATTGAGATTTAAGTCGGGGAGAGAACGGTTTGTCTAATTCTGTAACATCTGGACCCGGATTCCGCTCTCACCTGTTACAGATTGAGATGTTTCTATCCGCCCATGCCTGCGACCTGCCAAATCGTTAACCCCCGTGTTACACTAACTCGAGTTGTAACTACCCCGAAAGGTATCCTAATGTCCAAGTACATCTCTGAGCTCATGTCGCCGCAGCTTATGGGCGTCATCTATGCCTTTGTTGGCTTTATCATCGCCCTGTACGTGCTGTCGGTCGTCTATGTGTTTATTGACGCCCGTCGCCGCGGCGCCAGCGCTTACGTGGCATGGGGCATCATTGCCCTCATCCCGTTTGTAGGCCTCATCGCCTACCTGGTCCTGCGCCCGCACTCCTATGCGGCCGACCGCGAGGAGCAGGAGCTGGACATGGCCTTGCGCGAGCGTCAGCTTGCCCAGTACGGCACCTGCCCGCAGTGCGGTGCGCCCATCGAGAAGGACTTTGTGGTCTGCCCGGTGTGCGACACCCAGGTTCGCAACGTGTGCCCCAGCTGCCATCGCCCGCTCGACGCGCACTGGAAGGTCTGCCCCTACTGCCGAACTCGCATTCAGTAGCGCATCCATCGCCGGGCCGGCCGCAAGCCACGGACACGCCGCGCGCCACGCGAACGCCGCACGCAGCCCCGCCCCCACACGATGAAGCATGCGTAGAAAATCGCCCGCCGTGCCATTCAGGTGCGGCGGGCGCTTGTATACCTAGGTAACCTGCCTATAATGATGCAAGTCAAAACGCACGCGCCGGCAAGCGCAATGCACACCGCACGGCGCCAAGCAGCACTTGCACAAGGCATCCGAGAGGAGAAAACATACCCATGAAGGCACTCTACAATGACGGTTCGGTGGCCGAGCTCCCGCAGGACGAGGTCACGCACGTCATCCGCCACTCCGCCGCGCACATCATGGCGCAGGCCATCAAGCGCCTGTACCCCCAGGCCGATTTTGCCTACGGCCCCGCGACCGACAACGGCTTTTACTACGACGTCGACCTGCCCGAGGGCGTCAAGATCAGCGAGGACGATTTCCCCGCGATCGAGGCCGAAATGAAAAAGATCGTCAAGGAGAACCTCAAGTTCTCCGTGTACGAGAAGTCCCGCGCCGAGGCCATCGCCCTTATGGAGGAGCGCGGCGAGAAGTACAAGGTCGAGCACATCGGCGATCTGGACGACGACGCCCGCATCACCTTCTACCAGCAGGGCGACTACATCGACATGTGCGTCGGCCCCCACATCTGCTACACCAAGGCCCTCAAGGCCTTTAAGCTCACCGGTGTCTCGGGCGCCTACTGGAAGGGCGACAAGGACAACAAGATGCTCACCCGCATCAACGGCGTCGCCTTTGCCACCAAGGAAGAGCTCGACGAGCACATGCGCATGCTGGAGGAGGCCAAGAAGCGCGACCACCGCAAGATCGGCCGCGAGATGGACCTCTTTATGATGCGCGATGAGGCCCCCGGCTTCCCGTTCTTCCTGCCCAACGGCATGATCCTTAAGAACACGCTGCTGGACTACTGGCGCGAGATCCACCACAAGGCCGGCTACGTGGAGATATCCACGCCGCTCATCATGAACAAGCAGCTGTGGAAGACCTCGGGCCATTGGGACCACTACAAGGACAACATGTACTCCACCGTCATCGACGACGAAGAGTACTGCATTAAGCCCATGAACTGCCCGGGCGGCGTGCTGGTGTACGCCTCCAAGCCGCACTCCTATCGCGAGCTGCCCATCCGCGCCGGCGAGATTGGCCTGGTGCACCGCCACGAGCTGCGCGGCGCCCTGCACGGCCTGTTCCGCGTTCGCTGCTTTAACCAGGACGACGCCCACCTGTTTGTGCGCCCCGACCAGCTGACCGACGAGATTGTGGGCGTGGTCAACCTCATCGACTCTGTGTACCAGAAGTTTGGCTTTAAGTATCACGTTGAGCTTTCCACCCGCCCCGAGGACTCCATGGGTTCTGACGAGGACTGGGCACGAGCCGAAGAGGGCCTGCGCACCGCTCTTGAGCAGCTGCACATGGACTACGAGGTCAACGAGGGCGACGGCGCCTTCTACGGCCCCAAGATCGACTTCCACCTGGAGGACTCGCTCGGCCGTACCTGGCAGTGCGGTACCGTGCAGCTCGACTTCCAGATGCCGCTCAACTTTGATCTGGAGTACGTGGACGCCGACGGCACCAAGAAGCGCCCCATTATGCTGCACCGCGTGTGCTTTGGCTCCATCGAGCGCTTTATTGGCATTCTGATCGAGCACTTTGCGGGCAAGTTCCCCACCTGGCTGGCTCCCGTGCAGGTCAAGGCGCTTCCGGTCTCCGAGAAGAGCCGCGACTATGCCCACGAGGTGTGCGCCAAGCTGGAGGAGGCCGGCATTCGCGTGGTCTGCGACGACCGCGACGAGAAGATCGGCTACAAGATCCGCGAGGCCCGCAGCATCGACCGCGTGCCCTATATGCTCATCCTGGGCGAGAAGGAGGTCGAGGCCGGCAACATCTCCGTCCGCGATCGCTCCAACGAGACCGTTCAGATGAGCGTTGACGAGTTTGTGGCCAAGGTGACCGAGGAGATTAAGACTCGCGCCTAGCACAAACAATACAAGAATTAACAAAGGCGATCGTCCTCGCGGGTGGTCGCCTTTTTTGTTGTGCAAAAAGGTACAGTTTTTCGTATCTTTCGACGAAGCTCGTTATACGGGTAAATTCAGATCGTTTTCCCAGCTTGCGCAAATTGCGGCGCGAGCGGGCACATCTCCATACCCCACTTCAAAAGCCTGTACTTTTGCGACTGCGCCTAGCTGCGAGCGAGAAGCCTGTTCTTAACGCCCCTGCATCCGTGTGTGTCGCGGACGCAAGTTAAGGGGCAAGGGATGGAACAGACAATGCGGCGCCAAGGGTGTTCGCGAGTCAGAGGTGGCTAAGGTACTCGCCCTTCTTGATTACTATGGCACTTCGCTTGGTATTGCTGGACGTAGTAGCAACCGCGCACGCAAGCTCATACTGGAGGGCGGGCTCGTCGTTCGGGAGATTTAGGTCAATTTGCTCTAAAAGTTGTTTTCCGAGTGGTCTCTTATCGTGCCTTTGCCTTAGGGTGCTTGGTTTTCATCCTCTAAAGATGTTCTTAAAACTGCCTTAAAGGCGTCCCGGCTCGCGTTGACGGCGTACAATACGCATGTTTGACTATGGCAAATGTGGAATTCAGGGGAGGGGTGCGCCATGGAGGTGCTGGTTGTTGGCAACACCGCATATGTTGACGATGACTTTTGTGCCAAGGCGTTCCCCGGGGACCACGTTAAGGTCGTCGCTGCCGCGGAAGCGCGCCGCGATGAATCGTCGCCCCATGCCTCGTGGAATGAGCTCATCCAGCACTTGGAGCAGGCCTACGAGTTCGACCGGGTGGTCTACCTATCCAATTACCTTACCCCGCATACCGATATCGTGGGCGATATCGAGCTGCTGCGCTCGGTCTTTCGTGCGTGCGCGGGTCGCCGGGTCCAGCTGCTGTATGTGGCGGGGCCCTCGGGTGCCGCGGGTGCCGCCGATACCACGGGGCGAACGGGCAAGGGCATTATCGCGCGCGCAGCCAACGACCTGTGCCGCTACTACGCTGCTCGCGAGGGCGTTCAAACCAAGATCCTGCGCGTGCCGTTCCTGTATACCGCGTCTGCCTCGCTGGATGATCCGTTTTTGGTGCCGCTGTTCGACGCGTGCTCAACCGGATCGGTCGCTTTGCAGGGCGCGGAGGACGCGCCGTTTCCGCTGCTGTGTGCCGAGGAACTCGCGGTGCTGGTGCATCGCATCTTTGACAGCTGGGACGCCTCCTTTGAGACGCTCGATGTTGCCGATACCTTCCATCACACGTCAGGTGAGGTGGGCGAGGCCCTCAAGGCGCTGTTCCCAGGGCTCTCAGTTGCCTATGGCGATTCTGCCGGCTATGCCCTGCCCGTCAGCGACATCGTTCGCGTTCGCTATGGCTGGTTTCAGCGCTACGACCCGTTTCGTGATCTTTCGACCATTCATGCTCGCTGGGATGCTGGCCGCGCAGGGAAGGTCAACCCCTTGCGCGCCGCCATCGACCGCATCCAGATGCACACGCTGCCTATTAAATGCCTGGAGACGGGCGTCGCCTGGGTCCTGTTCGAGGTGCTGGAGTATTTGTTCTCGCAATCTGCCCAGCTCAACGTGCTCGATTATCGCCTGCTTTACGTCGTGCTCATCGGCACGCTGTATGGCCTGGACTTTGGTCTGGTTGCGGCGCTGCTGGCATCGGTTGGGTTGGCTGTGAGCTACTTTACCCAGTATGGCTATACCTTCCAGGGCCTCTTTTACGAGCCGTCCAACTGGCTGCCGTTTATCGCGTACTTTGTGGTGGGTGCCGTATGCGGCTACGTGCAGCTGCGCAACAACGAGGCCATTAAGGTGGAGCGCGACCAAAACGAGCTCGTGCGTAATCGCAATACGTTCCTCACGCAGCTCTATCACGATGCTATCGAGGACAAGCGCACCTACAAGCGCCAGATTGTGGGGCGTCACGATAGCTTTGGCAAGATCTTTGCCGTGACGCAAGAGCTCGACGTGCTCAACCCGCGCGACATCTACCGCAAGTGCTGTGAGCTCATGGGTGAGATTCTCGAAAACAATTCGGTGACGATCTACCACGTTTCGGGCGGGGCGTTTGCACGTCTGGTGGCGGCGAGTCCCGTGATTGCCGAAGACGCCACGCGCTCGCTCACGCTTGAGCAACTTGCACCCCTTTTGGGCGGCGGGGGTCGTTCGAACCTGTGGGTCAATCGCGAGCTGACGCCGGGGCTTCCCATGTTTGGATATACGATCGAGCGCGACGGGGCGCCCGCCGTGTTGATCTTTGTGCGTCGTGCGGCCGAGAACCAAATGACGCTCTATTACCAAAACCTGTTCCGCATCTTGTGCGGACTGGTCGAAAGCGCGCTGGGGCGTGCCTTTGACTATGAGGCGGTGGCGCAGGATAAACGCTGCGTCGATGGCACGTGCGTGCTCAAGCAGGCGGCCTTTGGTCAAGAGCTCGCGGCCGAGCAGGCGCTGTCGGATGGCAAGATGGGCAGCTTTTTGCTCCTACGCGTGGTGCCGGGCATGGAGCCTGTCGGCGAGCTGGTGGGCGCAATTGGGTCGGCAATCCGCGAGAGCGATGCGGCGGGCCTGGTCGACGGTGACGTGCTTTACCTGCTTATGCGCCAGGCAAAGGCGTGCGACCTCCCCATTATCCGCGAGCGCCTGAGCGCGAAGCGGATTGCGGTGGAGCCCGTCGACGGCGAGGACATCGTGGCGCTTCTGCAGCACATCGCTGACACCGGTGACGGTGAGGGGGATGTCGCTTGATCTCGCTTGTCGTTGCTGCCGTCTTGCTGCTGATTCATGCGCTGGTTTGTCTGGTGTTGTGGACGCTTATGAAGTTGGGCCTGCTGCCGGTGCGCGGGCATATGCTGGCCGTGATGGTACTCGTGCCGTTGTGGGGACCGCTGCTGGTGGTGCTGCTTGTCACGCGTAGCGCCGTGTTTGGCGCGGACCTTAAGGACGCCACGCTAGAGTCGCTGCGCATTAACGACGAGCTGCATCGCAGCATCTTGGTCCACGACCGTGAAGCCGATGCGGGCGTGATCCCGCTCGAGGAGGCGCTCATCGTCAACGACCCGGCAGACCGGCGCCGCCTCATGCTCTCCATGCTCACCGAGGAGCCCGATGCGTACCTGGCGCAGCTGCAGGCGGCTAAGCTGAACGACGACGTTGAAGTGGCGCACTATGCCGCGACGGCGGTGGCGCAGATCTCCAAGGAGTCCGACCTTAAACTGCAGCAGCTGGAGCGCGCCTTTAAGACCGACCCGAGCGCGCAAAACCTCAACGAATACTGCGATTTTCTTGGTGAGTATTTAGACTCGGGTTTGGCTGAGGGGCGCGTGGCTCAGATTCAGCGTCAACAGTACGCACGTCTGCTTGCGCGCCGCTGCGAGCGCGAGGACACCTTTGAGCTGCGTATTCGGTATGCGACGGCGCTGGCCGATGTCGGACAGATCGACGAGGCGCAGGCCGTGACCGACCAGCTCGTGCTCGACGCGCCCGAGGAGCAGGAGGTTTGGATGCTTTACCTGCGCCTGGCCGTGATGCGCCGCGACGGTGACGAGGTCCACCGCGTGATCGATGCGATCGACAAACAGCATGTGTACTTGAGCGCCGCCAACCGCGAGGAGCTGGCTTTTTGGCGCGACGGGGAGGAGGCCCGATGAGCGTGGTTCAGCATATCCGCGACCGTGCGGGCCATTTTCGCTGGATGGGCCTGCTCGTGGTGTGGGCGGTCTTTATTGCCATGGCCGCCGTGCTGCTGGTGGAGCGTGCCGGCGTGCAGTACAGTGCGGGCCAGCATAAGCTGGGGATGCTTGCCGCCAACGATGCGGTGCCGGCCTCCTCGGCAATATTTGGTCAAAAGCCCACGTGCCTGGTCATTACTGATTCCGACCAGGCGGGTGTCGAGGACGTAAAGGAGCAGTTCGACCAGATTCTGCTCGACATGAAGATCGCGCACCGCGACGTGGACCTTGCCCTGGACGGCGCGGATGCCATTCCCTCGCTGACGTCGTTTGACCGCGTGATTTTGCTTATGCCATCCCTCGATGCGCTGGGCACGCACCTCACCGACCTGATGAGCTGGGTGAATGCTGGCGGCTCGCTCATGCTGGGTATGACGCCGGAGAACTCCGGCTATATGCAAGCCGTTGCACCCAAGTTTGGCATCGATACCGTTGGATATGAGTACACCACGGCAGAAAGTATCGTCCCGAGCAAGGACTTTATGATCGGTGGTGGCCAGCGCTACGAGTTATCGGACCCCTTTAAATCGTCACTGCTGGTTTCGCTGCGCGAGACGGCGCACGTGTGGGCCAAAACCGGCGATACGGGTACGCCCCTTGTTTGGTCGAGCGATTGCGGCAGCGGACATACCGTGGTGTGCAACTTTGGCATTTACAGCAAGGTCATGCGCGGGTTTTACGCCGCGGCGATCAGCTTGCTCGGCGATGCCACGGCCTACCCGGTCATCAACAGCGCCGTCTTCTATCTGGATGACTTTCCCAGCCCCGTGCCCTCGGGCGACGGCACCTACATCAAGCGCGACTACGGGCTTTCCATCGCCGACTTTTATGCCAAGGTCTGGTGGCCCGATCTGCAAAAGCTCGCGCAAAAATACGGCATTCGCTATACCGGCGTGATGATCGAAAACTACGAGGACGCGGTCAATCGGACCGAGCCCGCGCGCCAGGCCGATACCACGCAGTTTCGCTACTTTGGCGGCATGCTGCTGCAGATGGGCGGAGAGCTGGGCTTTCACGGCTACAACCATCAGCCGCTGGCGCTCTGGGATACCGACTATGGCACGCTGTACGACTACAAGACGTGGAAGAACAAGGAGACGCTTGTTGCATCGCTCAACGAGCTTATCGCCTTTCAGGACGAGGTGCTACCCAACGCGCACGGTTCGGTCTACGTGCCGCCGTCAAATATCCTTTCGGCCCGCGCTCGCAAGATTATTGGCGAGGACGTGCCGCGCATTAAGACCATCGCCAGTACGTATTTTGAGGATGGTACCGACCTGCCGTACGTGCAGGAGTTTAGCGTGGCGAGCGATGGCATTGTGGAGCAGCCGCGTATTGTCTCGGGCGGCATGGTCGACGATTCCTATATGCGCCTGGCTGCCGTGTCCGAGCTCAACATGCACTACGTGAGCACGCACTTTATGCACCCGGACGACCTGCTCGATCCCGATCGCGGCGCCAGGCAAGGCTGGGAGGTCTACAAGGGCGGCCTGACCGACTACCTGGACTGGCTTACCAAGTCTGCGCCCGACCTGCGTCGCCAGACCGGCTCGGAATGCTCGGGCGCCATCCAGCGCTTTTCGTCCGTGACGGTGAGCGTGGATACAGACGCGGATGCCTGGACGCTTAACCTGGGCAATTTTCACGACGAGGCGTGGCTCATGTTCCGCGCCAATAACGGCGAGCCGGGTGCAGTCACGGGTGGCGAGATTACGCATCTGACGGGCGACCTGTACCTGGTCAAAGCTACGGACAAGACGGTGACCATTGCGCGCAAGGAGGGTAGCGACAAATGAGAATCTGCTTGGTGCTCGAAGGTTGCTACCCCTATGTGCACGGTGGCGTGTCCACCTGGATGCATGGCTATATACAGGCCATGCCCGAGCACGAGTTTGTGCTGTGGGTGATTGGCGCGCATGCGGCCGACCGCGGCAAGTTTGTCTACGAGCTGCCCAAAAACGTTGTCGAGGTGCACGAGGTGTTTCTGGACGACGCCCTGCGTCTTTCGGGCGAGCAGGAAGAGGCGGACTTTAACGACCGCGAGCGCGAGGCACTGCGCCGCCTGGTGTCGCTTTCCAATCCGGATTGGGACATGCTGTTCGATATCTTCCAGCGTCGTCGCGTGCATCCGCTCTCGTTTTTGCAGAGCCGCACGTTTATGGATATCTTTCGCGACGTGTGCCTGGCCGAGTACCCCTACACGCCTTTTGCCGACGCATTCCATACCATGCGCTCCATGTTGCTGCCCGTGCTCTACCTGCTGGGCGGCGAGGTGCCGGTGGCCGATGTGTACCACGCCATCTCGACCGGCTACGGCGGCCTGCTCGCCTGCCTGGGCTCAAGCGTTCATCATGCGCCGGTGTTGCTCACCGAGCACGGCATCTACACGCGCGAGCGCGAGGAGGAGATTATTCGCGCCGACTGGGTGGTGCCGTCGTTTAAGGACCGCTGGATTCGCTTTTTCTACCTGCTTTCGGAGGAGATCTACCGTCGCGCCTTCCGCGTGACCAGTTTGTTTCATAACGCCCGCAAGACGCAGATCGATATGGGCTGCGATGCGGACAAATGCCTGGTCATCCCCAATGGCATTCAGTTCGACCGCTTTAAGGACATTCCCTTAAAGCCTGATGACGGCTGGGTTGACATTGGCGCGGTGGTGCGCCTGGCGCCCATCAAGGACGTTAAGACCATGATCTATGCCTTCTTTGAACTGCACGAGCGCGTCCCTAAGGTGCGCCTGCATATCATGGGCGGCGTGGACGACGAGGAGTACGGCGCCGAGTGCCACGCGCTGGTCGATACCCTGGGCGTGCGCGACCTGATCTTTACCGGCCGCGTCAACGTGGTCGAGTACATGGAAAAGCTGGACTTTACCATTTTGACGAGCATCTCCGAGGGCCAGCCGCTCAGCGTGCTGGAGTCGCTTGCCGCGCGTCGTCCCTGCGTGACGACCGAGGTGGGCTGCTGCCGTGAGCTGCTCGAAGGCGCCCCGGGCGACGGCTTTGGCGTGGCGGGATTTGTGACGCCGCCTATGTATCGCAAGGGCTTGGCCGATGCCATGGAGCGCATGTGCGCAAGCCGTGCCCGCCGTATCGAGATGGGGGAGCGCGGCCAGCGTCGCGTTGCCACGTACTTTTTGCACGAGCAGATGCTCGCCAACTATCGCGCGCTGTACGACGAGACGGCGCGTGCGTATGATTTGCCCAGAGAGGGGGAGTAGCCGGTGGCCGGAATCGGTTTTGAGCTCAAACGCCTGTTTAGGCGCAAGGGTCTGTTTGCCACGATGCGCGCCTATGGCTACGCCGGCATTGTGTGCACGGGCCCCATGCTGCTGGGCGTGCTGCTCCAGGTGGGTATCTTGGTGCTGTGCGGTCTGTGGGGTGTGGGCCGCGCCAACCAGGATCTGCTGGTGTGCATGGTGACCTATACGCTGCTGGCGTCGCTTACGCTCACGAGCTTTTTCTCCATGCCCGTCACGCGCTTTTTGGCGGACATGCTCTTCGCCGAGCGCGAAGAAGAGGTCTTGCCCTCGTTTTGGGGTTCCAACGCCATCATGCTGGTTACGGGCACGGCGCTCTACGGCGTCTTTTTGCTGTTTTCGGGCGCCACACTGCTGCAGGGGCTGCTGTGCCTGTGGCTGTTCAACATTATGATCGTCAACTGGAACGGCATGAGCTATCTCACCGCTATTAAGGATTACCGTGGCATTCTGTGCAGCTTTGCGGCTGCCATTGGCGTGGCGTTCCTGTGCGCCCTGGCCGCGCTGGCACTGGGGCTGCCGCCGGTTGAGAGCCTGTTGGCATCAATCGCCCTGGGCTACGGCGTCATGCTCGCCTGGGACGTGGTGCTGCTGTACCGGTATTTTCCACAGAGCGACCGCAGTCCCTGGCTCTTTTTGCGCTGGCTCGATCAGTTTATGCCGCTGGCGCTCACGGGTCTGTTTACCAACCTGGGGCTCTTTGCGCACCTGGTAATTATTTGGGCCGGTCCCATTGGCGTGCAGGTCAAGGGCTTGTTTTATGGCGCGCCCTACCACGATGTTCCGGCGCTCATCGCGTTTTTGACGGTCCTGGTCACGACCGTCAACTTTGTGGTCTCGGTCGAGGTCAACTTTTACCCGCGCTACCGCGACTACTACAGCCTGTTCAACGACGGTGGCGTGGTGGGCGATATTGTGGTGGCCGAGGAGGAGATGCTCTCCACGCTCAACAGCGAACTGCGCTTTTGCGCGCTCAAGCAGCTGTTTGTGACGGCGGCGGTCATTTCGCTCGAGACCACGGTGCTCTCGGCCCTGCCGCTGGGCTTTAACAGTCTTATGCACGGGTATTTTCGCACGCTATGCGTGGGCTATGGCCTGTATGCCGTGGGCAATACGGTGATGCTCGTCTTGCTGTACTTTACCGACTACAAGGGGGCCGTGCTGGCCTCGGGCCTGTTTGCCGGTGTGGCGGGGCTGGCGACTGCCGTGTCGCTGCTTTTGCCGCAGCAGTTTTACGGCTTTGGCTTTTTGTTGGGTGCGGCGGTGTTTTTTATCGTGGCGCTGCTGCGACTCGACACCTATACTGCCAACTTGCCGTATCGTATTCTGAGCCAGCAGCCCATGGTGGCGACCGACAAGACGGGTCGCTTTACACAGCTGGGCCGCTTGCTCGACCGTGCCGAGCGGCGCTATGAGGAAGCCCGCCATAAGGGCGAGCCACATGGCGCGTTTGAACGCACGGTGGTCCGTGTGTATCGCAACCATTGGGGAGGTCCTGATGACCGATAGGATGATATCGCGTCGCCGCTTGATTGAGGCGGCTGCCGGCACACTGCTGCTTTCGGGCTGCTCTGCGCAGGACGAATCCTCGACCAAAAAGGTCAAAAAGCAGGGCAAGATTAACAAGGCCGAGGCCTCGAATGAGGTCAAGCACCTGCGCGACAAGGACGAGCTCTACGAGGTCTACGACGACTCGGGCATTGTGACCATGTACCTGACGGTCTCGCGCGGCAACAGCTCCGAGAACACGGACCACAGCTGGGCCGATATCAATACGTACTCGGTGTATGACTATGCTGACATGGGCGTGGCGCGCTATCAGGTTATGGGCCTTTTGCAGGCGGGCGACGAAGAGGGCCCGGTTGCCGGTGAGGTTGGCTATGGCGAGGAAGCGCCCAATGCCACCGTGCAGGTGCGCGGCCAGACGTCGAGCTCCTATACGCAAAAGAATTACAAGGTGGAGCTCAAAAAGGGCAAGGGTACCTGGCGTCAGCAGCGTTCCATTGCGCTCAACAAGCATATGGGTGAGGGTTTGCGCTTTCGAAATAAGATGGCCTACGATTTGATTCGCGGGATTCCCCAGATGATGGGCCTGCGCACACAGTTTGTGCATCTGTGGGTGTGCGACCAGACCGAAAAGTCCAACGACACCTTTGAGGACTACGGCCTGTTTACACAGGTAGAGCAGCTTAATAAGACGGCGCTTAAGGCACATGGCCTAGATAAGAATGGACACCTGTACAAGGTGAACAACTTTGAGTTCTATCGCTACGAGGACACCATTAAACTCGCCGACGAACCCGACTACAACCAGGCGGCTTTTGAGAGCATGCTCGAGATTAAGGGCGACTCGGACCACACCAAGCTCATCGAGATGCTCGATGCGCTCAACGACGAATCGCAAAAGATCGATGACGTGCTCGACACCTACTTTGATACCGAGAACCTGGTCTATTGGCTGGCGTTTCAGATCCTGACGGGCAACTGCGATACGCAGAACCGTAACTGCTATCTGTACAGCCCGCTCAACTCAAATACCTGGTACTTTTTGGATTGGGATAACGACGGCATGCTGCGTAAGCTTGAGCATAGCCTGATGGGGTTCTCGGACTATGCGAGCTGGGAGCGCGGCGCGAGCAACTACTGGGGCAACGTGCTGTTTAACCGCGCGTTGCGCAGTAAGTCGTTCCGCAGCGAACTCGACCGTGCCGTCAAGGACTTGCGCTCGTATCTGACCGAGGCGCGTCTGGCCAAGATGATTAAACATTACCGCGAAGTGACCGAGTCGCTTGTCTTTTCCGCGCCCGACCTCGATAAACTGCCCGTTACCAAAGACGAATACGAGCAGATTGCCGCGGCGATTCCCTCCGAGATCGAGGAAAACTACAAGAGCTACTGCGAAAGCTTTAAAAAGCCCATGCCGTTCTACATTGGCGTGCCGCAGATCGATAACGGCAAATTGCGTGTGAACTGGGATGCCGCGTACGACTTTGAGGCGCGCGATATTCGCTATACCGTCGAGCTTGCGCGCGACTACGCCATCAATGACGTGCTTTTTAAGGCCGAGGACGTGCTGCTGCCCGAGGTAACGTGCGATGCGCCCGATACCGGCCAGTACTTTGTACGCGTGCGTGCCACCAACTCCGACGGCTATACGCAAGATGCGTTTGACTACTATGTGACCGACGATGGCAAGCAGTACGGCATGAAGTGCTTTTACGTGCAAGACGGCGGTAAGGTCGTGGAGGACACGTATGAGGAGGGCTAGCGCGTTGCTTGAGCGCCTGGCGGCCCCGCCTGCGCGTGCCACGCAGGAGCGTTATCGCCACGAGCTCAAATATCTCATTAACGAGGGCGAGCACTCCGCGCTTGCCTGTCGCATGGCGCCGGTTTTTAAACTGGACAAGCATGCGCGCTCGGGTGGCTACACCATTCGCAGCCTGTACTTTGACGACTACTGCAACTCGGCCTACGAGGAAAAAGACGCCGGTATTCTCATGCGCAAAAAGTATCGCGTGCGCATCTATAACGGCAGCGACAGGGTGATTAAGCTCGAGCGCAAAAAGAAGTACGGCAGCTGGATCTTCAAGGAGGACGCGCCGCTCACGCGCGGCGAGTTTGAGCAGATCCTGGCTGGCGACTACGGCTTTTTGCTGAGGAGCCCGCACCAACTCTGCCGCGAGTTCTACATCGAGTGTATCTGCAACATGATGCGCCCGCGGACCATCGTGGACTACGAGCGCGAGCCGTGGGTGATGGATGAGGGCACCGTGCGCATTACGTTTGACATGAACGTGCGTGCCGCGGTGGGTAGCTTTGACATCTTTGACGCGACCTTGCCCGCGCTGCCCGTGCTGGAGCCCGGCAAGCTGGTGATGGAGGTCAAGTTTACCGAGTTTTGTCCGCAGCTGGTGCGCGATATGGTGCCGCCGGGCGCGGCCGAGCTTACGGCGGTCTCCAAGTACTGCCTGTGTTACGAAAAGACCGCCTACCTGCGCGGTTTTAACTACTGGGATTCGGATTTTGAGAACCGAGGGGATATTTAGACCATGAGCACCAGGGACTTTTTTAAGAACTCCGTCTTGGAGGCGTTTGGTCAGGTCGACCCTGCCAAGATCGGCCTGTCGCTGCTCGTGGCGCTCGCCATGGGCATCCTGATCTATTACGTGTACAAGCGCTTTTTTACCGGCGTGGTGTATTCGCGTAGCTTTGCCGTGACGCTCGTGGGCATGTGCGTGCTCACCTGCATGGTCACGCTCGCGATCTCGACAAACGTGGTCATCTCGCTCGGTATGGTCGGTGCTCTGTCCATCGTCCGCTACCGTACGGCGGTCAAGGACCCGCTCGACCTGCTGTATCTGTTTTGGTCCATTACCACGGGCATTACGGCGGGAGCCGGCATGTATGCACTCGTGGGGCTCACGGCAGCAGTGATCGTGCTGATGATCGCCGGCTTTGCGAGCGGTCAGGATAAGTCGCGCGTGTACATGATGGTCATTCACTACACGGGCCAGACCACTGGCGACGATATCGTGCGCGCGTTTGGGCGCACCAAGTTCACCGTTAAGTCCAAGACTATGCGCGGCGACAAGGTGGAGATGGCCGTCGAGGTGTTCTCTGACGGTGTGGATATGCCCTATGCCGACGCCATCCGTGCCCTCGATGGCGTGGAGGACCTAACGCTCATCCAATACAACGGCGAATACCACGGCTAGAGCCCTAGCGAGTAGATTGGGGAAACATCCGCATTGTGGGCTTTTGTTTTGAAGGGACGGTGTCACGTGGACGCACAACAGCTAGAAGAGGCCTGGGCTGCAAGGGCTGGCGCGCGCGAGGCGCGACTGGTTGCGGCCTCGCATGTGCCGGCGGCGCTGTCTCTGTTGGGGATTGTGCGCCCCGGCGATCGCCTGGTGGCCTTTGCGGATGACTTTGCCGAAGCGTTTGCGTGCGGCTTTGAGGGCTGCGATGTCGTGTTGGTGGGCTCGCCGTCCGCCGAGGCGTTTGCTGCTGCGTCCGAGGGCTTTGATGCTTCGCTTGATGCCGAGGGGCCGCACCTGTGGTGGTTCGCCAATTCCATTGGCGCGTTCGGTCTGCGTGTGCCCGATTTGCGCGCGTTAGGCCGCGCCGCGCGTGAGGCCCATGCGCTGCTGGTTGTTGACAACACCGTGGCTGACGTCTTTGGCTGCAATTCGCTGAGCTTGGGCGCCGTGCTGTCGCTCGAGGCACTCGACCGCGTGTGTGCCGGTAAGGCCCCGCGTAAGCTCGTTGCCGCTTCGGTGGCGCGATCGCAGCTCAAGCGCCATCGTGTGGACGCCGCGGCTGAGTGCGCGCATGCGTTGTTTGCGGGCTGCGGTGCGTCGGCGCTCGATCTTTCTGCTGAGGAGGCCGACGTGCTGGAGCGCGGGCTTTCCTCGCTTAACGCTCGCATGCAGGCTCACTTCGATCGAGCCCGTGCGCTGGCCGAGTATCTGGCCGCGAACGAGATGGTGCGCAACGTGCGCTATCCCGGGCTGAGCTCGCATCCTGACCATGCGGTTGCAACGGGAATCCTCGAGCATGGCTTTGGCCCGGCAGTTGAGTTTGACCTTATCGAGCGTGGCGCGGGAGAGCTGTTCGACGCTTTGCCGGGGGAGTTCCGCACATCGCCTGCCGGCGGTGCAACGACGCGTCTTTCGGCCCTACGTGGCAAGCAGGGGGACACCATCCGCCTCTTCGCCGGCACCGACGACCCCCTGACGGTAGCCGCCGCCCTCGATAGCGCCCTCCGGCAGTAGCTAATTTGGGACGGGGCTTTTTTAGCTACCCAATGTCAATTTTTGGCTATGAGTTAAGAATGCTCTGGATGGGTAGCTAAAAAAGCCCCGTCCCAAATTAGCTACTCTTTGATGGTGTCGATCAGGTCGTTGGCCCTTGCGGCTATGACTTCGTTGATCTCTGCCTGCAGCTCCTCGTAGGCCGCTATGGCTCGCTCGCCGGCGGGGGTGAGCGAGCTCCCGCGGGCGCCGTCGCGCTCGATGAGCTTGCACCCCAGCTGCCCCTCGGCCTCGTTCACAATGCGCCATGCCTTGGAATAGGCCATGCCCATGCTCTTGGCGGCGCGGTTGATCGAGTGTTCGCGGGCGATACCCTGCAGCAGCAAGACGCAGCCGTGGCCGAACACGCCCGGCAGATCTTTGTCGCACGACTGAATGACCAGTTTTGCCGTCGTCTTGTACTTCATGCGCTCCACGTCTCTCCGCTAAAGTGTCTGCTGGGCAAACGCAAAGCCTGCGTTAAACCCTCGTGTGCTCTTCTTAAATCATGCATTGTAGCAGTCAAAGTGCGTTAAGATACTTGCCCAGTATTGGGCGCCCAAGGTTGGGCTGGGTCCTACGAGGCCTGCAGCCGACCGGTCGCATGGAAAAAGGAGAAACATGGCTACGTTCTTTCCCGGTGAGTCCCACACGTTTTCGGAGTATCTGCTGGTCCCTGGTTATTCGTCCTCGCAGTGCATCCCCAACAACGTCTCTCTTAAGACGCCGCTAACCCGCTTTAAGCGCGGCGAGAAGCCGGCAATCACCCTGAACATCCCCATGGTTTCCGCCATCATGCAGTCCGTCTCGGGCGTCGACATGGGTGTCGCGCTCGCTACCGAGGGTGGCCTGTCCTTCATTTACGGTTCCCAGACACCCGAGTCCGAGGCCGCCATGGTCAAGGCCGTCAAGGATCACAAGGCCGGCTTCGTCCAGTCCGATTCCACGCTGACCCCCGACATGACCATGGAGCAGGTCATCGAGCTCAAGGAGAAGACCGGTCACTCCACCATGCCGGTCACCGACGACGGCACTCCCAAGGGCAAACTCCTGGGTATCGTTACCAGCCGTGACTATCGCCCCAGCCGCGATGACCACCAAAAGAAGGTCTCCGAGTTCATGACCCCGCGTGAGCAGCTCATCGTGGGCGACAAGAACATCAGCCTCAAGGTTGCCAATGACGTCATCTGGGACAACAAGCTCAACGCCCTGCCCATCGTCGACGACAACGATCACCTTATGGGCATTGTCTTCCGCAAGGACTACGACAGCCACAAGACCAACCCCAACGAGCTGCTCGACGGCGACAAGCGCTACATGGTCGGCGCCGGCATCAACACCCGCGACTATGCCGAGCGCGTGCCGCTGCTCATCGAGGCCGGCGCCGATGTCCTGTGCATCGACTCTTCCGAGGGCTTCAGCGAGTGGCAGAAGCGCACCATCGAGTGGATCCGCGCCAACTACGGCGAGGATGTTAAGGTCGGTGCCGGCAACGTCGTTGACGCCGAGGGCTTCCGCTTTTTGGCCGACTGCGGTGCCGACTTCATCAAGGTTGGTATCGGCGGCGGTTCCATCTGCATTACCCGCGAGACCAAGGGTATCGGCCGTGGCCAGGCCACCGCGCTGATCGACGTCTGCCGCGCTCGCGACGAGTACTACGAGGAGACCGGCGTCTACGTGCCCGTGTGCTCCGACGGCGGTATCGTCTACGACTACCACATGACGCTCGCCCTTGCCATGGGTGCCGACTTTATGATGCTGGGCCGCTACTTTGCCCGCTTTGACGAGAGCCCGACCGAGCGCGTCAACGTCAACGGTCAGTACATGAAGGAGTACTGGGGCGAGGGTTCTGCGCGTGCCCGCAACTGGCAGCGCTACGACCTGGGTGGCGCCGCGAAGCTCAGCTTTGTCGAGGGCGTCGACTCCTACGTTCCCTACGCCGGCTCCCTTAAGGACGGCGTGGGCGGCACGCTCTACAAGATCAAGTCCACGATGTGCAACTGCGGTGCCCTCTCGATTCCCGAGCTCCAGAAAAAGGCACGCCTGACCCTGGTGAGCTCGACCTCGATCGTCGAAGGCGGCGCCCACGACGTAGTCGTCAAGGATTCGCAGCAGTCTGTGTCTTATCGATAGGATAAGAGCCGCACATAAAGGTTGAGTTCCAACCACGTTATTAAGATAAAGCGAGATGCCTGCAAGTCGCAGGCATCTCGCTTGTCGTATTTGCTATCATCAGTCAAGTTAACCTTAGGGTCGGTCGGCTTGGCTTTGTTCGCTACAAGTTCCGCACGCAAAGAAGAGCACTTAATGTGCTCTTCGTCTTGCGCAGGACTGTCCGCAGTAGCGAATAAAGCCAAGCCGACCGACCCCAGCTAAGATTAAAGGAGCTGATATGTGCGATTGCACAGATCATAAGGACGAGATCCCTGCCTACGACGCGCAGGCCATTGAGTCCAAGTGGATGAAGGCCTGGGAGGACTCCAACCTCTTTGCCGTCGACACCGACGCCAGCAAGCCCAAGAAGTACGTGCTCGAGATGTTCCCGTATCCTTCGGGCGACCTGCACATGGGCCACGCGCGCAACTATACCATCGGCGATGCCATGGCCCGTCAGGCCCGTATGCGCGGCTTTGACGTGCTGCATCCCATTGGCTTTGACGCCTTTGGCCTGCCCGCCGAGAACGCCGCCATCAAGCACAACACGCAGGCTGCTGCCTGGACGTATAAGAACATGGACCAGGCGCTCGCCACGATGAAGCGCATGGGCTTCTCCTACGATCTGGATCGCATGGTCAAGACCTGCAGCCCCGACTACTACCGCTGGGGTCAGTGGATCTTTGAGAAGATGTGGGAAAAGGGCCTGGTCTACCGCAAGAAGAACCCGGTCAACTGGTGCCCCAACTGCAAGACCGTTCTGGCCAACGAGCAGGTTACCGAGGGCAAGTGCTGGCGCTGCGGCACCGAGCCCGAGAAGCGCGACCTTGAGCAGTGGTACTACAAGATTACCGAGTACTCCCAGGAGCTGCTCGACGATCTGGAGAAGCTCCCCGGCTGGCCCGAGCGCGTTAAGCAGATGCAGGCCAACTGGATCGGCCGCTCCGAGGGCGCCGAGGTCGACTTTACCCTGTGTGATGCCAACGGCGATCCCATCGAGGGCGACGAGGGCAAGATCACCGTCTTCACCACGCGTGCCGACACGCTCTTTGGCGTCTCCTTCTTTGTCCTGGCTCCCGAGTACGCTCGTCTGCACGAGCTCGTCGAGGGCACGGAGTACGAGGAGGCCGTGACCAAGATCGTCGAGGACTCCAAGCATATCTCTGCCGTCGAGCGTGCTCAGGGCACCCTCGAGAAGCATGGTGCCTTTACGGGCCGCTACGTGGTTAACCCCGTCAACGGCGAGAAGGTTCCCGTGTGGGTTGCCGACTATGTCGTTGCCGATTACGGCACCGGCGCCGTCATGGCCGTTCCCTGCGGCGACCAGCGCGACTTTGAGTTTGCCCGCAAGTACGACCTCCCGATCGTCCCGATCATCCTGGACGATGACGACCGCGCTGCCGTCGAGGCCAGCGGCGAGACCATCGATACCTTCCATGCCGAGACCGTCGACTGGGATTGCGCCCACGCTGCCGAGGGCACGCTCGTCCAGTCCGGCAAGTACACCGGCATGCGCGGCGGTAAGCACTCCGAGGGCGAGGCTGCCATCGTGGCCGACCTCGAGGCCATGGGCTGCGGTCGTCGCAAGGTCGAGTTCCGCCTGCGCGACTGGCTCATCAGCCGTCAGCGCTATTGGGGCAACCCCATCCCGGCCATCCATTGCGAGCACTGCGGCATTGTGCCCGTGCCCGAGGACCAGCTGCCGGTGACGCTGCCCGAGAACCTGGACCTGGGCGCCGGCGAGACCCTCGCCGAGTGCAAGGACTTCTACGAGACCACCTGCCCGGTCTGCGGCCGCCCGGCCAAGCGCGAGACCGATACCATGGACACCTTCACCTGCTCCAGCTGGTATTACCTGCGCTATACCGACCCGCACAACACCGAGCTGCCCTTCTCCCGCGAGGCGGCAGACCGTTGGATGCCCGTCGATAACTACATCGGCGGCATCGAGCACGCCATTTTGCACCTGCTCTACAGCCGCTTCTTTACCAAGGCGCTGCGCGACCTGGGTCTGCTCAGCGTGGACGAGCCCTTTACCAACCTGCTGTGCCAGGGCATGGTCAAGGACGAGAACGGCGACACCATGTCCAAGTCCAAGGGCAACGTCGTGCCTCCGAGCTCGGTTATCGAGCCCTACGGCGCCGACACCATGCGTCTGGCGATCCTGTTTATCGCCCCGCCCGAGAAGGACTTTGACTGGGATCCCAAGGCCGTCGAGGGTGCCAACCGCTTTATCAAGCGCGCCTGGCGTATCGTGTGGCAGCTTGTCCAGTCGGGTGATGCCAACGCTGCCTTCGACAAGTCCGTGCTCGACGAGACCGCGATGAAGCTCTATCGCGAGCGTCACCGCACCATCGCCAAGTGCACCGAGGACTTCGATCGCGGGCAGTTTAACACCGCGATCTCGGCCGTCATGGAGCTCGTCAACGCAGCGAGCGCCTACCTCAACGCCACCGAGGGCGCATCGCGCGACAAGGCACTGTGCTACGGCGTGGCCAAGGACATCGTGAGCGTTCTTGCCCCCATCTGTCCGTTCTGGGCCGACGAGCTGTGGCACGAGGCGCTCGGCTGCGAGGGCAACGCCTACACCGCCTCCTGGCCCGAGTTTGACCTGGCCGAGTCCATCGAGGACACAGTGCAGATCGTCGTCCAGGTGCTCGGTAAGGTCCGCGGCCGCATCGATGTGGCCCGCGATGCCTCCAACGAGGAGATGCAGGCTGCCGCCGAGGCCGCTGTTGCCAAGTGGCTCGAGGGCAAGACGGTCGTCAAGGCCATCTGCGTGCCCGGCAAGCTGGTCAACCTGGTGGTTAAGTAAACCTTGCGCATATAGTTGATGCACAATAGACGAGGGACGATCCGGCTGGGTTGTCCCTCTTTTTGGATATGGATACTTGCGACTACACCTAATTATCCATTTCTTGTGGAGAACCTGTGCTCACGCTGACCTGCGGGTTTGTGCTGTGGTTGCACGTTTTCGCAGGTATTGGTATAGTTTGCTTGCAAATGAAGTTGTAATTGAAAGAAGTGGGGTTTCGGCCCCGCTTCTTTTTTGTATGGATGGAGGTGCCGCAATGGTCAAGAGCAAGACCGAGCAGGCGATCATCGACGCGCTCGAGGCCGTCGCTCCCCAGCACGATGTCGATATCGTCGACGTTGAGCTCGTGGGTGCTACCAAGGCCCCCTGCGTGCGTGTGCGTATCGAGGGTGCCGAGGGTCAGAGCCTGTCGCTCAACGACGTCACGGCCAACACCAAGTGGGTCGGCGACGTGATTGAGGAGCTCGACCCCATCTCTTCGAGCTATACGCTCGAGGTGTCGAGCCCGGGTATGGCGCGCCCGCTGCGCCGTCCGCGTGACTTTGCCCGCTTTGTGGGCGAGGACTGCGAGCTTTCCTCCACCGCCACCGAGGGCCGTCGCAAGTACTCCGGCAAGATTGCCGCCGCGACCGAGACCAACGTAACCCTCGAGCTCGAGGACGGCGAGTCTGTCACCCTCGATTATTCCGATGTTAAAAAGTGTAAGTTGAAGCCCGTCTATGACTTCAAGCCCGCGAAGGAAGGAAACTAACATGGCAGCATCCGACATGATGTCCGCCCTGATGGAGCTTTGCCAGGAGAAGCACATCGACCAGCTCTACCTGATCGACCGTCTGGAGCAGTCGCTCGCCAAGAGCTATGCCGAGATCCTGCATCTTGAGTGGGGCGCCAAGGTGACCATCGACCGCACCACCGGCAAGATCTATGTCTACCGCCTGGAGCCGATCGACGATTCCATGGACGAGGAGGGCAACTTCACCGAGTTCGAGGAGATCGACGTCACCCCCAAGAACACCAGCCGCATCGCCGCCCAGCACGCCAAGGCCGAGATCAACGCCATCGTGCGCAACTCCGCCCGCGAGCAGATCTACGAGGAGTTCTCCGGCCGTATCGGCGACCTCATCAGCGGTACCGTACTGCAGTCCACACCCGACTTTACGATCGTCAAGATCCGCGAAGGCGTCGAGGCCGAGCTTCCGCACTTTGATCAGCGCCGCTACGAGAACGAGCGCAACGAGCGCCCCATGGGCGAGCGCTATCTGCACAACCAGCACATCAAGGCCGTGATCATTGACGTTCGCGACCCCAACTCCACGCTTCCGCCGGTTCGCGGCGAGCACAGCCGTCCGCCGATCGTTATCTCGCGTACCCACCCCGAGCTCATGCGTCGTCTGTTTGAGCAGGAGGTGCCCGAGATCTATGAGGGCACCGTCCAGATCAAGTCGATCGCCCGCGAGCCCGGCCAGCGCTCCAAGGTCGCCGTCCACTCGCTCGACGACCGCCTGGATCCCGTGGGCGCCTGCGTCGGCCCCAAGGGCAGCCGTGTGCGCGCCGTCGTGGGTGAGCTGCGCGGTGAGCGCGTCGACGTCATCCTGTGGGATGCCGATCCGGCCGTCTACGTCGCCAACGCCCTGTCGCCCGCCAAGGTCACTCGCGTCCTTATCGACGAGGAGAAGGCCTATGCCGGCGTCATCGTGCCCGACGACCAGCTTTCGCTCGCCATTGGCAAGGAGGGCCAGAACGCCCGCCTGGCCGCACGCCTGACCGGCTGGCACATCGACATTAAGTCCGAGACCCTTGCCGCCGACATCCTCAAGAACGTGCCCGTTCACGAGGAGCCTGCCGCCGACCTGATCGGTGACGAGGAGGATGACGACGCCCGTCGTTGCGAGTACGTGTCCGAGGACGGCATCCAGTGCCGCAACCAGGCCCGTCCCGGTTCCCGTTTCTGCGGTGTCCACGACACCGACGCCTTCGATGATGCGGAGGACCTGATCTAGCGCGCGGTTGCGCTGGACAGGTTCCGGCGCACATCCCACGCTCGTTCAGTCTCTAGGCACCCAAGGTGCCAGAAAGGGTAGGTGAAGTCATATGGCAAAAGTCCGTGTGTCCACCCTGGCCAAAGAGTTCGGCATGACCTCCAAGGAACTGATGGGTCACCTCGCCGAAATGAAGATTCCCGCTAAGTCTGCTTCCTCCGCCCTGGAGGACGCTTATGTTGCCATGGTCCGCAAGCAGCTTGCCTCGGTGATCGAGGCCCGCGCCCAGGAAGTCGAGGCCGCCAAGCAGGCCGAGGAGGAGGCTGCCGCCGCCGAGGAGGCAGCGCGTGCCGCCGAGGCCGAGCGCGAGCGCATCGCCGCCGAGAAGGCACGCGAGGAGGAGCGCCGCCAGTTTGCCGCCGCCCAGGCCGCCGAAGAGGCAGCCCGTGCCGAGGCTGAGGCCAAGAAGAAGGCCGAGCAGGAGCGCCTTGCCCGCGAAAAGGAGGAGGCTGCTCGCGAGGCCCAGCGCCGCGCCGTTCCCGCTTCCGACTCCGGTTCGCGCTTCCGTTCGCTGCTCGATCAGATCGCCGCACAGGAGACCGTGCTCAAGGAGAAGAAGGACGCCGAGGACAAGGCCAAGGCCGAGCGCGGCAACCGTCGCGGCGGCAACAACGATCGTCGTGGCGGCCGTCGCAACGACCGCAACGCCTCCGAGAGCCGCCCGCACAGCCATCGCACCAACGCCAGCAACAATGTCGCTGCCGGCATGGATTTTCCCAACCCCGATAAGCAGGGCAAGGGCAAGAAGCGCAAGGGTGGTCACAACAGCGAAGAGGACCACTACAGCCGCATGGCGCGCGAGGCCGAGGAGTACAGCCGCGAGAAGGTTCTCGAGGAGGCCCGTGCCGCCGTCGAGGAGGCCTCTCGCGAGTCCACCGGTCGCCGCAAGAAGCGCAAGGAGAAGCGCGAGCGCGAGGCCGCTAGGGCTCAGGAGGAGCGCAAGATTGAGGAGGCGCTGGCCCAGGGCGTGAACCCCGAGGAGCTCGACGCCATCAAGGTCTCCCAGGGCGTTACCGTCCAGGAGCTTGCCGAGGCGCTCGACGTTCCGGCCAACGACATCATCAAGCGCCTGTTCCTGCTGGGCACCCCGCTCACCATGACGCAGTCCATGTCCGACGACCTTGTCGAGCTCGTTGCCGACGACTTGGGCCGTCAGATCAGGATCATCACCCCCGAGGAGGAGAACACCTTCTCGTTCTACGACGATCCCGCCGACCTTAAGCCCCGCGCCCCGGTCGTCACCGTCATGGGTCACGTCGACCACGGCAAGACGAGCCTGCTCGACGCCATCCGCCACACCGGCGTCGCTGCCGGCGAGGCTGGCGGCATTACCCAGGCCATCGGCGCTTCGCAGGTCATGATCAACGACCGCAAGATCACCTTCATCGATACCCCGGGCCACGCTACCTTTACGGCCATGCGTGCCCGTGGCGCCAAGGTGACCGACATCGTCATCCTGATCGTCGCCGCCGACGACGGCGTCATGCCCCAGACGGTCGAGTCGATCAACCACGCCAAGGCCGCCGGCGTTCCCATCGTCGTCGCCGTCAACAAGATCGATAAGCCCGGCGCCAACCCCGACCGTGTACGCCAGGAACTCACCGAGTACGGCGTCATCCCCGAGGAGTGGGGCGGACAGAACATGTTCGTCAACATCTCGGCCAAGCAGAAGATCGGTATCGACGACCTTCTGGAGACCGTGCTGCTCCAGGCCGACGTGCTCGAGCTCAAGGCCAACCCCGATACCTTCGCCTCGGGCAACGTCCTCGAGGCCAAGCTCGACAAGGGCCGCGGCTCGGTCGCTACCGTGCTCGTGACCCGCGGTACCCTGCACGTGGGCGATACGCTGGTCGCCGGCCTCACCTATGGCCGCGTTCGCGCCATGCTCGACCCCAAGGGCCGCGCCGTCACCGAGGCCGGTCCCTCCGACGCCGTCGAGATCCTGGGCCTGCAGTCCGTCCCCAACGCCGGCGACGAGTTCCGCGTGTTCGAGGACGAGCGCGAGGCGCGCGCCCTGGCCGATGAGCGCTCGCTCAAGGCCCGTATCGAGGAGCAGAGCCGCGTGAAGCACGTCACGCTCGAGAACCTCTTCGAGACCATCGCCGACGCCGAGGTCAAGGAGCTCAACCTGATCATCAAGGCCGACGTCCAGGGCTCCATCGAGGCCCTTCAGGACTCGCTCGACAAGATGGATCAGTCCGAGGTCCGCATCAACACGATCCACTCCGCGGTCGGTGCCATCAACGAGACCGACGTCGTCCTGGCTGACGCCTCCAACGCCATCATCATTGGCTTTGGCGTGCGTCCCGACGGTAAGGCCCGCTCCGCTGCCGAGCGCGAGGGCGTCGAGATTCGTTGCTACGACGTTATCTACAAGTGCCTCGAGGAGCTCGACGCTGCCCGTATCGGCATGCTCAAGCCCACCGAGGTCGAGGTCTCCACGGGTACCGCGACCGTCCTGGACACCTTTAAGGTGCCCAAAGTCGGTATCGCCGCCGGTGTCCGCGTCGAGGAGGGCGAGATTGCCGCGACCGATTCCGTGCGCCTGGTGCGCGACGGCATCGTTGTCTTTAACGGTAAGATCGCCTCGATGCGCCACTACAAGGACGAGGCCAAGAGCCTCAAGAGCGGTTCCGAGGGCGGCATTGGCCTGGAGAACTTCCAGGACATCAAGCCCGGCGACCAGATCGAGGGTTACCGTATCGACCAGGTTGCCCGTACCGAGTAGGGGGTAGCGCTATGAAGCAAACGCAGGCAACCCGCCGTCTGGGCGAGCAGCTTCGCGAGAAGCTCGGTTATATCCTTCTCTTTGAGGTTTCCGATCCGCGTCTCGACCTGGTCACCCTGACCGCGGTCGAGGTCGCGGTGGACCGTTCGTTCGCGCGCGTGTACGTGTCGTGCGATGCGAGCCGCTACGATGAGGTCATGGAGGCGCTCGCCAGCGCCAAGGGCCGCATTCGCAGCCTGTTGGCTCGCTCGCTCGACTGGCGCGTCACGCCCGAGCTCGATTTTCGCATCGATCGCTCGACCGATGAGGCCGAGCGCATTACGCGTGCGCTGGAGAATGTCCCGGCCACGCTGGCGATCGAAAAGGACGAGGACGGCTATCCCATAGCGGATGCCGCCCAGGAGGCAGCTTTAGATGACTAATTCCGCCGACCTCGTCTCGTGCGAGTCTGCAGATATTAAACGACGCATCCTCGAGCTTATCGAGGGTGCGTCCTCCATTGCGATCTCGGGTCATACCTCTCCCGACGGCGATGCCCTGGGCTCCGTGTTGGGCTTGGGTCTCTCGCTCATGAAGGCGTTCCCCGACAAGGACATCGCGCTGCTGCTCGCAGACGACGATCCCGTTCCGCGTATTTACCGCTTTATGGAAGGCGCCGATCGTCTGGTGCCGGCTTCGAGCTTTACGGGCGATCCCGACCTGTTTATCTCGGTGGATGTGCCGGTTGTCGAGCGTCTGAACAACTCGGCCGACGTGCTCCGCCGCTCCAAACATGTGGTGTGCTTTGACCACCATCCGGCGCGCGAGGAGTTTGCCGAGGTAAGCCTGAGGCGTGTCGATGCTGCGGCGTGCGCCATGATCATCGACCGCTTTTTGGATGATTGCGGCATTGTCGTTCGCGATCGCATCGCCACCTGTCTGCTCTGCGGCCTGGTTACCGATACCGGTCGTTTTCAGTATCAGAATGCCGATGCCGCTGCGTTCCATGCGGCCTCGCGCCTGGTGGCGCACGGTGCCGACCCGGCGCGTGTCGCGCTCGAGGTCTATCAGAGCATGCGCGTCGAGTTCTTGCACCTCAAGTCCATCGTCATGGGCCGCATCAAGACGGTCGCGCACGGGCGCGTGGCGTATAGCTACGCGTACGAAAGCGACCTTAAGGAATGTGGCGTCACCTCGGATGAGTGCGACGGCTTGGTCGATGTGGTGCGCTCGGTGATGGGTGTCGAGGTCTGCCTGTTCCTTAAGGGCATCGAGGGCGATACCAAGGTGCGCGGAAACCTGCGCTCCAAGGGCGACATGGATGTCTCCGAGATTGCGGCCAACTTTGGCGGAGGCGGACATCACGCTGCCGCCGGCTTTACCAATAACGGAACGATTTTCGAGACGCTCACCGCGGCACTTCCCATGCTGGCCGAGCTGGTGGGGGAGGATCCCGCTTCGGTGACCGTCGAGCTCTAACTTTTTGGATGGTACATGGCTCGTCGTACGCCTTCTCAATTGAATATGCTGCTCGCCGTCGATAAACCGGTGGGCTGCACGTCCCACGACGTGGTTTCGCGGTGCCGACGCGCCCTCCATGAGCGGCGCGTCGGTCATGCCGGCACGCTCGACCCCATGGCGTCGGGTGTCATGGTGGTGGGCGTGGGCCAGGCTACGCGTCTGCTGGGCATGCTTACCCTCGATACCAAAAGTTACGTCGCCGATATCTCGTTTGGCGCCGAGACCAATACCGACGATGCGGAAGGCGAGGCCGTCCGTACGGTTGCCATTGCACCTGATCTGCGCGATCCGGCCTATGCCCGTGAGCGCTTGAGCGCCATGCTGGGCCCTCAGATGCAGGTCCCGCCGGCGTTTTCGGCTATTTCGGTCAACGGCGTGCGCGCCTATAAGTCTGCACGTGAGGGCAATGCCGTTGAGTTGCCTGCGCGCCCGGTCGAGGTATATTCTGCCGACCTGATCGCCGTGAGTGGCGAGGGCGATTCCTGCATTTGGACCGTTGCCTTCTCGGTGAGCAAGGGCACCTATATCCGTGCGCTCGCTCGCGACCTGGGTCGTGCCTGCGATAGTGCCGCGCATATTTCCGCGCTGCGCCGTACCGCTTCTGGCATTGTCTCCATCGGTGCCTGCCATGCGGTCGAGGAGCTTTCTCCCGATTCCGCTGCCGGCTTTGCCTTGGACCCCATTGCGGCCCTCGGCGCCACGCGTGTCGACTTGCCGGGCAATCTTGCGGACGATCTGCTGTGCGGACGTCGTATTCCTATTGATCGCGCGCTCGCCGGCTTCGATGTGTCTAAGGCACCGTTTGCGCTGGTGCTCGATGGCGAGCTCAAGGCTTTGGCTCGTATCGAGGATGGTCGCTTTGTGATGGAGCACGTCTTTCCGCAGGCGATCGGCGGTGTTCGATGATGCTGGACCCTCGCGAGCTCGCGCGCACATTTTTTGTGGGCGCGGCGGCGGAGGCCCGCATCGTTTTGGCTGATGCTTTTGGTGACTGCGAGTCTATGGGTGCCGCCTCGATTGCCATCGGCGTGTTCGATGGCGTGCATAGGGGACATCGTGAGCTGATCGACGCGGTCATTCGCGATGCGCGCGTCCGCGGCTGCAAAGCGGTTGTCGTAACGTTTGACCCTGATCCAGATGTTGTGGTGAGCCCTGCGCCCGCTCAAAAATTGATGACGACGGCCGACCGCCTGCATGCCCTGGCTCAGACTGGGGTCGATGCCGTGGTGGCTGTTCCCTTTACGCCTGCGGTAGCGTCGCTCGACCACGTGGGCTTTCTTGAGCTGTTGGCGCATGCTGTCGACATTCGCTCCATTCGCGTTGGCAGCGATTTTAGGCTGGGCCGCGGCGGCGCCTCGGGCGTTGCCGAGATGCAGGCGTGGGGCGCTGAGCGCGGTGTTGACGTGTATGGGCACAATTTGCTGTGCGAGGGCGGCGAGGCTATCTGCGCCACCCGCATTCGACGTGAGCTGAGCTTGGGCCATGTTGAGCTGGCAGCCGATCTACTCGGCCGTCCCTATATGGTGCGTGGCGGCGTGATTCGCGGTCGCCACGAGGGCTCCGATATGGGATTTCCGACGGCAAACCTGTTGGTACCAAACGGAATCCAGCTGCCTGCCGATGGCGTCTACGAGGGCCTTGTGCTGGTCGACGATACCGTGTGGCCCGCTGCCGTCAACGTGGGCCTGCCGCCGACGTATGCCGACGATGCCGCTTCGGCGCATCTCGAGGCCAACTTGATCGGGTATGCGGGCGACCTGTATGGACGTTCGGTTTCGTTGGCGTTTACGCGTTGGCTGCGTCCTTCGCGCGTGTTCGATTCGCTGGACGAGCTTATCGCGACCGTCGAGGGTAATATTGACGATATCCGTCATAACTTGGGTGAGCAGGGGGTGGGCATCCGTGATTAGCGATGAGGAGAAAGACCAGGTGCGCGCTGCGTCCGACCTGGTTGCCATTGTGCAGGAAACGGTTGAGCTCAAGCCCCGCGGCCATGAGTTTTGGGGTTGCTGCCCCTTCCATGGCGAAAAGACCCCATCGTTTCACATTATCCCCGCTACGCAGGTGTGGCACTGCTTTGGCTGTGGCGAGGGCGGCGACGTCTTCACCTACATCATGAAGCGCGAGAACCTGAGCTTTCCCGAGTCGATTCGCTACCTGGCCGATCGTGCCGGCATTGAGCTGCACGATACCGGCGCGCAGCGCGATCGCGGCACCAAGCGCGCCCGCATCTATGACCTGTGCGCCGAGACGGCCCAGTTCTATCACACCATGCTCATGCGCGGTAAGGACAGCCGTCCGCGCGAGTACTTTGCCAGCCGCGGTATGGGTGGCGACGTCTGCCGTCGCTACTGCCTGGGCTTTGCGCCGGGTCGCAATATGTTGGTGGCCCATCTGTCGCAGAAGGGCTTTACCCCGCAGGAGATGATCGACGCCAACGTGGCCGTGAGTCGCGGGCGCGGACAGCTTGCCGATCGTTTTTACGACCGCGTGATGTTTCCCATCTTTGACGAACAGGGTCATAACATCGCCTTTGGCGGTCGTATTATGGGCGACGGCCAACCCAAGTACCTCAACACCGCCGAGACGAGCGTGTTTCATAAAAAGAGAAACCTCTACGGCTTTAACTGGGCCAAGGAGTTTATCGTCGCGCAGGATACCGCCATCGTGGTGGAGGGATATACCGACTGCATCGCCTGCTGGGAGTCGGGGATCAAAAACGTCGTCGCCACGCTGGGCACGGCGCTGACGGAACATCACGTAAAGACGCTCACCCGTTTTGCCAAGCGTATTGTGTATATGTTCGATGGTGACGCCGCCGGTCAAAAGGCCGCGCGCCGCGCGATTCAGTTTATCGAGCAGGATTCGATGGACCTGCGCTGCGTGGTGCTTCCCGACGGTAACGACCCCATGGAGTTCATCACGGCGCATGGTGGCGAGGCCCTGCAGGCGCGTATCGACGCCGCCGAGCCCCTCATGGACTTTGTGTACCGCTCACTGCAGGAGTCGAGCGACATTACCACGCCGGGCGGTCGCGCCAAGGCGCTCGAGGATGCGCTGACGCTCATCTATCCGCTGCGCGATAGCTACATGATCGATACGTACTTTATCCAGATCGCCGACCTTCTGGGCCTGGATTTGGAGACGGTGCGCTCGAGTTCGGGCCGTGTGTTTCGCGATGTCGCCAAACGCGAGGACGCCGAGCGTCGTCGCGAGCAGAACTACGAGCGCCAGCGGGCACAGGCCGAGCGCGCCGGCAGCGCGGGCGGTCGGGTGTCCGGTCCGCAGGGGGCATCTCGCGGCGCCTGGGCGTCGGGGACGACGCCGCCGGTATCCGCACCGGTCGAGGAGGAACCGTACGACTATGTGCCGCTCGAGGCCTACGGGGCCGCGCCGGTCGAGGTCGTCGACGATACGCCGCCGATCGATGTGCCTGCTGGCATGGACACAACGCCCGCGGGGTCTGCTTCGAGCGCTTCCGTTCCGGCGACGCCGATCGTGCTGACCGATCTGGAGCGGAAGTCTCTGGCGGGGGAGCGCGAGCTGTTGACGATGCTCACCAGCTACCCCGACCTATTCCGCACGTACACCGATCGCATCTGCTCGATTGAGTGGGTAGACCCCCGTCACGAGTCCATCGCGTGGGCCGTGCTCGCGACGCCGCCGGGCACCGACCCCGCGGCGTGCATGGACGCCGCGCGCGCGGTGTGTCCCGAGGCGGCTTCGCTTGTCAGCGCCGGGCGCATCTCGGCGACGAGCAAGCACCCCACCGAGACGAACATCGTCTTTATGCTCGATACGCTTGAGCTTTACACCATCAAGCGCCGTATGCGGGCTGCCCAGGCCAAGCTGCGCCAGGACCGGTCGCTCGACGATGACGCGCGCCGTGCATTGACCATGCAGGCCGCGCAGGATTCTTTGCGCCAGCGCGAGCTCCAGAAGTCGATTGGCGGCGTGGCCGATCCGTTCCGGTTGATTGGTTTGGAGGCCGCGGGTCCCGATCAGGCCTAGATGTTGTGGTCAATCGGCATGTTATCTGCTATATCCAGTCTGAATTTTGGGTATAGACGTGTAAGTGTGTGCTAAAGTAATGTGTCCTGTGGACTACGAAGGGAGAATCTGTGCCAAATAAGACTGAGAGCACGGGTACTGGGCTGGAATCCTACGTTGCTAAGCTCATGGGCAACGGCTCAAACAGGACTTCGGTAACCGAGGACGAGATTCAGGTCGTCCTGAAGGATATCGATGTTTCTGACGAGCAGCTCAACGCGGTCTATTCCGCGCTGCGCAACAGCGGCATCCAGATTATCTCCGCGAGCGGAAACGACGACGCCCCCATGGACGTCGACGATGACGATAACGATACCGACGATTTCGATGACGACGAGGAGCACGATTCCGGCTCGCTCGACGATCATGAGCTTAAGATGGCCCGTCAGGCCGATGCCGAGATGGGTTCTTGCAAGAGCAAAAAGAAGCGCACCGTCCGCACGTCCCGTTCGCGTTCTCGCGTGCGTGGCATCGATGCCTCCACGGTGATGCTGACCGGTGACCCGGTTCGTATGTACCTTAAGGAGATCGGCAAGGTCGACCTGCTGACTGCCTCCGAAGAGGTCGATCTGGCCATGAAGATCGAGGCCGGGCTCGAGGCCACCGAGAAGCTCGAGGCCGCCGAGGCGGGCGAGATCGAGCTCACCCGCGCCGAGATGCGTCGTCTGACTCGTATCGAGAACGTGGGCCTCGAGGCCAAGCAGGCGCTCATCAGCGCCAACCTCCGTCTGGTCGTCTCCATCGCCAAGCGCTACGTCGGTCGCGGCATGCTGTTCCTGGATCTGATCCAGGAGGGCAACCTCGGTCTGATCCGCGCCGTCGAGAAGTTCGACTACCAGAAGGGTTTCAAGTTTTCCACGTACGCCACGTGGTGGATCCGTCAGGCCATCACGCGCGCTATCGCCGACCAGGCCCGTACCATCCGTATTCCCGTACACATGGTCGAGACCATCAACAAGCTTGTCCGCGTGCAGCGCCAGCTCCTCCAGGATCTGGGTCGCGACCCGACCCCCGAGGAGATCGGTGCCGAGATGGACATGAGTGCCGACCGCGTCCGCGAGATTCAGAAGATCTCGCAGGAGCCCGTGTCGCTCGAGACTCCTATCGGCGAGGAAGAGGATTCCCAGCTGGGCGACTTTATCGAGGACTCCCAGGCCATCGTTCCGCCCGATGCCGCCAGCTTCTCCATGCTGCAGGAGCAGCTCACCCAGGTGCTCGACTCGCTTGCCGATCGTGAGCGCAAGGTTATTGAGCTGCGCTTTGGACTTGTCGACGGACATCCCCGCACGCTCGAGGAAGTCGGCCGCGAGTTTGGTGTCACGCGCGAGCGCATCCGCCAGATCGAGTCCAAGACCCTGGCCAAGCTCCGCCACCCCAGCCGCTCCAGCAAGCTCAAAGACTACATCGAAAGCTAGTCATGCAAGAAGCGCCCTCAAGCACATCCGCTTGAGGGCGCTTTCATGTAACAAGGGCCGGCAGTTGGGGCACGGGTAGTCTTTTTGGGACGGGGCTTTTTTAGCTACCCTATCTCAATGCGCGGTTCAAGCTTTAAAGGCCCCAGGTTGGGTAGCTAAAAAAGCCCCGTCCCAAAATGAACTGCCTCCCATTTCTTGGACACGAGAAATGGGAGGCTTTTTATGCGAGTCGACTTGAGGGTGAAGCACGACATCGAGGCCAGGAAGGCGGCGATCGGGCTCTTCGAG
>NZ_JBQHQI010000006.1:0-111237 GCF_052067375.1 Collinsella sp. HCP3S3_E11 | reverse complement strand
CACGAGGAGGCGCCAGGTTAAACTGAAGGGACTGACCCCGGAGGAGTTCCGGAGACAGTCCCTTGCGGCGTAGTTCTTATTTAAGCCGTCCAGGTTTTGGGGTGCAGTTCAGATGTCCGTTCTAGGGGGCTTCATCAGATATTTCGGCTTCGTACTCGAAGGCTCAGGTAATCTTTACGCAAACAGGCCGTAGATGCTGATATTGGCCTTGGCGTAGAGGCCGTTGGCGTACTCGGTCCACTTGGAGCTGGCGTTCGAGGCCTGCGAAGAGTACTGCTGGTAGGCGGTGTAATAGGCGGTCATGGCCTGCTTATAGGTAGCGCTATCGGCCGTAAAGGCATCGTCGGCAAAAGCCTTAGCGTAGGTGCTATCAGCGTCCTTCCAGGTGCCCTTCTTGCTATCCCACTCGTCACCGGCAAGGTTGATGATGTAATCGGCGTAGTCCTTGCTCGCGGTGTCCTCGTTGCCGTCAGAAGGCTCGGTCGGAGCGATCGGCATGCTTGCGGAGCTATCGCCCACCTTCTTCTTGTAGAGCTTCTGCAGCGTTGCGGACTGGCGGACGATCTGCTTGGCCTGGTCCTTGGACACGCCATACTGCGTGGCCATGGTCTTGTAGTCCGAAGTGCCGATAGAATCCTCGGCGTACTTCTTCATCTCCTTAGAAGAGACGGTGATGCCCTCATCCTCGGCAGCGTCCAGCAGAATCTGGTTGCGCACGTAGGACAGGATGACATCGGCAGAGGGAGCGGTGTAGTTGCCATCGCTATCCTTGACGGTATCAAGGCTGTACTGGCTCTCGATGGCCTCGCGCGCGGTGATGTCGCTCTTCTTGCCGTTGTAGCTGTAGCTTGCCACGGTCGAATCGAGCTGGTCCTCGGTGAGGGTCGCCGAGCCGACGCCCTTGCCGCCAAAACCACCGTTGCCGATAAAGAAGCCGACCACAGCAGCGATCACGATGGCGACCACAAAGGCGGCAATCATCGTCTTCTTGTGCTTGGATGCGCTGTCGTCCACGTCGGAGTCATCGTCCTCGTCCTGCTCCTCAGGCATGAGGTTCTCGTCGGCGGCATCCGCGGCAATCTGAGCCTCCAGGCGGGCGTCCTCCTCCTCGGCGGTCGTGCCGGCAGCAATGTGCTCGGCAGACGTACCTGCGACCAGATCGATCTTCTCGTCCTCGTCACCGTCGGGGCCTTCTCCGCGCTCGATGATCTGGATGCCGTCGATCTCGTCCTTTTCGTCCTTCTTTTGAATCAGACCCATATCAGTTACTCCTTGTTAAGAAACATAGTCCTCAATAGAATACGCCCGACAGAGCGCCGGGCGTATTCATTCTCAGGTTATCCGCAAACGTATAAGTACCGCTTAGGCGTTTGAAAGCCGTATCCCCTTAGGCAAGATGCGCGATAACGGCATCGGCAAAGGCCTGCGTGCCCACGGCGCCCTCAATGGAGCCGGTCTGGGCACGACGCACGTCACCGGTAACCTGCTCGCCCTCGTCGAGCGTGGCAGATACGGCGGCGCGAATACGATTGGCAGCATCGTTCTCGCCCAGATGATCGAGCATCATGGCGGCAGACAGAATCTCGGCCGTGGGGTTAGCGATATCCTGGCCAGCGATATCGGGCGCGGAGCCATGCGTGGCCTCAAAGATGGCGCAGTCGGCTCCGATATTGGAGCCGGGGGCCATGCCAAGGCCGCCCACAAGACCGGCGCACAAGTCGCTGACGATATCGCCATACAAATTGGGCAGGACCAGAACATCGAAGTCGTTGGGGTTCTGAACCAGACCCATGCAGGTGGCGTCGACGATCTTGTCGTTGAACTCGATATCGGGATAGTTGGCAGCCACCTCGCGAGCCACGCGCAGGAACAGGCCGTCAGTCGCCTTCATGATGTTGGCCTTATGCACGGCCGTCACCTTTTTGCGACCGCAGCGGCGAGCATACTCAAAGGCGTACTCCACAATACGGCGGCTCTTGGCGATGGAGATGGGCTTGATCGAGATGGCGGAATCCGCGGCGAAGGTTTTCTGACCCGAGCGCTCGACAAGCTGTGAAAGCTCCTCGACCTCGGCAGCGCCTTCGTCGAACTCAATACCAGCGTAGAGGTCCTCGGTGTTCTCGCGCACGATAACCAGGTCGACATCGCGGAAGCGCGAGCCATCGCCCGGTTGCGACAGGCAGGGGCGCACGCAGGCGTACAGATCGAAGTACTTACGCAGGGCAACGTTGACGCTGCGGAACCCCGTACCGACCGGCGTGGTGATGGGGCCCTTGATGGCAACTTTGGTCTGGGCGACGGCATCGAGCACATGCTGGGGCAGCGGCGTGCCAAACTCGTCCATGACGCCGGCACCGGCCTCCTGGACGTTCCAATTGATCTGGACACCGGCGGCCTCGACCACGCGGCGCATGGCCTGCGTAATCTCGGGACCGATCCCGTCACCGGGAATCAGGACTACATCGTGCGCCATAATCTGTTACTCCTCGTCTTCGGCGTCGTCAGATTTTTTAACGCTAGCACGCTTCTTCTTTTTGGAGAGATCCAGGCCAAAACGTTTAACAAGCATTTCGCAAATTTCGCTCGAACGGGCCTTGAGATAGCTGCCCTTGCCGTTCTCGGCATCGAACTTAAGGCGCAGCGCAAGCTTCTCGGCGATCTCGGCATCGATCTCGCCTTTGCCAAACTCGTACAGGCAGCCGAGCATATCGCGATACTCGAGGTCACCGTGGTAGCACTGGATGGCCTCGTCCAGGATGGGCCAAGCCTCGCGCGAACGCTCGACGCTCGTGGCACCCCACACGCACAGCAGGCGGAAGGCGGCATAGCGCAGCGTGGAGGAAATCTCGTCAAACAGTGCGGTCTCGGCGCCCTCAAAGGCATCGCCCAGCTGGTCGGGGCAGGTGGTGGCGAGCGCCGCCAGGGCATCGAGGGCCTCCCAGCGAGTCTGAGCCTCGGGCCGGTCGAGCGCCTCGATCAGCGCGGGCACGCAGGGCACGACGCGCTGCGGATCGCGCTCGGCAAGCAGGTGCAGCACGCGGGCGGCAAACTGGCGAATACGGCGCGTGGGGCAGCCGAGCTCCTGGACCAAGCGGTCGACGGTGTTCTCGTTCTCCTCTGCCAGCTGAAGCTGTGCCAGCTCCTCGTCGGTGAGCTGTTCGTCTTTGTTTTCTGCCATAGTTACCTCTTCTTACTATTTCTTAGTGTGCCTGCCAGCACCCTTGCTGTCATCGGTGACCGAGATGAGCTGTCGGTCAGCCGCGCCATTGCGACGCGCGCGGCGGCGCTCCTCGGCGTCGCCTGCGTCGGCGGCGGCGCGGTGAGCCTTGTTGACGTTAAAGACCTCATCGTGCTTGCGCCACGGACCAACGGACTCGCCAAAGCTCATCTTAAGGCCGGCGATAAAGCCGCCAAGCCAGCCGATCGGCGCAAACTGCACCAGCGGGAATGGCAAGAACACCCAGGTCAGCAGGACGACTGCCGCCGCTCCTGCAAAGTTGGCAATCCAGTAGTCGCGCTTGGTGATGACGCGCTTTTCGCACGCCCACTGGCCGCACAAAAAGCCAATGTAGATCGCAAAGAGAAAGAGCACTAGTGCGAGCACCACGAACGTCCAGCTCATGGGCGCTACTCCTCGTGATGGTGGCCGCAGCAGCACTCGTGGCCGTCGTCATGGCCGTGGCCGCCGCAGCACTCGTGGTCCTCGCCATGGTGGTGGCCACAACCGCACTCGTGGTCGTCGCCATGCTCGCCGCAACCACAGCCTTCCTCGTGAGCACCATGCTCCTCGGGACGATACTGCGACCAGTCCAGACCGGCGGCAATGGCGTCGGCCTCCTCCTTATAGAGGACATTGATGGCCTGGGTACCCAGCTTGGCACCACCGATGGCGTCGAGCATGTCATAGAGCGTAAAGGCCACGTCGGCGCCGGGCAGCGCAAGCTCGCGGTCGTCGGCATAGGCGAGCGCCAAGCGCAGGTCCTTGATGAAGTGCTCCACCATAAAACCGGGCTTGTAGTCGCCGTCGAGCGCCTTGGGCGCCAGGCTCTCCATGGCACCGGACTTGCCGGTGCCGCCCAGGATCATCTGACGGGTCTTCTCCATATCAAGGCCGCTCAGCTCGGCAAACGCCAGCGCATCGGCCATGCCGACCATGCAGGCGCCCAGCGACACCTGGTTGGCGAGCTTGGCAGCCTGGCCCTTGCCGGCGCCATCGAAGCAGCAGATGGTTGCCGCAAAGGTGGAAAGGATATCGCGGACCGGGGCAATGTCGTTCTCGGTAGCGCCCACGATAGCCGTAAGCGTGCCGGCGATAGCACCCGACTCGCCGCCGGTGACGGGGCAGTCAAACGCCATGCGGCCGGAAACCTGGGCGGCCTCGGCAATGTCGCGCGCCAGCTCGGGCGAGCTCGTGGTGAGGTCGATCAGGACCGCACCGGGCTTAGTGCACGCGAGCAGACCGTCGCCCGCCAGGTAGAGCTCCTCGACCTCGGAGGGATAGCCCACCATGGTAAAGACGACGTCGGCGTTCGCCGCGGCATCTGCCGGCGTATCGGCCCAGACGGCACCGCGCTCAACAAGCGCTGCAGCCTTGGACTTGGTGCGGTTGTTGACCGTGACGGGATAGCCAGCGTCCAGAATGTGGCCGGCGATAGGGGCACCCATGATTCCGGTGCCGATAAATGCGACAGAGAGCTTGTTTGCCATGAAACCTTTCCTTTTGGGTTGGGTGTTATTACCAGGTTGAATACTCGTTGCCAGCGTTTGGGCTGTGAGTCGAGGGCGATTACGGACGCAGCGCTTGTCTACTGGCCGCGCACGCGGCGGGCGATGCGGTCGGAAAGCGACGCCTTGTCGGTGCGGTTCTTGCCCCAAAACGCGCAGGCCACCATGCCGGGGCCCACGTGCGAGCCGATGGTGGGGCCCACGGAGCTGCGAATGATCGTGACGTCGGCGCAGCCCTCCTCCTTGCGGATGGCGGCTTCGAGCCAGTCACCGTCCTTTTCGGCATCGGCCGTCATGATGGCGATGGGCATGGTGCGATCGGGCACGTAGTTCTCGCGGAACGACTTGAGGATGGACTTGAGCGCCTTCTTGCGGCCGCGGTTGACGCCGATCAGCGACAGCGAGCCGGCAAGGTCGTAGGAGAGCTCGGGCTTGACGTCGAGCTTTGCCGTGAGCTGCGCCGCCGCGGGCGGAATGCGGCCGCCGGCAGCCAGCGCATCGAAGCTCTCGAGCGTAAAGTAGCCGTGCACGTAGGTCTTGGCCTCGTTTGCCCAATCGACCAGCTGCTTGGCAGTCAGTCCCGCCGAACGCTGGCGCACGGCCTCAAGCGCCAGGAGCTCGCCGGTCGCGCAGGGCAGAGCGTTGTCGACCACGTAGAGCTCAAAGTTGGGATACTCGGCGCGCACGGCATCTGCCGCCTGGCACGCGGAGTTGTAGCTCGACGACAGCGCCGAGGTAAAGCACAGGTAAACCGTGGGCGTGCCCTCTTTGGCGCACTCGGTAAAGAACTCGATATAGCGACCGAGCGACACAGCCGAGGTGGACACGCGGGCACCGGCGCGCATGCGGTCGTAGAACTCCTTAGGGCTCATGCTCGACCAGATGTCGTCCGTGCGCTCCTCGCCATCGATAATGAAAGGGAAGCCCAAGATATCGACATCGAGGTTCGCGGCGACCTCGGGGTTAAAGTCGCAGCAGGTATCGACGACGATACGGCAGCGGTCCGAATGACCGGCGGATGCGGCCTTGTCCATCAAAGCGACTCCTTACGTAAAAAAGGCGGCCACCCGCATGGGATGGCCGCCAACCGTTAACTCATGCAAGTTAACGTATTTTACTCGTCAAGTGTTTCGATGCGGGGCTTGATGATGCCATATCCACCATTCTTACGGTGATACACCACATTGATGAGGCCAGTCGTCGCGTTCTCGAACACGTAGAAGTCGTGGCCGAGCAGATCGGTCTGCACCAGCGCCTGCTCCTCAGTCATCGGGGTGACATCGATGACCTTCTCGCGGACGAGCAGGTCGTCGTCCTCCTCGGGCAGCAGCAGGTCGGCCAGATCCTCGACGCGCTCGACCGGTGCGACATCCGCGGCGCTGGCACCGCCCTGGCGGTTGTCCACAACCTTGGTCTTGAACTTGCGCAGCTGGCGGGTGACCTTATCGGCGGAGAGATCGATGGCGGCATACATATCTGCGCCGTGCTCGGCGACGCGAATCACAGAGCCGCGGGCACGAACCGTGACCTCGACGATTGCCGGGTTGGGGTTCGAGGGGTTCTTCTCATAACGAAGCACGACGTCGACTGTCATGGGCTCGATATCGAAAACCTTGAGCGCCTCGCCGATCTTCTCGTCCACATGCGCACGCAGAGCATCGGTTACCGTCGTCTTGCGTCCAGAAACCTTGATATCCATACGTGGCTCCAATCTGCCTCGGGGACTTACTGTACTGGCTATGTACCCATTGCCGTGCATTTAATCACCCGAATTCCCAAAGGCCCGAATAACGACTGCTTGATACCGCATACCGAAGTCTCGCACTTTTCCGCGGCAAAGTGCGCTATATGAGGGCGTCGGCGGAGTTGGTTTTTCTCCTGGAAATTGCCCTTGAGCTGCTGGTTTTATCAAAATTGAAAAGCCGGGCTCCCCTATGGGGGAGACCCGGCCATGCGTGTTGAAACCGTGAAGAAGCGCCTTGTTCAATGTATGGCAGGCGCCACCCCTACCAATAACTAGCTATTGAGCTTATTGATGTCATCGTCGGTGATGGCGCCCTCCTGGCTAGACGAGGGGCTGTCGCCGTTGTTATCGGAGGTGTCGCCATCGGAGGACTCGGTCTCGTTGGACGTGGATTCGGATGCCTGCACATTGGCCCCCGAAACAGTCTTGGCGGTAAGGTCATAGGGCATCTGTCCGTACCAGACGCAGTGGACCGCCTCGAGCGTGCCGTCGACCGTGATGTCGTCGAGGGCATCGCCCACGGCACGGCACAGCTCATCGTTAGAGCTAAGGCCTGCGACGCCAAGCGTGGAGGGCGTCTCGAGCGTGCCGACACAGGAGATCTGGCTCATCAGGCGCGCGAGGTAACCACCGGCCGTGGAATCACAGATCACGTAATCGACCTCGCCCGACTCGAGTGCCTCGAAGCACTCGTTGATGTTGGAGAAGGTCTTTTGGTTGGCCGTGATGCCCTGCTTGGCGAGCGCTTCCTGCGAGGCCGAGAAGGTCTGAACGCCCAGGGTAGCGGTGTTAAGCGTTTCGGTGGAAACGCTCAACGACTCGCCGTCAGTGCTCTTGCCGAATACGGCGGGGGCGTCGTACAGACAGGTGCCAAGCGAGCTGATATCGCCGTCCGTAGAGCTGACGTCGCCAATGAAGATATCGGCCTTTTTATCGCTGAGCGCGGAATCGGCCGAGGACGCATCGACAAAGGCGACCTTGAGACCCATGCGGCATGCGAGGGCACGAGCGGCATCGACCGCATAGCCCGTGAGGTTTCCGTCGGCATCCTGCATGGCTTGCGGGGCATCGGAAGTATCGAGGGCGACCGTCAGGGTTCCCGGCGTGACCAGGGCATCGTCCGATACCGTGGGGGTAACGGTCTCGTGCTCGATCTGGTCGATCGTGGGCGTCGTGAACGTGGACAGTGGATTGAACGCGCATCCACTCAGGCCCAAAACGGCAATGACCGCCGCGGTCCCAGCACCCAACCGAGCTGCATGCATCAAGCTGCCCCTCACCATGTCCGCTACCCTGCCTTCTGTGTCGTATACGATCCGTGCCCTGCACGGAATATCGGGTTGTTCCCACCAGCTGACCTGGTATTTGACCCCACACTTGCGCACCGGGGCGTTTGCTCGGGAGGCCGCAGCCACCTTCACGACTGGCCCGCTCGCCCGCGAGGCGGTATTGCCCCAAAGAAAGTAGAACGGACGGTGCGGCTTACATCTAGGACGCGCCATGATCGCGCCGCGCGCACGCGGTCGCTTACGTGGATCCCTTTGACCGCGTCTGTCTTGGACTTGGATGGGCGCATTGCCCGTCCGCAACCACAGCCTGGCGGGAACGTAGCGCATTATAACTAAGTTCAAGCTAAAGTTTAAGGTTAGGTCGTCATTCGCACCGCGAGTACAGATTTCGCAGGTCGAGGCGGACCATTCGTGCCCCCATGAAGCCCGGAGCTCCCCTACGGGGAGCTCCGGGGTGCCCGCCTCGGGGTGCCGTGGCCAAAAAATGGCAAATATGAGTACTGTTACCAATTTTGTAACAGGCAATTTTGGCCTCTCGGACAGATTTTGCGCTTAGTGTCGCCAATCTGATGCTTAGTTATTCTACATTTGTTTATTATCTTCTTTCTTTACGCCGCCTCCGAGTCCTAAATTCTTTGATTTTGCTGTTACTGATTTAGTGACAGTACTCATATTTGTCATTTTTTGGCCAGGGCATATGATTAACCCCCTATTTTCGACGCGAATTATATCGGTTTAAGCCCAAAACACGCCCGCAGCGTGTTAAGCAACGCCTCTTGCTTCTTCCTGCGGGCATCGACACGATTCCGGTACCGCTTTCGCATACGCTGGTGGATGCGCCATGCGAGTGCCTCCATTGCCTCCATGTCGCAAAGCATTTCGTTGTTGACCGTCGCGACCTCGATTCCCATAGTAATCAAGCCCGTGTTGCGTTTTTCATCATGGATACGTCCCCTCCGGGAGGAATGGCCCAGCTCACCGTTGTATTCCAGGTCAAACCGGGCTGCTTCCTGATACGCATCGCAAACTGCATGCGGCATCCCCGAGATTGCCTGCGCGCGGTCATCGAACTCAATCTTGTAGTCGGTCTTAAAAGGACCGCAGGCAAATCCACCATAGGAAAACGGAAGTGAAAACATGGCAAGCATGATGCACTCCATGGGTGAGCGCAGGTTTTCCGACAGATAGGGACACAGCCGCCGCAGTTGTTTGGCCGCACTCCCCTTGCATGTCGCAAGGTAATCTGCCAGGCGATCGGGCGTCAGCACCGGCTCGACTTCAAAGTAGCCCACGTCTGCCGGTTGGTCCTTGTCCTTTGCAAGTCTATTCGCAACAGGCGAGGTATAAGGAGGTAGATACTTCCCGCGATCGCTTAGTGAAATCTTGGAACACAGTTCCTGGGCCAGGGCAAACGCCTGGGTACAGCCGACCTCGCGGGCGACGGCAACACAAAGGGCCTCGGGAGATAGGCTGTACACCCCCGGTTCCACCTCTAGAATCGAGCCGGCAGGCAACCTGGAGCACACGGACCAGCCCACGCCAGGCATGCGGCGGCGCTGCGCCGCAGATCCCACCAGCAAGCACAGATCTTCTTGCACTTCGCCGCTTTTGGCTCCAATTCGCACCAGGTCGGGAAGATAGACATCCTCGGTCGAAGGCGATGACGTACACAGCACGCGGCGCTCTTCATCGGGATTGAGGTCCTTCCAGCCGATGTAGCCCATCTGCCGGCGCTCGGCTCGAATCAAGCGCAACGCCGAGGCGCCCGCCAGAATCACGGAAGCCGCTAGCTGCTCTTTTGTCGGTTTATTGTGCTGCCTGATTGTTACCGCCACACGAATCACCCCTACCAAACGCGTGCGATAGCGAGGCCATCGACGGCTTTGGCGCCGGCGCGCTTAAGCTCCGCCGAGGCCGCTGCCATTGTTGCGCCCGTGGTAATGACATCGTCGATGAGCAGCAGACGACAGCCACGTACATCCTCGACCGTCTCGTACATGTCCCGGGCATGTTCCCGGCGCTCGGCGCGACCGAGTTCGCGCTGGTCGCCATGACCGTATTTGACCAAGGCGTCCACCAATGGCACGCCCGAAAGATCGCAAAACGAGCGCGCGATTGCTTCCATGTGATCAAATCCACGCCGCCGAAACGCCGCCGCAGTTGCGGGCACAAATACCACCGCGTCGACACCGGACAGCACACCGCCGTAACGGTCGGGGGCTGCTACCTGGGCATGCAGGGCGGTGTCGTAGAGCAGCTCTGCCAGATACGGTGCCAGACGGCGCTCGCCCGCATCCTTGTATGCCTTGATGATGCGCGGCAACGGATGTGCATAGACAGCGCACGCCAGGCAGCGATCGAGGGCCTTAGCCACCGCCGAAGACGCACCCTCGACCGAGCACTCGGTACACAGCAGGTCTCCAAACGGAGCGCCGCACCTCGTGCAGCTGTGGCGCGGATCGACAAGCGTGAGCGACGCCAGGCACTCCCGACAAATAAGCGCACCGGCACGCTCGCAACCGGCGCATCGCGTGGGCGAAAGAACCTCGAGTGCCTCATGCGCCGCGCGCTCGGCAAACGGTAGCAATTCATCCGCAAACGGCAAGATGCCGGCACTCCGTAAGCGGCTCAAACCATTCAGATAGTTATTTATGACAAAACCCTCCCTACGCTTGGGCGAAGGGAGGGTTGTCGATTCAGTGCCATGATACCCCGTTGCACTTGGGGTCAGATAAGTCGAATCCGCTTGCGGGCGCTATTCGCCGGCAGGCGGTTGCGGTGCGGACGAGGTGTGGGTCGAGCCTTCGCCACCATCCTGGCGCGGCTTGCGGGAACGGCGACGGCGTCGGCGCTTCTGACTCTGGTCGGCCGAGCCCTCGCCACTGCGATCCTCACGCGGTTCGCGCTCGTCGCGAGCACCGCCGCGCGAAGCCTTGGCGGCAGCTCCTCCGCCATCGCCGGGGCGACGGCGCGTGACCTTGACTTCACCATCCGAAACCTGATCGGCCACAGAAGGAACCGAGGGTTTCTGCTGCGTGCCCGAGGAATGGCGACGGCGCGGACGCGGCGCGCGCTCCTCCTCGCCACGTGGCCTGCCAGCCTTGTCGGCAGGCGCGTCGGAGGCCGAGGCACCCTTGGGAGCGGCACCGGCCTCGCGAGCGGCTGCGGTGCGGAAGGCGTCCTCGCGCTCCTCGCTCGACAGGTGGCGGCGACGACGGCGCGTGGGGTTCATGCCGCCGCCGCGGTTTTGCTGCTGGGGCTGCTGAGCCTCGCGCTCGCGAGAGGCGTTCTTGCCCGCGGTCTCGCCGTTGTCGACGGACGCCGCGCGCTTGCGGCGACGACGGCCGCCGGCCGCCTCCTCGGCCTCGGAAGCCTCGGCCTTGCCGCGGCCCTTTCCGCGGCCACGACCCTCGCCCTGGCCCTGACCGGCACAAGCATCGGATTCGGCATCGCGACGACGGCGCTTGGGCATCGACGTGCCGGCCAGACGGTCGGCACTCGACAGGCCATCGCCCACGTCGACGCCGTTCTCGCGATCGAGCTCCATGAGCGCCAGGCGCATCTCGGGCGACTCGATACGCTCGAGCACATCGCGCGTCACGCAGTCGGGGCGGCAGCTGCAGCCCTGCTCGGCGGCCTTCTTTTTGCAGCCCTCCGAGCACGTCATATCGGCCAGGTTGACCTTAAAGACTTTACCGTTCTCCAGGCGCAGCACCAGCTGCTCACGCGGCGTGTCATATTCCTGGATACGCGCCTTGCCGAGCGGCGTATCGATGAGCGTCTTCTTTTTGGGCGCACGGCTCTTAAAGTCCTTGTACGCCTCGAACTCATAGCGCAGGCAGCACATCAGGCGGCCGCACACGCCGCTGATCTTAGACGAATTGAGCGGCAGGTCCTGCTCTTTTGCCATGCGAATCGAGACGGGCTCAAACTGTCCGCCAAAGCGCGTGCAGCAGAGCTCCTGTCCGCATTGGGCATAGCCGCCCACCAAGCGAGTCTCGTCACGCACGCCAATCTGGCGCATGTCAACGCGAATGTGCAGCGTCGAGGACAGGTCCTTGACGAGCTGACGAAAATCGACGCGCTCCTCGGCCGCAAAGTAGAACACGGCTTTCTCGCCGCCAAACAGGTATTCGACACCCACCGGCTTCATCTCGAGGTCGAGATCTTTGACCAGACGGCGGAAATCGACCATGGCCTCATCGCCCTGGATGGCCAGGTCGTCGGCAAGCTGCAGGTCGATATCGCTCGCCACACGCAGCACGGGCTTGAGCGGCTGACCGATCTCGTCTTGCGGCACCTCGAAGGGATCGGCCGTGACCAGGCCGATCTCGGTTCCGCGCTCGGTGGAGCAAATGGCATAATCGGCCTCGAGGATATCCAGATCCTGCGGGTCAAACCACAGGTCGCGCGAGGCGTAGGTAAACTTAACGGGTACGACTAACGGCATTTCAGTGCCTTCCTGATATCGAACAGCATGACCTCGATGGCCAGCTGGGGAGTAACGTTTCTGGCAATGTTGCGCTCGGCGGTCGCGACCGCCTCGAGCGCCCGGGTGGCACCCGCAACATTCGTCGCGGCGGCAAGCCGCCCGATCGTGTCGCGCACGTCCTCGTTCACAATGTCTGCCGCCTCATCCTGAAGCGTCAGCAGCACGTCGCGCATGAGCGTCCGCGCGCTCGCCAGCGCTTCCATGATACCCGAACGCTCGCGCGCGTTGAGTTCGCGCTTGTTGCGGTCCTCAAGCTGCTTCAATGCTCCACGCGACAGATAATCGGCGTTTTGCTCGAGCACCTTTTCCTGCGTGGACTTGACCTCGGCGAGCGGAGCCTTAACGGCGACGATGAGCGACTTGGCGCGACTGAGTACATCGGCCTCGTCGGCGGCGATGAGCGAATCGATGGCGCGGACCATCTGGCGGCGAGCATCCTGGCGCTCGGCGCTCTTAAGGAACTCGATGCCGCGCGTGGGGCTCCCCGCCACGGCGAACGCCATGCGACAGCGTGCGAGATCCTGGCCCGTCGCGCGGCTCACGGCCTTCGTGGCCGCGGCGGGCGACACCAGCCGAAACGGCACGCACTGGCAGCGGCTCACGATAGTGGGCAACATCACGTCTGCCGAGGTGCCCAGCAAGATAAACATAACGCCCTCGGGCGGCTCCTCGAGCGTCTTGAGCAGTGCGTTGGCGGTGTTGGCGCGCAGCTGCTCGGCACGGTCGATGATGTAGACCTTGGCCTTGGCACGGATGGGCGCCAGCGGCACGTCGTCGAGCAGCTCGCGGGTCTGGGCGATGAGGTAGCCCGTGGCGCTCTCGGGCGTGTAATAGTGCACGTCGGGGTGCGTATGGCGGGCGACACGCACACAGCTATCGCATGAGCCGCAGCCGTCCTGCTCGCACAGGAAGGCTTGGGCGAGCGCCCAGGCGGCATCGAGTTTGCCGGCACCGGGAGCGCCCAAAAACAGGTAGGCGTGCGATGCGCGGCCGCTGGCGACGGCGTTGGTCAAAAAATCGCGTACGCGCTCTTGGGTGTCGAGCTTGGCCAGCAGGCTTGTCTGAGCGGGGGCCATGTTACTCGGCCTCCTGGGCAAGCGTGGCAGTGACGGCGTCCTGGGAAATGTCGAGACCGTACGCGCGAACCTGCTCGACCGTCTGCGCGAAGACGTCCTCGATGGAAGCGGTGGCGTCGATGAGCTTCACGCGATCTGGCTCCTCGGCGGCAATGGCACTAAATCCCTGGTAAACGCGCTCCTGGAACGCCATGCCCTTGGCCTCCATGCGGTCGACCGCACCACGGGCGGACATGCGAAGCGCCGCCTGCTCGGGCGTGATGTGATAGACGAGCGTGAGCGCCGGGTGCGTCCCCGCGACAGCAAGGTTGTTGGCGTCGCGTACCATCTGGCGATCGAGGCCGTCGGCAAACGCCTGGTAGCAGGTCGTGGAATCATAGAAGCGGTCACACAGGACCACTTTGCCGGCCGCAAGGGCGGGAGCTATGACCTCGTGCACCAGCTGGGCGCGTGCGGCCTCGTAGAGCAGCAGCTCGCAGGTATCCCCCATCGCCGTATTGGTGGGGTCGAGCAGCAGGGCACGGATCTTTTCACTAATGGCGGTACCACCCGGCTCACGCAGGGTCACGACCTGGTAGCCAGCGAGCTCGAGCGCACGGGCCAGCAGGCGCGCCTGCGTGGACTTACCGGCACCATCGACGCCCTCGAGCGTGATAAAGCTATGCTGAGCGGGCTCAAAAGCCATGGGCGCAGTCCCTTCCTACAAGGCGCGTAAATGCAGATATATCAACCAAATCATGATACCCCAGGGGCAGGCGCACCCCAAATCCAACCTAGTCATTGGGGACGTTCTTAAATGACTGGTCGTTTAAGAACGTCCCCAATGACTCCCAATGACTAAAGGTGCCTTTCCAACGTTGCGGTGAAATAGGGACTGATTGAAGCTCTAAGACCGCCAAACAGTCCCTATTTCACCGCAACTTATGATGGGGAATTTTGGATGCTTGGTATAATCGTCGTATGGCATTGAAATGTGGCGAAAGGAGTGGCAATGTCTCGGTATTGCGCCTCGTGCGGCAAGCTTCTTGCAGATAATGCCAAGTTCTGCACCTCGTGCGGTGCACCCGTTGAGCAAACAGCCGCGAGCGATAGCCAGCCCGCTTTTGAGCAGACCGGGCCCCTTGATACGCCGCAAGCCAAGGCGGACGACCCCCTCGCTTATCGCCCCGACCCCGCCGCAAGCCCCGCGGCCGTCGAGACCACGCAGTGCATACCCGTCGCGAGCGGCTCGCCCCAACAGCAGCCGGCTCCCGCATACGCGCCTGCTTCGCCACAGACCCCCGCTCCCAAAAAGAGCGGCACCGGGGCGCTTATCGCCGTTATCGTTGCGCTGGTGGCAATCATCATCGCCCTGGTCATCTTCTTTGTGATCAAACCGTTCGACGACTCCGCCACGCAGACGACTGCCGAGGTTACCAAGCTGCACCACGATGTTGACGATGATGACCTCAAGCCCCTCGGCGACCCCAATAGCCTTTACGACGATGACGATGACGATGAGGCTGGCGGCGAAGCAACCCTCTCCGAGCAGAACCTCTACCGTCGCCTGAGCGAATACTACGACCTGCTCGAGGACCTCGATAGCCAGGTCCGCGCCTGCGCGCAGGCCTTCAATGGTAGCTATCTGGAAGAAGATCGCACCACCCGTCAAAATCTCGCCGACGTCGCCGAGCGCACGGAGGAGACCATCGAGCAGTATTACGATATCGTCGAGGACCTGGACGTCCCCATGAGCTCCAAGAACTACCACTCCTGGAAAGACATCATTGCCCTGTATGACGACCTTGATCACCGCATCGACGCGATCTGCGATGCCTGGGAGATCAGCCTAAAGTACGCAAAGCCCTCGGACCATAAGGACGAAATCGTGGCGCCGCTGGCACGCGACAACGAGCCGGGAACCAGCAGCAACAAGTATCGCTTGGACTTTGAGGACCGCTATCCCAGCGCCAAACCCGTCGAGGTGAACTAGCGTTTTGTCGTTCCCGAGCTGGCGGTTGGGGACGTTCCTAAACTGCCGGCAGAAAAGGAACGTCCCCAACCGCCGAACAAAAAACGGGCGAGGATCATGGGACCCTCGCTCGTTTTTGTTTTGGGCAATGTTTCGGCTGCGCCGTTACTTGCTGGCGGCCGCCTTCTTTGTGGTCGTCTTTTTCGCGGCAGCCTTCTTGGCAGTCGTCTTTTTCGCCGTGGTCTTCTTCGCCGTACTCGCCTTGGTCGTCGTCTTGCGGCCGCGGGCGGGCTTCTTCTCCTTGGTCGGGCAGTCCATGTTGACGCAGATACGCCACGGACCGCGCGCCGTGTTGACCACCACGATGGGAGCGCCGCACTCGGGGCAGGTCTCACCCGTCGCCTCGAGCTTACCACGCGCCGGCAGCGGATAGCTCACGCCGCAATCGTCATAGTTGGTGCAGCGGATAAAGCGCTTGCCGCTCTTCTCGCTCTTGTGCGCAATCAGATCGCCATGGCGTCCGGCCTCGGCGCACACCTTGCACTCGCCCACCTTAAGGTCGGGCTCGTAATTGGTGGGACACGTGGGGTTCACGCAGATCTCGAAAGCCTTCTGGCGGAACGGCTGGCACTTAATGCGCGGTGCGCCGCATTCGGGACACACGGCCGCCTCGCCCTCGAGCGGGCTCACCTTGACGCCGCTCGGCACCGGATAGGTCACGTCGCAGTCGGGCCAGCCCATGCAGCCGATAAAGCTGCCGCGGGTCTTGGCGCTCGTCTTCATAACCAGATCCTTGCCGCACTTGGGGCAGGCGCCCACGCGCGCATCGGCCGTGACGGCATCGCTGATGGCGTCGCCCAGCTCCTGCGTATGCTTGAGCAGCTCATCGAGCACGCCGGCCAGCAGCGCGCGCGAGTGCGTCACGACATGCTCTTCGGTATCTTCGCCGCGCTCCACGCGGGTCATGTCGCCGTCGAGCTCGCTGGTCATATCGGGGCTCGTGATGCGCGGGGCAAACTGCGACAGTGCATCGATGATGGCGATACCCAGCTGACTCGGCTCCACGGGATCGTTTTTGAGGTAGCGCACGGCGTACAGGCGCTCGATGATGCTCGCGCGCGTGGACTTGGTGCCCAGGCCGCGCTTTTCCATCTCCTGCACGAGCTTGCCCTGGCTGTAGCGTGCGGGCGGCTCGGTCTGCTTGGCCTCGAGCTTAATGTCGAATACGTCGACCGTGTCGCCCTGCTCCAGCGGCGGCATCTGCTCGTCGCGCTTGAGTCCGTACGGGTATGCCTCGCGGAAACCCGGGGTCACGAGCACATCGCCCGAAGCCACGAACGGCTCGCCGTTCACGTCGAGCTCGAGCTTGGTGTTCTCGATGGTGGCGGGGCCCATAAGCGTCGCCAGGAAGCGACGAGTGATGAGGTCGTAGAGCTTGCGCTGGCCACCGTCGAGCGTGGACGGATCGCCCTCGCCCGTGGGGTAGATAGGCGGGTGGTCGGTGGTCTCGACCTTGCCGCGCGTGGGCTTCATGGGACCGGCGAGCACCTTTTTGCATACGGGCGCCAGCGCCGGGTTGATCTTTGCCAGATCGCTCACCACGGCGCCCAGATCGAGCGTCGCGGGGTACACGGTGTTGTCGACACGCGGATAGCTGATAAGACCCGCCATGTAGAGGGACTCGGCGATGCGCATGGTGCGTGCGGGCGAGATGCCCTCGGCCGCAGCGGCAGCCTGCAGCGAGGTGGTCGCAAACGGCGTGGGCGGCTGCTGCTTGCGCGAGCGCTTGGTCACCGCGGCAACGGTTGCCGTCTTGGCACCGTCAACGTGACCGTACGCCGTCTCAGCAGCATCCTTGTCGGTAAAACGCGCCGTCTTGTGCGCGATCTTAAAGCGGTCGTCCTCGGCAGCAGCCTGCGCGGCAGCCATGCCGCGGATCTGCCAGTAGTCCTCGGGCACAAACGCCATGCGCTCGCGCTCGCGCTCGACCACCAAGGCGAGCGTCGGGGTCTGCACGCGGCCGGCAGAACGCACGTTGCCAAAGCCGCCAAACTTGGCGAGCGTCAGGTAGCGCGTGAGCACCGCACCCCAAATGAGGTCGATGTGCTGACGGCTCTCGCCGGCATCGGCCAGGTTCTGGTCGAGCGAGACGAGGTTATCAAAGGCCTGCGTGATCTCGGCCTTGGTAAACGAAGAGTACTGGGCGCGGGCAACCGGCAAGTCCGGCGCAACCTCGCGCACCTTGTTGAGGGCGTCCGAACCAATCAGCTCGCCCTCGCGATCGAAGTCCGTAGCGATGATGACGCTGTCGGACTTCTTGGCAAGGTTCTTGAGCGAGCGAATGAGTTCTTTCTCGGCCGGTAGCTTGATAACGGGCGCCCAGGTAAGGTAGGGCAGGCTCTCGAGCTTCCAGCCTTTGATGGAGATACCGTCGGCAAGGAACGGTTTGCGCTTGGTGTCATAGGGAGGACGCGCCAGGCCATCGGGCATGTCGGCCGGCAGCATCTCGCCGTCCTCGGTGACCGAATACCAACCCAGCTTTTTATCGAACAGCACGCTGTCGCAAAAATCGGGCGCAAGGATGTGACCGGCAAGGCCGATTGTCACGCACTCCTCGCCCTTCCACTCAAAACGGTAGATGGGGGTGTTGTACACCTTGTCCTTTTTGGGCTTGCCCGTGGAAAGACGCTCGGCAATCTGACGCGCGGCGTCGTTTTTCTCGGCGATGATGAGCTTCAAAAGAGGCTCCTATCTCGTGTGTCTGCGGCTGCGACCGCACGTACGACGGCCGACTTACGCCCTTGTTTGTTCGATCTGCCCGATGAGCCAATCGCACCAGGCATCCATGCCCTCGCCCTTGCGTGCGCTCACGGCAAACCGCGGCGCCTGCGGATTGAGGTCATCGAGTGTCTTAGTATACCTATCCATGTCAAAATCGAAAGCCGGGGCCACATCGACCTTGTTGAGCAGCTGTGCGCCAGCGTGCTGGAAGATGCCCGGGTACTTAATGGGCTTGTCGTCGCCCTCGGGCACCGAGAGAATCATGATGGACAGGTTCTCGCCCAGGTCAAAGTCGACCGGACAGACCAGATTGCCCACGTTTTCGATAAAGATAACATCGATGTTTTGAAGGCCCACTGCCTGGTCAAACGCATCAACGGCCTCCATGATCATGTTGCCCTCGAGGTGGCACAGACCGCCCGTGTTGATCTGAATGGCGGGCATGCCGGCTTCCTTCATGGTGATGGCGTCGACATCCGAGGCGATATCGCCCTCGATGACGGCACAGCGCAGGCCGGCTTTGTCGCGCAGGCGTTCGTTGGTGCCCAGAATCGTGGTGGTCTTACCAGAGCCGGGACTCGACAGCACATTGATCACATAGGTGCCTGTCTCTTTGAATCGCTGACGCAGCTGATCTGCCAGGCGCTCATTGCGCGACAGAATTGGCGATGCGATATCAATAGTTTTCTCGGCCATACTCGGCACTCCTTACTTCTACCATTTATACCCCGTCCCCAAATGGCAGGCTGGTTAATTGTCGGGGGTTTCAATCTCGATGCTGGCGATGTCGAGCTCGCGGCCGTGCAGCAGGCGCACGTTGGTGCCGCCACACTGAGGACAGCGGCAATGGAAGCGGTCGTGCTCAAAGACCTCACGGCAGTCCAGGCACTCGCTTTGTGGATGGACTTCCTCCACGGCAAGCTCGCAGCCGCGCGTGAGCATGTCCTCGTCGCGAAACGTCTCCCATGCAAAGTCGAGCGCCTCACGCACAACTTCGGTCATATCCCCAATGCGCAGCGTTACCAAAACAGCGCGCGAGGCCCCCGCCCCACGCGCCGCGCGAATCACTGTATCGAGTATGCCGTTGACAATGCCAACCTCGTGCATACGGATTTACTCCTCGTCGTCCTCGTCGTCGTTCGAGAACAGATCCAGACGGCTCACAAACAAGCCTTCCTTACCATCGCGCGCGGTAATGACCACGCGGGCGATGGCGAGCGAAATCTCGTAGAGCGAGAGCAGGGCGCCATACATGAGACCCAACGTAACGGGCGAGCCGTCGGGCGTAATCACAGCCGAGCCCGCAAGCAGGCCAACGTATACGTAACGCCAGGCACCGCGGAAGGCCGCATAGGACACGATATGGAAGACAGACAGGTAGAAGATGATGAGCGGCAGCTCAAACGCCACACCAAAGCCGATCATAAAGAGCAGCTCCATGTTGACGTAGTTCTCCAGATCGGGCAGCGCCGTAGCGACGGCCGAGGTTTCGCCGATGAGCCACTCAAAGCCCGCAGGGATGATGATGAAGTAGCAAAAGATTGCGCCCAGGAAGAACAGCACCGTCGAGGCGAGCACCGTGGGCACAACCCACTTGCGCTCGTTGGGGCGAAGCGCCGGCAGGAAAAACGCCAGAATCTGCCAAATGATCATAGGCGTGCACATGACAACGGCCATCTTGAGGGCCAGCGAAAAGCGCAGACCAAAGCCGCCGAGCGTGGTGGTGATGTAGAACTTACCGTCCGGCACAAAGGAGCGGATGGGGTCTTCCAGGATGTCGAGCACCACGGGCGTGGCGAAATACAGCACGATGGCGGCGGCAAAGACTGACACGACCACGATGGTCAGGCGACGACGGAGCTCACCCAGATGATCGAAGAGCGGCATGCGCGCAGGTCCGATAGGCATTACTCATCGCCTCCCTTCGGGGCATGGGCGGCAGCGGCGTCGTCCTCGGCCTCGAGCTCGCGAGCGAGCTGGTCGACGACGGCCTTGCGCTTGCGGGGACGACGGGCGTAGAGGTCAGCCGTCGTGGGCTCTGCCGGCTCGGGCTCGGGCTCCGGCTCTGCAGCAGGCTCGGGCTCGACGGCGGCAGCGGCAGACTCGGGGCCCTCAGCCTCACCAGCAGCACCTTCGTCCTCGGCAGCACCCTCACTCGCGGCCTTCTCGGCGGCAAGGCGGGCACGGCGCTCGGCAAAGGTCTCCTTCTTTGCGGGCGCGGCCGTCTCGACGGCATCCTTGTCCGCATCGGAATCGTCATCGACGGCAGCCTTCTTGGGCTTGACCGGAGCCGAAGCGGCCTCGCTTACCGGATCGATAATCTCGGACTGAACAACAGCCGTCATCTTTTCCTGCGTCTCGCGGAACTGACGGATGGCACGGCCGATCGTGCGGCCCATCTGCGGGAGCTTATCCGGGCCAAACAGCAAAAAGCCGAAGACCACGATGATCGCGAGCTCACCCTCTCCAATACCAAACACACATACCTCCAAGGCTCGATGTGAGTCGAGCCCGCACCGCGCCATTCGGCCGGAACTCGTCTATTCATTCGGTCAAGTATAGCGCCCGGACGTCAAAACATCCGAGCGCATCACAAACATATACCAAACGGCACGCCCTTTTTGGGGCAGGGCTTATGCCGCCGTAATTGAAATCTCCTGGTCGACACCCAGCAACTGAACCACGCGCATCACCGGAGGCTGCACGTTGACGCAGCCAAACCGCTTGTCGTGATCGGCTGCGTGGTGCGCGGCGCCCACAAGTACGCCAATACCTGTCGAGTCGATATAGCTCACCTGGGCAAAGTCGAGCTCAACGGCCTCGGTGGGCTGCTCGAGCGCCAAGTCGATGGCGTTACGCAAGCTGTCGGCGTTAGAGATATCAATCTCACCGGTCACCCTGATGGTGTAGAGCTCCGGCGTGGGGTTGGTGGAAATACCCAAATCCATGTATACGCTCCTTTGCGTATCGAGAGTGCGGATGGTACTGGACGCGGATTTGCGGGGCCCTACGCGTTAGGCGCGCTCGGCACGAGCAAGCTCGGCAGCGACGAGCTTGACGGCCAGCACCAGCACGTCGAGTGCGGCCTCCAGGTCCTCGACCGTGGGATAACTCGGCGCGATGCGGATATTGGTGTCGCGCGGATCCTTGCCATAAGGCCAGGTGGCACCTGCCGGCGTGAGCTTGACACCCAGGTCGGCGCAAAGCGCTGCGACCTTTTGGGCCGAGCCCTCGGGGCCATCAAAGCTCACAAAGTAGCCGCCGCGGGGATGCGTCCAAGTAGCGCAACCCGTATCGCCCAGGCCCTCAGTGAGCTTGCGCTCGACGGCCTCAAAGCGCGGACGCAAGAACTCGGCATGCTTTTTCATGTGCTCCTTGACCGCCTCGATGGTGGGAAGGAAGCGCACGTGGCGTAGCTGGTTGAGCTTGTCGGCGCTGATAAGACCGGCCTTCAGGCGCTTGGAGAACTCCGCGATGACCGCGGGACTCGCACCGATAAAGCCGATGCCCGCGCCCGGGAAGGTGATCTTGGACGTCGAGGCGAATGCCACCACGCGGTCCTCGGTACCCGCCGCGCGGGCAAGATCGAAGATGTTGGCGAGCTCGTCGGTCTCGTCGTACAGGTCGTGCACGCAGTAGGCGTTGTCCCAAAAGATGCGAAAATCGGGCGCGGCCGTGGGCATCTCGACCAAGCGGCGCACGGTGTCCTCGCTAAAGGTGATGCCCGTGGGGTTGGAATACTTGGGCACGCACCAGATGCCCTTGATGGAGTCGTCGGCGGCAACCAGGCGCTCTACCTCGTCCATGTCGGGGCCGTTGCCGGTCATCGCGACGGGGACGTTCTCGATACCCAGGTCGGCGGTGATGCCAAAATGACGGTCGTAGCCGGGAACCGGGCACAGGAACTTGACCTTCTTACCGTCGTGCGCGGCCTCATAAGCCTCCCAAGGCTCGCTGCCGCACGAGCCGCAGCGCCAGAACATACCGGCGATATCGTGCTCGATCAAAAGGCTCGACGAACCCAGTACGAGCGTCTGATCGGCGGGGCAACCCAGGAACTCCCCCGCCAGCTTGCGTGCCGAGGGAATGCCCTCAAAGCAGCCGTAGTTGGAGCAGTCGACGTTACCGTCGTGCAGATCGGCGTCGGCATTGAGGATATCGAGCATGGGGCGCGAGATGTCCACCTGGGAGGGCGACGGCTTGCCGCGCGCCATGTCGAGCGCCAGGCCCTTGGCCTTGACCTCGGCAACCTCGGCTTTGAGCGCCTCGATGGCGGCATCGAGTTCGGTGGTTTCCATCTTCTGGTAGATCGTCTGCATGGGTGCGACCTTTCGCAAAGCGGGACGTTGCAGTTTGTCTAAGTATAGACCGCTACCGCCGCAACGGTATGAAGCCGTGATAGATTAAGTCCATCGCAATGAATTACGATATCCACCGTATGACCCGTATAGCCGCACGGCACATCCAAGGAGGCAGTATGGAATACGGCTCTTTTCAAGCCGAGGAGTTCGGAGACCTGCAGCGTCTGGTCGACGGCTTGTTTTATGACCGTAAGGCCATTGACCGCCTGGATCTAATCGTTCAGGCGGAGATTTTGGACCTGGCGCCCGATCTCATGGAAATCGTGAATCTTTTGCCGCCCGGTCACTACGACCGCCAATCGCTTTGCGACCAGCTTAACTCGGCCCTTGCCGCCCACGGCTGGGGCGCCGTCTACGGCACCGTGGAATAAAAATGGCAAATAAATGAAACGCCGTTTGTGACAGTGCTCACAAACGGCGTTTTTTCACACGAGGGCATCCGGGGCATGTCCGGCCCCGGTTTTCGCGCTCCTACTCGTCCTTGGGCGAAGGGTGCTTGCAGACCACGCTCATGTAGATCATACCCAGCACGGCCGCGGTAACAGAACCGGCAAGAATGGCGGCCTTGGCGGCCAGAACCTCGAACTGGGCCGTCGGGAAGGCGAGGCCGCTGATGAGGATCGACATAGTAAAGCCGATGCCACCCAAAATGCCCACGCCGGCGATCATATGCCAGTTAACGTTATGAGGCAGCTCGCAAGCCTTAAGCTTGACCAGGGCAAACGTCACGCCAAAGATACCGATCGGCTTACCCAGCAGCATGCCAAAGTACACGCCGAGGGTCACCGGGTCGGTAAGCAGCACGCTCATGTCCACGCCCACAAGGCGAACCTGCGCGTTGACAAACGCAAAGATCGGCAGGATCACAAAGTTGACCGGCGTGGAGATCAGGCGCTCCATGCGGATGAGCGGCGGGGTCACACGGTGCATGACACGCTCGACCTTGGTGGTCGAAAGGGTAAAGTCGTGCTGGCCCAGGATGTGCGCCTCGTCGTCGTAACGGTCGTCGAGCAACGGCAGGTACTCGCCAAGCCAATCGGTAAGGCTATCGAGCTTAACACCGCACTTGGCCGGGATGGTGAAGGCCAGGATGACACCGGCAAGCGTGGCGTGCACGCCGCTCTTAAACATGCAAAACCACAGCAGCAGACCAAGCACCGAGTACGGGGCAAGGCGATAATGCTGAGTCTTGTTGAGCCACACAAGTGCGCAGGTCACAACTGCAGCGGCACCCAGCCAAAACGGACTGGGGCTCTGGCCGTAGAAAATGGCAATGGCGGCGATGGAGATGAGGTCGTCGGCGATGGCGAGCGTCGAGAAGAACACGCGCACGCCGTTGGGCACGCGATTGCCCAAAAGCGACAGCACGCCCAGCGCAAAGGCAATATCGGTTGCCATGGGGATGGCCCAACCGTTGCGGGCGCCGGCATGGTTAAAGATCAGGTAGATGCAGGCGGGAACGACGACGCCGCCCACGGCTGCCAGCATGGGAAGCATGGCCTGACGCGGATTCTTGAGCTCGCCGACCGTCATCTCGTACTTAAGCTCAATGCCCACCAACAAAAAGAAGATCGCCATGAGAAAGTCGTTGACGAAAAGCTCGACGGTGAGGCCAGCCGTAAGGTTGCCCAGACCCACATACAGCGGGGTCTCCAAAAAGTGATGGATAGCCTCGTAGACATCGGTGTTGGCGCAGATAACGGCGGCGATGGCGGCGATGACCATGACGGCGGCGGAAATCGTGCCGTTCTCGGCGATGCGCTCCCAGATGTCATGACGTTCAAAGCGCTTGCGCTCACGAACGTTGAACAGCTGCTCAGTTGCTGCCATGGGCGGCTCCTTTCACGGGAAAGCTCCCGTCTTAAAAAAGCACGGCCCGCCCAAGTGGCGGCACCGCGCTCCAACGTATTACGCTTGCATCTAGCCTACCCTGCACGACAAGCACGCAGGCGTGGCCGAAAAGCGGAACCACAGGTTGAACATTATTTGCCCAACGGTACGGGCGCCCCTGTCCAATAGAGGACGCGGTCCCGCGCACAAAAAACGACCGGAGCGCGGGGCGTCCGCGGTCCGGTCGTAGCAGGTTACAAAACCTAGCAGGCGGCCATGATGGGGGCAGCGACCTGCTTCTTACGGGAGAGGACGCCCGGCATCCAGACGCCATCGTGCTCGTCGGCAATGCCCAGGCCCTTCTGAGCGGCCTCGGTCTCGCCCTCGAGCAGGACCTGCGAGCCCTCCTCCATGATGTCGGTGATGCACAGGACGATGCCGTCGGCACCCTTCTCGGCGGCGTAGGCGCGCATGGCCTCGCGGATCTCGTCGATCATGCCGAGCGCACGGCTCTTGTCGACGGTCTCGTACTGGCCGATGAGCAGCTTCTTGCCGGCGGGCTCGAACATCTTGATGTCGTTGCCGACCATCTCGGCTGCGGTGAAGGAGCCGGACGGACGGGTGAGGAAGACCTCCATGCCAAACTTGACCGGGTCGACGCCCACCTGCTCGCCGAGCTTGGCAGCGACGGCGCGGTCGACATCGGTGGTGGTGGGGCTCTTGAGCATGAGCGTGTCGGTCATCATGGCCGAGAGCAGCAGCTTGGCCTGAACGTCGGAAAGCTCAACGCCGAGCACGCCGGCGAGCTTAGTGACGATGGTGCAGCTGGAACCCCAGGGCAGGCAGATGTAGTGCAGCGGGCCGGCGCTCTCAAAGTCGCCGATGCGGTGATGGTCAACGACGCCAAAGACCGTGGCGTCCTTAAGGCCGGCAACGGACTGGGCGGACTCGTTGTGGTCGGTGAGGACGACAAGCTGGCCGGCCTCGACGGACTCAATCATGCGGGGCTCGGCAATGCCGGCGTCTGCGAGCAGCTTGGCGGACTCTGCCGGAAGCTGACCAAGAGCGCAGACCTCATAGGTGTTGCCGGCATACTCAACCTGGTTGAGCAGCTGAGACAGAACGACGGCGCTCATGATGGCGTCGTTATCGGGGTTCTGGTGACCAAAGACAAGAACGTTTGCCATGGGTATCCTCCACTTGGTATGTGTACTTAGACGTAGCTATGGTAGCACGCTGGCAGCTGGCCTTTGGGGACAGAAGGGCCACGGCATATTTTGTGGCAGGTATGGGGGGCCAAGGCTGTCCCTTTTGCACCATGTTGGTGCAAAGTAACCTGGCCCCCTTGCACCAGCTATTTACCGGCAGCGCGCAGGGCTACGTAGGCAGAACCGATGATGCCGGCGTCGTTTCCGAGCGAGGCAACCTTAATGGGCGTCTCGCGCGAGGCGGAAAGCGCATAGCGCTGGAAGTACTCGCGAACCTTATCGAGGTAGACATCGGCCGAGGCGGAGGCGCCGCCGCCGATCAGGAACATCTCGGGATCGACCACGTTGGCAATAAGCGCCAGGGCGCGGCCGAGATAGTCGGCCATGGTATCGGCCGCGGCCAGCGCGAGCTTATCACCCTCGCGGCAGGCTTGGAACACGTCCTTGGAATCGGAGGGGCCGGTGAGCTCGATGGGCTCGACGCCCGCCTTCTTGCACTCGGCAAGGTAGTTGCTCACCACGCCGGTGGCGCTGGAATACTGCTCCAGGTGGCCATGGCCGCCGCAGCCGCAAGTGCGCTCCTCAGCCGGATTCAGGCACATATGGCCAATCTCGCCGCCAGCGCCCACAACACCCGACACCACATCGCCGTTGACGATAACGCCGCCGCCCACGCCGGTACCGATGGTGACCATCACCACATTCTGCACGTCCTTGGCAGAACCGAGCCAAGCCTCGCCCATGGCAGCGGCGTTGGCATCGTTCTCGTACTTAACGACCGCATCGGGGCAGTGCTCCTGAATGGCAATCCTCAAATCGGGCAGGTTAATGGCAATGTTGGCCTTGACCTTGGCATCGCCCGCTGCCGGAATGGGGCACGGAACAGCAAGGCCAATGCCCGCCACAAAGGCGCGCGGAATCTGTGCCTTGGCGACCACCTGGTCGATAGCCTCGGTCACCGCGGCAAAGCCCGCAGCGTCAACGATGGGAGGCGTGGGCACGCTGACCTTCGCAAGCAGGTTGCCATCCCCGTCGAACAGGCCCTCCTTAACCGAAGTGCCGCCGACGTCGATGCCGATGTAGTACTGCTTAGGTTCCATAGGGGCCCGCCTTTCTCGTTTAAACATTGTCTGTATGGTACCGCTCCCAAGGCAAAAACCTACCAAAAAGGGACAGGTTTGTTTTGGTAGGTTTTATCTGAGGAAATGCAGAATACAGGATTCGGTTCGCTGGGTGCTAAATCGGTTCGGCCCCGTCCTCGGACCGATTAGATTTCTCAACACGACATTATTCGAATGTATATTTATTTAGAGCGCTTTTATTTTTAGAGCAAAGCGACTTTTAGTAATATATCTATCGAACTTTTCAATGACTCAATAGGGATACTTAGGTGTTGAGTATACTTTCTTTTATACTCAATCAAGTTGGAAAGGAGGTTCCATGATTCCCAAATACGAGGCGATAGCTGCAGATATTCGTCGAAGTATTGAGGATGGCGCTCTTAAACCAGGCGACAAGCTTCCCACCGTCGTTGAGTTCTGCGAGCTCTATAGCGTTTCCAAAATCACCGTCAAACGAGCTATCGAGCAAATCACCGAGGAAGGTCTTGTTACCAGCCGTCGTGGATCGGGTACCTACGTTAAGGACACGGCGGGACTTCCCGGCCAAGCGTTTTTCCAGGGCAAAAACGACCGTGCCCAGGGCTTTTCGTATGAGCACCGCGGGGAGAAGGTGACCTCGGTGGTCTACGATTTCTCGATTGTTAATCCACCAGCGGACATCGCAGCCCAGCTGGGAATTGCCGAGGATGACTTTGCCTATCACATCGTGCGCGTGCGTCAGGCCGATGAGAAGCCCATCGTTATCGAGTACACCTACATGCCCCTCGAGCTGATTCCGGGCCTTAAAAAGAAGGACCTGTACGGATCGGTCTACCGCTTTATCCGCGAGCAATGTGGGCTGAAGATCTCGAGCTTCCACCGTACCATTCGCGCCGTGGCAGCAACCGAGGAAGAAGCCGAGCGCCTGGACACCAAACCTGGCTCTCCCCTGCTCGAGCTCAACCAGATTGGCTTTTTGGACAGCGGCGCGGCCTTTGAGTATTCGGTCTCGCGCAACGTTGGCGACCGCTTTGAGTTGCACAACGTAACGTTGGCATAGGTTTTTGTAGTCATGCGGGCGCTCGTTTTGAGCTGTTTGTGCAACGCCCGCGCAACACAATGGGGTATGAATATGTCCGATTTGATTAAACTGACGCCGATCTTCCACGAGAAGATCTGGGGTGGCCGCCAGCTCGAAACCGTATTTGGTTACGACATTCCCGAGGGTCCCATCGGTGAGTGTTGGGCCATCTCGGCCCACCCCAACGGTGACTGCCAGATTGCGGAAGGCCCGTATGCAGGCCACACGCTGTCGTGGCTGTGGGCCGAGCACCGCGAGCTCTTTGGCAGGTGCGAGGGCAAGGAGTTCCCGCTGCTCATTAAGATTCTGGACGCCAAGGACGACCTTTCGATCCAGATTCATCCCAACGACGAGTACGCCGCCAAGCACGAGAACGGCAGCCTGGGCAAAACCGAGTGCTGGTATGTGCTGGACTGCGAGCCCGGCGCCACGATCATCGTCGGCCAGCGCGCGCATGACCGCGCCGAGGCCGCACAGATGATCGAGGGGGGCCGTTGGGACGACATGCTCAACGTGCTGCCGATCCACAAGGGCGACTTTTTCCAGATTGATTCCGGTACCGTGCACGCCATCAAGACCGGTACGCTCATTTTGGAGACGCAGCAGTCAAGCGACGTGACATATCGCCTGTACGACTACGACCGTCCCGGCACCGACGGCAAACTGCGTCCGCTGCACATTGAACAGAGCCTCGACTGCATCGACTTTGATGCTCAGGCTCCGACCGACGGCACGGTGGCCGCACCCGAGGTGAACGGCGTGACCGAGCTCGAGTCTAACTCCTGCTACACCGTCGATCGCGTGCGCGTCGACGGCAGCAAGACCTTGGAGCAGCGCTGGCCCTTCATGTGCCTGTCGGTCATCGACGGCAAAGGCACCGTCTGCGGCGATCCCGTCCACAAGGGAAGTCACCTGCTGGCACCCAGCACCGTCAGCTCCATTGACCTCGAAGGCCAGATGGAACTGATTATCAGCCACCTCTAGGTCGCGCCAACAACCGAAACGTAATAAGGGGCTCTCCCGACCATGTACGGAAGAGCCCCTACTCGTATCTATCTATCAGCCCACCCGGCTCTCCAGATCAAAAAGCGAACGAGCAGAGCGAGGTTCGAAAGCTGCAGGCTAAAACGTCACAAGGAAGAGGGCGCGCCGGGGGCTTTGGTCGATCGCGAGTTCCGCACGAGCCGGAGAGCACTTAATGTGCTCTCCGTGCGAGCAGGACTGTCCGAGCAGGCGACCAAAGCCCCCGGCGCGCCCGGCCAACCTCGCAGTTAGGCATTCAGCTTAACAATCGGAGCGAAGCCTTTCATTAGCTTTTTGGTCTGGCCGGTCTTTTCGAATTGGACCTCGATCATGTCTCCAGCGACCGAGATCACGGTACCCGTGCCAAAGGTCTTATGACTCACGGTATCGCCCGCGGCAAAGTCCTGCGACGCGCTGGCGCGATCGACCTTGCGCTCCACTGTTGGGGACACCTTGGACGACGGCTTTTTGGCTCGCGGTGCGCCCGAGCCAAAGGTCGAGGCAACGCGACCGGCGTCGGGCGAGACCCCACGATGGCGCTCGGTCCCGTAGCTGCTGCCGCCAAAGAAATCGTCGAAGCTCGATCCGCCGCGCGAACCGGAACCGCCGGTCGAGCGCGTATGCGAACCAAACACCTTGCCGCCATACATATCCGAACCCATGCCCGAGCCAAAGGTGCCGCGACGGTCGCCGCGTTTCTCCCAGCCCGTGCCCTCAAAACCGGCAGAACCGATACCGCTAAACTCGATATCCTCAAACGGAATCTCGTTGAGAAAGCGCGAACGCGGGTTGGCGGAGGTCGAACCGTAGGTGCGACGCGTGGCCGCATAGGTCAAGAACAGGCGCTTGCGGGCACGCGTGATGGCGACGTAGGCCAGGCGACGCTCCTCCTCGAGCTTGCCCGGATCATCGCTGCCGCCAAAGTCGTGCACGTGCGGAAAGATACCCTCCTCCATGCCGGCCACGAACACCGCCGGAAACTCCAGGCCCTTGGCGGAGTGGATGGTCATCATGGTAATGGCATGCGTCTCGCCGGCCAGGGAATCCAAGTCGGAGCGCAAGGCCAGCCACTCCATGAGTGCCGGCAGCGCCTTACAGGTGAGCGGACCGTAGGTACGCTCGATCTCGCCGGCATGCACGGCACCCGCCGACAGCTCCGTCGGCGCGGCATACGCGTTGCCTGCGATGGCGGCGGCCAGGGCATCCTGCGGAGACAGCGCCGGAGCGGCCAAGCCATCGAGCGGATTGGAGCCCGCGGCGTCACGGGCGCCGACGAGCGCCTCAAACGAGGATGCCGGGACAGATGGCCCCGGTTCGGGCGCAGACACGCTCACCACGACGGGCTCGGGCTCGGCGCCGGCAGGCACGTCGGCAACACCGGCTGCGCGCAGCTCTTCTAGGCTCTCGAGCGTACCCTCGATATCCTCGTGCGTCTCCTCAAATTCCGCCGCAACGCCCAGAAATTCCTGGATGTTCTCGGCGCGGCTCTCAGATTCCATGGTGCCCTCGGCGCGAAACGCCTGCAGCAGGCCCGTCTTATCGACGATCATCTCGACAACGTCCTTGAGCTCGCCGTCCATGCGGCGGCCCTCGCGCACCAGTGAGACAAAGCTCGACAGGCCGTTGCGCACCCTGGCGCTAAACATGCCGGTTTCGGCGCACGCGATCTCGCAAGCCTGGAAGAACGAGCAACGGTTGTCGCGTGCCAGCTGCTCGATCTTTTGGATTGAGGTGGAGCCAATGCCGCGGCGCGGTGTGTTGATGACGCGCTTGACGCTCATCTCGTCGGCCGGGTTCACGATCATCTTGAGGTAGGCCATGACGTCGCGAATCTCGGCACGGTCGAAGAATCGAGTGCCGCCCACGATCTTGTAGGGCACGCCCGCGCGCAGAAACATATCTTCGAGAATACGCGACTGGGCGTTGGTGCGATAAAACACGGCGATGTCGTCGTAGCTCGTGCCTTTGGCATGCAGTTTCTCGATCTCACCGGCAATCCAGCGGCCCTCGTCGCGCTCGTCGCTCGCCTGGAAGGCCTGAATCTTCTCGCCATCGCCCTCGGCCGTAAACAGGCGCTTGTCCTTGCGCTGCGAGTTGTGGCGCACCACGGCGTTGGCGGCGTTTAGGATATGGCCCGTAGAGCGGTAGTTCTGCTCGAGCTTAACGGTCTTGCAGTTTTTAAAGTCCTGCTCAAAGTCCAAGATGTTGGTGATGTCGGCGCCACGCCAGCTGTAAATGGACTGGTCATCGTCGCCCACAACCATGAGGTTTTGGTACTTGGCGGCCAGAAGGTTGGCGATTTCGTACTGGACGTGGTTGGTGTCCTGATACTCGTCGACGCTAATGTAGCGGAAGCGCTCCTGGTACTTGTCGAGCACCTCGGGGCGGGTGCGCAGCAGTTCGAGTGTGCGCACGAGCAAATCGTCGAAGTCCATCGCGTTGGCGGCGCGCAGGCGGCGCTCCAGCTCCAGGTAGACCTGCGCGGCCTTTTTGTCGTTGGGGCTATCGGCGGATTTGAGCATGTCCTCGGGGCCGATCATGGCGTTTTTGGCCGAACTGATCTTGCTGCGAATCATGTTGATGGGGAACTGCTTTTGCTCGATGCCGAGCGCCTGCATAATGTCACGCACCATGCGCTTTGAGTCATCGTCATCGTAGATGGTGAACTGACCGGTGTAACCCAGCAGGTCGGCGTCCTCGCGCAGCATGCGCACGCACATGGCGTGGAAGGTGCACACCCACATGCCGCGGGTACCGCTGGGAATGAGCGCCGTCAGACGCTCGCGCATCTCGGCCGCGGCTTTGTTGGTAAACGTGATGGCAAGAACCTGCCAAGGCTTAACACCCAGGTCGCCGAGCATATGCGCGATGCGGAAGGTCAGGACGCGGGTCTTGCCCGAGCCTGCGCCGGCGAGGACCAGCAACGGGCCCTCGGTGGTCAGGACGGCCTCGCGCTGGGCGGGATTAAGGCTGTCGATGTCGACGAGCGGCTTGACGGGCTTGGGTGCCGGCGCGGGAGCGTCGTAGATGTCGAGCGGAACGAGCTCGGGCTCCGGCGCAGCGGGGGCGATGTATGCATCGAGCGGCACGGGTTCCGGCGCGGGCGGCACGGGTACCGCGGCGTTCTTTTCCCAGGGCAAGGGCTGGGTCATGGGCGACTCCTCATCTGACGGACGGCGCGCCTGCGGGCGGCGCCATAGTTTGAGCCGTACCAGTATACCGAGCCGCGCGGACACCGATGTAAATCACACCACGACTCCGTGCGCCGCGCTCTGGCCGCCGCGCAGCGTCAACCAAGTTACAGGCCGAGCATAGGCTCCAGAACAAAGAAGTACGCGAGCACCACGATGCCCAGAATAATGCGGTAGACGCCAAAGCACTTAAAGTCGTGACGGCGAACGAAGCCCATGAGCCACTTGATGGCAATAAGCGAAACCACAAAGGCCACGACGCAGCCCACGCCCAGAATGGCAATCTCGTTGGTGCCAAACGTACCGCCCTTAACGAAGTACTTGACCAGCTTGAGCGCGCTCGCGCCAAACATAACGGGAATGGCCAGGAAAAACGTGAACTTGGACGCCACCGAGCGCGTGCAGCCCAGCAGCAGGCCGCCGATGATGGTGGAGCCGGAACGTGATGTGCCCGGAATCAACGAAAGCACCTGGAAGCAACCGATACCCAATGCGGTCTTCCAGCTCAGGTCCTCGAGCGTGGCGATGGATCCAAAATCCAAATCCTCGTCATTGTCATTGTCTTCGGCAATATCCGCCGCAGGCGCCGCGAAGTGTGCACCGGCGGGACGCCCGCCCGCCACCACAGCACGCGAACCAAACGAATCGGCAAGAGCGGCGTTCTCGCGCTTACTTGCACGCCAGTTCTCAATCACGATAAACAACACGCCGTACACGATGAGCGCCAGCGCCACGACGGGAGCGTTATAGAAATGCTCCTCCATCCAGTCGTTGAGCGGCAGACCGATCGCCGCGGCGGGAATACAGCCAAGCACAATCTTGCCCCACAGCACCCAGGTGTCGCGACGACCCTCCTTGCCCTTGCTGGGCGAGAACGGATTTAAGTCGTAGAAGAACAGAACGCAAACGGCCAAAATGGCGCCAAGCTGAATCACGACCAGGAACATATTCCAGAATGTCTCGCTCACATTCATCTTGACGAACTCGTCCACCAAGATCATGTGGCCCGTCGACGAAACGGGCAGCCATTCGGTGATGCCCTCGACCAGGCCCATGAAGGCAGATTTTAGAAGCTCGATGATATCCAAAGGGACCCCCTCGTTTGTCACCCGCCGATAGTTGTTCTGCGGACGGTTGCGGGCGATGTCCCATTATCAACCGTTCGGCCGCGGCCGCGCCCACCCTTACCAAAAATCTCGCCCGTTCACAGAATTGCGAGCGGTCAAACCGAAATCCTTGGGTATAACTGCAACAAGCTAAAGTGTCCGGCGGCCAACACGTCGTCCGATGCACGAGCCCCGCGCCCGTGCGATAGACCAAGGAGGAAACCATGAACGAGGGCTATACCAAGGTATTTGTTTCACTCGACGGTACTGAGCAGCAGGATTTTGTGCTCACACGCGCTATCAAGGTCGCCGCAAACAATGGCGCCAAGCTGATCATCGGTCACGTCATCGATTCCACGGCGCTCGAGAGCGCCGGTTCCTATCCGGTCGATCTGGTCAACGGCCTGGAGGAGGCCTTTAAGAACTCCATCGCCAAGCAGCTCGAAGAGGCCAAGGCTAATCCCAACATTCCCGAGGTCGAAGTCATGATTCGCGCCGGCCGTATTCGCGAGACGCTCAAGGACGAGATGCTCGACGTGGTCAAGCCCGATCTGGTGCTCTGCGGCGCTCGTGGCCTTTCCTCGATCAAGTATGCGCTCCTGGGTTCGATTTCGACATTCCTGCTGCGCAACACCGACTGCGACATTCTGGTCGTGAAGTAGGTTCCTTCCCGCCGGCGCAAGGCCTGCGGGGTTATCACGCCGACGTCCTCGCCGCTTCGCGGCTGCGGGATGTCGGCTTAGATAACCCCTCCCGGCCTTGCGCCTTCGTCACCGTACTTCAGCGAGTTAGCTGAATAGAGAGATGGCGTGCCACCCTGGTCGGGCGGCACGTTTTGTTTGGGTGATTTTTTTAGAGCCTCATAGCCATGTTCACGTTCGGGAACATAGCCATCCGCACCACAAGACGGCCCGACTACTCGAAGTATTGGAACTTGTTGGTCGAGAAAGCGAATGTTACGACAAAGCCTTCGCCGGAGTCGGATGCCGCGGTGACGTCGATGCCCATCTTGGAACACAGGCGCGCCACCAGGTAGAGGCCGATGCCCGTTGCACGCTTGGTGGTGCGGCCGTTATCGCCGGTAAAGCCCTTCTCGAACACGCGCGGCAGGTCAGCCGCGCTCACGCCGCAGCCGTTGTCCGCGACGGTAAGCTCGATGCGCTCGTTTGCCAGGCCCTCGTCCAGCAACGCACCCGAAAACACAATCTTCGCGCCGTCCTCACGCGCATATTTAATGCTGTTCTGAATGAGCTGGCCCAGAATAAACTCGAGCCATTTCTCGTCGGTGAACACCTCAAAGTCGAGGTTCTCGCACACCGGAGCCACGTGCGCCGCAATGAGCTCGCGCGCGTTGGCTTTAATCGCGCCCGTCACCAAGCTCTTGAGACCCCAGCGGCGAATCAGGTAGTCGCGCTCTACGACTTCCGAGCGCGCATAGTACAGCGCCTGATCGATATAGCGCTCCACGCGAGCCAGCTCGCGACCCAGGTCATCCACGCGCGACAGGTCGTCTTCGCTGCCGTCCAGGTTTTCTAAAATCAGATGAGCCGCCGCCAGGGGCAGCTTGGCCTCGTGGACCCAGCTCTCGATATAGTCGCGGTAGTCATCGGTCTGGCGCCGGCCTTCCGCCACCTCGTCGCAAGCGGCTTTGCCCACCCGGCGCAAGACCTCATATTCGAGCTCGCCCTCGGCATAGGTCGGGCATTGCACCATCTCCTGCACCCAAGCGGGGCTCCCCAGCTCCTCTGCCGCGCGCTCCAGCTGGCACAGAAAACGACGACGGCGCACGTACTCGATCACGATGCCCAGCATGCCAAAGATAAAGGACACACCGACCGCCACGACCACGATGGATGCCGGGGCGCCGGCGACCGTCAGTACAAAACAGCTCAGCAGCACGCCGCAGGTCCACACGGCAATGGGAAGCAGTGCATCTTTAAAGAACTTGGCAAACGACATAACCGGCTCCTAGACCGAATAGCCTTGGCCGCGATGCGTCGTCAAATACCCCTTGATGCCGATTTTTTCGAGCGTGGTGCGCAGGCGGTTGATATTGACGGTGAGCGTATTGTCGTCCACGAAGGCGTCGGAGTCCCACAGGTCCTGCATGATAGCCGAGCGCGAGACAATCTTGCCCGCGCGGCCCAAGAGCAGCGAGAGGATACGCAGCTCGTTTTTGGTGAGCTCGGTACTGTCGCCGGTTGCCGTATTGGTGACCATGGAGCGGGCGAGGTCGAGCTCCAGCCCCTTGTGGACGAGCGTGCTGCGATCGCCCGCCGCCGCGGTGCGGCGCAGCAACGCATTGATGTGCGCCACGAGCACACGGGCGCTGTAAGGCTTGGGAACAAAGTCGTCCGCGCCAAGCGTCATGGCCATGACCTCGTCGATCTCGGTCGTGCGCGACGTGAGGACGATGATAGGAACCTCGGATTCGTGGCGAACCTCGTGGCAGATATGTTGGCCGTCCTTGACGGGAAGCGTGAGGTCGAGCAACACCAAGTCGGGCGCGGCGGCAAGGATATCGCGCGAGACATGCTCAAACGATTCGCAGGCCTCGATTTCAAACCCGGCGCGGGCAAGGATGTCGACAAGCTCACGACGAATGCGCTCGTCGTCCTCAACGACATAGATCAGCGCCATGGATTCCGCTCCCCTCTTGGTTGTCTTGCCCCATTATGACCGCGGAGCCGCAGGTGCGTGCCTCGCGAGGCACCAAGGTGACAGAACTGTTCGCGAACGAAAGCGTTTGGCTCGCCCCTCGCTCGCAACGGGAGCGAGGATCAAATGATTATTAAATCCCCGTCCCAGGAAAATCATTTAGCGGTGGGCACGGAGCTTTTCGTAGCCTTCGGCAAAGAAGGCAACCGTAGCGGCGTCGGACTCGACGGCGTCCGTCTCGGCGGCAGGGACCACGCCGTGCTCGTCACTCACCAGGAACAGCGCGCCCTTGAGCTGCGCGGGAATGTCCACGCGCGTGACCGGGATGCCCTTGGTCTGGGCCAGCTGCTCGATAAGCGTTGCCGTGCCACACAGGCACTCGTCCGCCGGTGCCACAAAGACCAGCTCGCCGTTGTTGACGGCGGCGAGCAGCTCGGGCGCCACGCCGGTTTCGTCGGCCTCGGAGCGGGCCTCGGCGGAGCGGGCACGCAGCGCCTTGGCCGAAGTATCGGCCAGCGGCTCGTACTCCCCCACCGTCATGGCGGCATTGCCGTTAACGTCGATCACCAGCATGAGCACGCCGTCGCGCGCGGTGTAATCGCCCTCGGCAAGCGACCACTCAACGTGCTGCTTGGCCCAGCTGAGCATGTTATGGGTGAGCGGCTCGCCCTGCACCAGGCGCTCGGACAGCGCACGAATGTGGCGGTTGAGCATGGGCACCTTTTTGTTGGACATGCGCCAACGGCAGACAAGCGCGGGCTTGTCGAGCGTAAACTTCTCGACCGCCTCCTGATTGGCGCAAAAGTCCTCGTACGCACGCTGGTCCTCGGCATTGCCAAACAGCTCGGCATCATCCACAACGGCCATATCCAACCTTTCTCAAAAACATACACCGCACCGTTATACCCAAAAAAGCCGCCCGCACCAATCGGCACGGACGGCAATAGTTAGCTTTAGCTCGGGGCGAGCAAATACCGCTGGTGGAGCATAAGCCAGCGAGCCGGACCCAAGTGCCTCAGGTCGCCGCGAAAGAGGAGCGACGCGTACTTCTGTACGCGAGCGACGGTTTGAGCGGCGAGATGAGGTGCTTGGGGCCGGCGCAGCGTCGAGCAGTTACGCGGTTTGGTAAAACCGCGTAACGATCATTAGTGGCGGAAGTGGCGGGCGCCCGTGAAGACCATTGCGATGCCATGCTCGTTGCAGGCCTGGATGCTCTCGTCGTCGCGCTTGGAGCCGCCGGGCTGGATGATGCAGGTCACGCCGTGCTCAGCAAGCACGTCGACGTTGTCGCGGAACGGGAAGAACGCGTCGCTTGCGCAGGCAAAGCCGCCCTTCTCCACGCCCTCGCGCTCGCAGAAGTCCTCGGCGCGCTCGCAGGCAAGCAGTGCGGAGTCAACGCGGTTGGGCTGGCCCGGGCCCATGCCAATGCCGGCCTTACCCTTGGAGACCAGGATGGCGTTGGACTTGACGCCCTTGCAGACCTTCCAGGCAAACTCAAGCTCGGCCATCTCGGCATCGGTGGGCTTGCGGTCGGTGGGGAACGTAAAGGTCGCGGGATCCTCGATCACGTGGTCGACCTCCTGCACCAGCATGCCGCCGTCGATGGAGCGCAGCTCCACCTTGGCGCCGTGGTCCACGCCGCCGGTAGCCAGCACGCGCAGGTTGGGGCGCTTGGCCATGCGCTCGAGCGCCTCGGCGGTGTAGCTCGGGGCGATGATGACCTCGACGAACTGCTTGTTCTGATCGGCAAAGTGCTCAACCAGCTCAAAGGGAACCTCGCGGTTGCAGGCGATGATGCCGCCGAAAGCGCTCTTGGGATCGCAGGCAAAGGCGCGGTCGTAGGCAGCCGTGATGTCCTCGGCAACGGCGGAGCCGCAGGGGTTCTGATGCTTGAGGATCACGCAGGCAGGCTCGTCGAACTCGCGAACCAGGTTCCAAGCGGCATCGGCGTCCAAATAGTTGTTGTAGCTGAGCGGCTTGCCCTGAATCTGCTCGGAGCCCACGAGCGGGAACTGCGAGCTCGCGGAGTTCTCGCAGCCATCGGCAAAGCGGTAGACCGTAGCCTTCTGCTGAGGATTCTCGCCATAGCGCAGGTCGTCGACCTTCTCCAGCGAGACCTCGAGTTTGGCAGAGGTGTCCGCCACGTCGCTTGCCTGGGCAGCAAGCCAACGGGAGATAGCCGTGTCGTAGGCGGCGGTGGTCTGGTAGACCTTCACCTGCAGGCGACGACGGGTGGAAAGCGTGGTGCAGCCACCAGTCTCGCGCATCTCGGCCAGGACGGCATCATAGTCGGCCGGGTCGGAGATGACGGTAACGCTCGCGGCGTTCTTGGCGGCAGAGCGAAGCATGGAGGGGCCACCGATATCGATGTGCTCGATGGCATCCGCGAAGGTGACCTCGGGGTTGGCGACGGTCTTCTCGAACTCGTACAGGTTGACGACGACCAGGTCGATCAGCTTAATGCCGTGCTGAGCTGCCTCCTGCATGTGCTGCTCGGAATCGCGGCGAGCCAGCAGCGCGCCGTGAACCTTGGGGTGCAGCGTCTTGACGCGGCCGTCCATCATCTCGGGATAGCCCGTGAACTCCTCGATGGGGGTTACGGGAACGCCCGCGTCCTCGATGGCACGAGCCGTGCCGCCCGTAGAGATGATCTCGACGCCAAAGTCGTCAACCAGCGTCCGTGCGAAATCGACGACGCCCGTCTTATCGGTAACCGAGATCAACGCGCGTGCGATCTTCACATCAGATCCCATGCAGTCCTCCTGTCTGGTACGCCGCCGTGCTCTGTGAGTCGGTGATACGTCGATCTGCAGCGCTCGCGCAGCGGCATTGAAAATACTGATTCAATGTAGCGCATCGAGCGCATCGATGCACCCCGTAACGGGCGCATGTGCAGAAAAAGCTTGCGAGCGGGGGTTGCAGGAGCGCCACTAGGCACGGTGAGTTGATGGAACACAGGGGCACCATAATTAGATGCCAATGGCATGGTAGAACTGTGCTCGATATGCATCCGCAATAGAAAGAGGCACTATGGTCTCGCGGGTTCTCTACCGACCGTTTGATACCGAAGACTTCGACGCCATCGCGCTGATCTTGCAGCAGCTTTGGCATAACAATTCGGATAACGAAGAGTACAACCGCCTTGAGGCCGCGTGCGATCTTGCCTATTGCCTTTCTTCCTCGACGTTTTCGCAGGTCGCCGTAATCGACGGCCAGGCGCGCGGCATTGCACTCGCACGTGCGGGGCAAAGCAGCGGCGCCACCGTTAAGGAGCATTGGATGGATACCGAACGCGCATTGCTGTCGCAGATGCGTGAGCTGGAGCCCGATGCCTGTGCCGAGTATCTCTCGTTTGTGCGCGCCACCATTCGGACCAACAACCGCCTGCTCGAGAGCAGCCCGCTGCCGCATGACAACGAGGTCACGTTGCTTGCCGTGGATCGCGATGTCCACGGCCTGGGCGTTGGCTCGGTTCTGCTCGACGCCGCGGTCTCGCACCTGTCCTCGCGCGGAGCGTCGAGAGCGCACCTGTATACCGACTCCAACTGCTCGTGGAAGTTCTACGAGCTGCACGGCTTTAAGCGCACGGCCACGCACCACGCCAGCCGCGAAGAGCGCCGCCACGACATGCCGCGCGAAAGCTTCCTCTACGAACTCGACCTAACAGCCTAAAACCGGCAGTTAGGGACGTCCCCTTTGTGCCGGCACCCCGGGACACTCCTTGGCAGCAACCACACCTAGTCGTTGGGGACGTTCTTAAATGACTAGTCGCCAGGGACAGTCTTGAACAAAAGAGTCACCGAAACCCTCGCTGGCATCACCCTATAGAGGATTCTGCAAATGGCGGTGGGCAAAAGTAAAAGATCGGCGCATTTTGGCGCATAAAAAGGGGATGGGCTTTCCCCGACGGCTGCCGAGAAAAGCCCATCCCATAATTTAGGACCGCTAGAACGTTCCGCCGCCGCCTCCGCCGACGCCGCCGCCCCCGCCGCCCCCGCCGCCCGAGAAGCCACCACCGCCGCCGCCGCTCGAGCTATCGGAACTCGAAGCCAGCTCACGGATGCTCTCGTGATACACGCCATCGAACGAATCGAGCGGAGACTGGTTTCCGTAGTGATGGTAGTACCACCAGTAGCAGGGGTAATTGTCGTAGAAGCCGTCGGCCTCGCGCACCTCGGGCGGCACGGCCTCGGCAAGCTGACGCAGAACTTCCTTGGAAACGCCCAGCGCCGCACCCATCACCAGAAGTTTATTCCACAGCACCAGATCGCCGGGGACGGCTTCCTTTAGACGCGTGAAGTCCTCGAGCCAATGCTTGAGCGCCTTGCAGCGAGCCGCCACCTCGGCGCCCTCCGGCGTAAGGCGGCGGAACGTAAGGCCCACGCCAATACCCACCAGCACAATCGGCACCGAGATAACCGCGGCGACAATGTTCACCTGTGCGCCGTCGGTAAAGAAGATGGATCCCACGGGAACAAAGGCGATCAGAGTACCAAGAACCAGGCAAAACACCATTGCGACAATGCCGTCCGAGGCAACGTACTCGCTATCGGCCAGTTTGCCCTTAACGGTGCTCTGATAGTCCTTGAGCTTGTCGCCCACGGGCGTAGCGTGCTGCTTAACATAGTGTTGCAGCTCGTCAAACGTGCGCGAGCGATCGCCGTTCTCGTCGGGCTTAGCACCGGCAAAGAAAACCTTGAGCACCATGCGGTCAATGCCCTTGGCCGACTTCCAGCCCGCATCGCTCACCGTCACACGATACGTCTGCTCCTCTTTTTCGCGACGGAGCAGGCCCTTCTTGCCCTTGGTCGCGATTGCCTCCTCTAACTTGATCACGCGATCGTCGGTGAGCTTCATGAGCGTGGCGATATATGCCTGATCGGGCACCTCGTTCCAGCTCATGAGGGCCGAAAGCACGGCGGGATGGTCGGCCGAGGGCACGTCGCGGAAGTATTCGTCCTGGAACAGCGGTTTGGGCTTGCGCTTGCGCAACTTGAGCACGACGATTGTGCCGGTAAAGGCAACCGCCGCGACAACGCTAACCACGGCAAGTGCATTGGCGATCATGCGGGCGTGAGCGCGGCGGGCGTTGGCCTCCTCGGCCCACGCCTTCTCTTCGCTCAGAATTGTCGACATGCGTTCCTTGCCCGAGGCGGCGAGCTGCGGCACCCAATCGCTGGGGAAGGCGATGCGCGCCTCGGCGAATTCACCCTGATGCACGCAGGGTATGGTATAGGTGACCATGGGCTCGTCCGCGTCGAGCGACACGTCGCCCGTGAGCGGACCGTGGCCCCACGCACGGAAGTTATCGCCCTTGACGGCCGCCGTTCCGGCAGCGGCATTTGCGAAGTAAACTTCCATCTCGACGTCATCGGAGTCCGCAGACCAGCCGTCACCCACAAACTTCCAGTAGAGCTCGGCGGTATCGGACCAGTTCATAACCGCACCGGTCATGGTGTAGCTCACGTAATAGATCGCGCTGTCGCCGCTCTCGTGGGGGCTGAACACCTTGATCTTTACGCCGCCGTCGGACTGCTCAACCGTATAGACGCCGTTGTCGCCTTTGTTTGCATAGTCAACCCTGCTAAACGCGGCATCATCTTCCTCGACGCTCAGCACATCGACACCCGCCGTACCACCCTGCTGGTTGGTGCCCGTATTGATATCCCAATACACGCCGTTGATGTCGTCGTCGAAATCAAACTGGCGTCCCTCGACAACGGTCAGCGATCCATCGGCCTCAACCGTGGCACCGATATAGGTTTGGGTCATGGAATACCCGTCGGCACGTGCAACGGCGGGCAACAGCAGCAGCACGCACGCGACGAGTGCGCAAATGGAAGCAAATCGCGCAAGCAGGCAGCGCTGCCGACAAGCATTGGCAACGGGGGCGTTCATAGGCACATCCTTTGTCTGTAAAACCAACAGCGCCATTGTCCCACGTTTGCGGGTACACATGACGAACATCTAGGCGACCGGAGCGCCAAACGGGATGAAAGTCATGCCTGCCGCCAGCAGCTAATCATTGGGTAGTCATTGGGGACGTTCTTAAATGACTAGTCATGAGGGACACCCTTGGCATGGCCCGCGCCAGCAATAGATACCACTTCACAGCTCCGTCACAGGTGTAGCAGCTTTGTGTGGGCGCGGCACGCGCTGATTGAGCCGCCAGCCGAGGGGCATAAAGCAGTTGAGCGAAACTGGTTTGCCCCTTTGCCGTTCGCTCGAGGATCATGTCCCCCTTTTCCGCGGAAACCCCGGCAGTTGCGAAGAGCTGCCGGGGTTTCTGTTGTCTAAGGTACTGAGTTGATCGACAGGAATCAAAGCACCGAGCCTGCGGCCCACCATACGCAATGCGGGGCCTCGACAACTTGCGGACCACAGTGACGCCTCCCCATCGCGCCCCGCGCTATACTCGTCCGCATGGATATCAACGCACGCAACATAGCAACACCCGCCGCGAACGCGCCAACAACGCCGCCCGCCTCCGTTCCCGTACCTGTCGTAGGCCGTTTTGCCCCGTCGCCCTCGGGCCGCATGCACCTGGGCAACGTGTTCAGCTGCCTGTGCTCGTGGCTTTCGGCCCGCAGCCAAGGCGGCAGCATCGTGTTGCGCATCGAGGACCTGGACGATCGCTGCAAGCGCCCGGAACTTGCCGCTCAATTGATTGACGACCTGGCCTGGCTAGGGCTTGAGTGGGACGAAGGCCCCTTCTACCAGCACGATCGTCTGGACCTGTACGAAAGCGCCTTGCGCCGGCTGAATGACGCCGACCTCACCTATCCCTGCTTTTGTACGCGTGCCGAGCTCCACGCCGCGAGCGCGCCGCATGCCAGCGACGGCACGCCCATCTACCGCGGCGCCTGTCGAAACCTTTCTGTCGAAGAGATCGCCCGCCGCGGTGCCCTGCGCGCTCCCGCCACGCGCCTGCGCGTGCCCGCCGTCGACGACCTCGCCGGCGACGTGATCGAATTCGTTGACCGCACGTACGGAGCCCAATGCGAGGCACTCGCCACCGAGTGCGGCGACTTTTTGGTGCGCCGCAGCGACGGCGTTTTTGCCTACCAACTAGCCGTGGTGGTCGACGACGCTGCCATGGGCGTCACCGAGGTCGTGCGCGGATGCGACCTGCTGGGCTCTACGCCCCGCCAAATCTATCTGCAGCATCTGCTGGGACTTCCCACGCCGCACTACGCGCACATTCCGCTGCTCGTGTCGCCAGACGGCCGCCGCCTTTCCAAGCGCGACCGCGATCTGGACCTGGGCGAGCTACGCGCACGCTTTGGCACGCCCGAGGCGCTGCTGGGATGGCTCGCCGGGCAAACGGGCATCACACCGGACACCACGCCGCGCTCTGCCGAGCAGCTGGTCGAGCACTTTAGCTGGAATGTCATCCGCGCGCACCGCGAGAACATCGCTGTAACGGCCGAGTAGCCAAATACCTCGCCCCTACGCAACGTCCCAGGGCTGGAGTTCGTCGCCCAAGCGAACGATGCAGTCATAGAGCACGGTATGGCGCTCGGCAGGGTTGGCATCCCGATGAAAATGCCCGTAGTACCAGCGCTTGTAGTCCAAGCGGTCTTCCAGCTCATCGAAAAATGCCGTAAGCCGATCAACGGCGGGGTAATTCCAGCCAGGCCCTGGATAGAGCGTGGGCGAAAGCATGCGCGTAGAGCAGGTGTGGGTGACCACGTAGTCAACCTTCCAGCCCACGCTGTCGAGCTTTGTCCGCGCCTCCTCAAAGCTGCGCTCGTCCGGCAGCTCCTGTGGCCACCAGCTGGAATAGGGAATGCGGTATTCCTTATCCACGCTCGTGGCGCCGCCCATGGTAAAGATCGTTGAGCCGTCGAGCTCAAAAACCTCGCCGCGCGTCAGGCGCCGTATGGGAGAGGTATCCGACAGGCGTTGCGTTAGCCCACCGTGCCACAGCTCCATGGGACGCTCCGCCCAGTGATCGAAACGCTCGTGATTGCCGTCGACGAACAGCACGGTATAGGGACGCGATTCCAGCCAGGCGATGTCGGCACACTCCTCGGCAGAGAAATCCCAGGGAAAGCCAAAGTCGCCCGCAACAATCAGATAGTCGCCACTCGTCAGACTATCCCCAAGCTCCCAGTCGCGCAGTTTTTGCATGTCGACGCCGCCGTGAATATCGCCCGTCACATAGACCGTCATCGGATCACCACTTCCCTCTTATAGGCTTCGAGATCGTGCTCGATCTGCTCGTCACCCGTGGCGTTGACCCACCACGGCCATTTAACGCACCGCACTGGCTCGTCTACCTGAGCAAACCACGACCTGAGCTCATCCAGACTTACCGGGGCGTAGCTGTTAGCATCCACGCCCACGTCGTAGCGCAGCAGCCCCTGTCTGAGGTTGAACTTGTTGTACGCGTCGCCGCAGCTGTGGATATGCCCGTGCAGATGCCAGCTGCCGTGCGACATGCCCTGCCAGTCGGCCATGGGATAGTGGCTCAGCACGATTTTTTGGCGGTCGATCTTGAGCACGCAAATGGACGGCTCGACGATAAAAGCATCCGCTACCGCAGACTGCGTCCAGTCTTTGTCGTGGTTGCCGGGCAGCAGATGGACGCGCTTGCAGACAATGCTTTTGCGCAGCTCGTAGGCATCCCGGGCGGTCATCTTAAAGCTAAAGTCACCCAAGATGTAGAGCTCGTCATCCGCAGCGACCTTGCTGTTAATGTTAGCGACCATGGCGTCGTTCATCTGCGCAACAGTCGACCAAGGCCTATCGCTAAGCCGTAGCATGTTCTCATGCCCAAAGTGAGTATCGCTGGTAAACCAGATCACGGGGACCTCCTGTTGCTGCGGGGTATCCATCCTTTAGGACTTACCCTTCGTTCTTCCATCCAAACGGGTCGAGCACCCAAAAAATCAGATCGAGCACGCCACCGGTTATCATGGCGCCGGCAAGGGCCATGCAAACGTGCAGAGAGCTGGCACTTCGGAGCACGTCGAACGGCCCCAGAACAGCCAGCAGCGCGACCGCAGCACCGGCCACGCACAGCGCGAGGCACGGCCCTGCGTCCTTGACGCACTTCTTTGCGAGATGCTTGGTGTTGTCACTCATAGATTTCGAGCTCCTTAGAGGGTCGTTGTTCAGGTACATGCCGCCGCGACAGAGCAGGGCGACAGGCTAAGTGTCACATTGCGTGCGGACACGTTTTTAGGCCCGCGCGTCTGCAAGGACCTATATCCTTGCAGAACACCCCCAAAGGAACATCTAAGCCGCTGGCGGGCAACATGTTGGGCAGGGCGTCTTGCCTCGTTTGAGCGCAGTCGCCAATGGCACGCTCGTTTTAATGGCGCTTTGAGGAAGGCTTTTGCATCCCGCAGAACGGTGATAAATCTTGCCGTGCTTGGTGACGATTACCTTCGTTCTTGAGGTATCTACACCGCGGGGCTCGATGGGCGCGGCCACCTCCTGACGAGACGGCCCCGTTTTCTGAGGCTTGCCTCTCGAAAAATCAAACTCGCGGAATCGATTGATATAGCCGTCGAAACACCCATCGAACAGCAATCCCGTTGCCACACCCGCCATGAATCCACTGCGCTCACCATGGCGACGAGCGCCCCACTCTCCGGCTGCTCCGGATGCAGCGCCAAACATGATGCCGCAGGTCACTGGGAGTAACCCCCTCCCAGCCACCGCTCGACGAAACGAAAATCTTAAAGAAAACCCGGCAAGACGGATCAGTTCAACACGAAGGCCGCCATCGATATTTCGTCCGGAACTTTTGAGCAGCGTCAGAATTATCCATCGATACGAGCATCGCCGAACAATGAGCAGATGCGGTTAAAAACTCCTTATCCACAGGAATATCGGCGGCAACGATATGAAGCGTTGATCGGCAGGTTGCCTGGACTTTTCCCGACAGCCTGCCGATCGGTCGCGCCGTTCAGCGCAGTGGCTAAAGATTGTCATCGGACTTTGCGCTGGCTTTGGCCGCCTCTTCGCCCGCAATCAGGTCCCTAACCGTTATATACGCACTGTATGTAGCATCTTTCGGGGCATATCAAGTTGCACTGCGAGTAAGTGTAGCCTTCGAAGCGGGTTTCCATCGCTTCGAAGGCAATCTTGGTTTATTCGATAGTATGTGCCCGTGCGGACATGATAATCGAGGCAGCGAATGCTCTATTCGTCAACGGGGGGAAGGTCCTCGGCTAAAAGTCGAAGCGTTCTCGAGACCTCCGTGATCATGTCGTGGTAGTTCTCAAGGGACTCCTGGTCTTTGGTGGCATACTCCGCTTGCGCGAGGGACCAGATCAGGTAGTCGAGGCACCTCGTCATCCTCGAGCTTCCTCCAGCAATCGCGTTCGCCCTTTGATAGAACGGATGAGACACGTTCACTTCGACGTAGGTCCTCGTTATGCCCGAATCCGAGAATAGCCCGGAACGCCATAGGGCGTCTTCGGGCAGATGGTCGACCGGGCGGATGTTGACCTTCTGTCCAACTTTTGATTCAAGCGGGATTACCTCGATGAAGGAACGCTGCTTGGCACTCGTTACCTTACGTGTCCCGTCTTTCAATTGGGATACTTTGAATAGGCTGCCCTGTTCACTTTGTTCAAGCTTGGAAATTGTTTTGTTCGATCTCGCGTGGCGGGATGGTGCCGCTCTGGTTTCCGCATTCGTGGAGCCGGAGCGATAGCGTTCGCCAGCTTTCGTCCGCAAGCCCGGAAGGATCTGCTCTTTGAGTCTCGATGCGATTCCTTGCTCGAGAGTTACTTTGGACTTTTGAAAGTCGACGTTAAAGAACTCGTCCAAATCTGAGGAGAAGGAGAGTTCGATCCTGCAAAGACGGTAATGAAATTCGGTCTTATAGATACCGCACCAGTCGCCCCAATGTATGAGGCGGTTTTCCCTGTAGATATAGAAGCCCTGCATGTCGTCCGGGTTAACGCCGGGCGGGAATACCACGTTCTGCTTGGCAGATGTCTCGAGCTCATCGCGCGCGGGGATGATGCGGCCAACGAGATGAAATCCTTTTTCAGGGTCGCCGTTGAGCTTGGCTTGGGGGTAAAGAACTTCATCCACTACGGTTTCGGTAAGGCCGAGTTCGAGCGCGAACGGATCGAACGGTTTTAGGCTTGTGCCATTGACGATCACCTCAACGTTGGGGACGTCGTAATACTGATGGTCGATGAATCGTTGGAACACGATGCTGAGGTGGAAGCTGAGCTCCTCGACCTTTCTCTTCAGTGCATTTTGCTGTGCGGTTCCACCAGGGTTCTTGTAGGATCGGCCCATGAGACGGTCGCAGTCCTCCCAAAGGACCGTGGTGCCTGTTCCTTCTCCCGCCGTTGCCTTTAGGTAGCGCATGTCGTTGCGAGTAGGCTCGCTTTCGATGTATTCCCACTTGCCGGTCTTCTCCGCATGGCCGATATCCAGTGTGAGCTTGCTCGCCTTGCCTCCTGGGACGTTTCTTGAGATGAGCGACACCCTCCTGCATTGGGAGGTCGATGCCGTCTTGAGGCCGAGGCCGTATTTACCGAGGCTGTGCTTATCTTCGCGGACGTCCGACCCGTACGTCATGGCGTTGCAGAGCTGGTCGATGCCCATGCCGTGGCCGTTGTCGCTGATAGAGACGATGATGTCTCCTGAGTAGCTTCGGCAAACAGCGGTGATGCGCACCACGGACGCATGCGCCGCGATGGAGTTATCCACGATATCGGCGACAGCGGTTTTGAAGTCGTAACCTGAGTCTCTAAGGCTATTGATCGTTCGGCCTGCGTTGGGTGGAAGGACGTGGTATTTCACTTTCTACTCCCGACTATCTCTTTCAGCTCGTCTGGATTCATGGGTGGTGTTGTGATGTGGACGGCACGATGACAATTTGCGCAAAGCGGAACCAGATCCTTTACCGGGTCGATTTTCGTTTCTTTGCTCAACGTCGATACTGGCGTTCGGTGGTGAACCTCGATAAACCCCTCGGCAAAGGGCCCGTATGCCTTTCCGAAGTCGAAGCCGCATACATAGCATCTATCGCCATGGGCGGCTATACAACGCATGCGATTCTTCCTGCTACGCTCATACCTTACGGATGTTGCTTCGTAAGCTGCCCCCTCGAGTTCCGCCTCTGTATTGAACTCAGGGGCTTCGCTATTTTCCAGGTTCGCGTAGGCATCGGCGAGAATAAGGGAGAAGCCGAGCGAAGCGAATAGCAACGTTGCGATGTTCTCGGAAACGCTCGACTTTCCATCGGTCTGAAGCGTGAGCCTCAACCGCGTGCTCGCTGCGTCTAAGTCTTCATCTGGAATCGCCGCGATCTCGTCAGCGGTTGAGAAGCGCGCGCCGTTAGCTCGAAGCCAGACCGAGATGTCGCACTTTAAAGATGCCAGGAACGCGAATGCTTCTTGAGCCGTCGACGCATGGTGGTTCCTCCATGCGTCGACGATATCGACACCGAAGGAATCAAGTTGAAGCGAGGCTACGAACAGTGTTGGTGACATGACAGAGCAATCAAACGAAAACCCATGGCCTTGTTGGAATATAGCGGGCCTACAGGAGATTCGTGCACCGGAATCTTCGCACTCTATTGGTACGAGAAGCTTTGCCGTCAGCTCTTTCTCGAGGTGAGAGGGATCCAGAGCCATCTACTATTCGCCATCGCCTTCGAAATCTTCGATTGAAACGTCGGGCATCACGCTTCGGGCGAGGTCCCTGAGCAGCCTGGATGTATCGTAGCGCGAATCTTCAAGGTTGATCTGCGCGTCTTGGCTTGTTGCTCCCGTTTCCGCCGCGGCGAGGGCCCAGAAGAGACAATCCAGGCCCTTGACCGCCAGCGGGTTGTCCATATTGTTGCCATAGTAGCGCTTGTAGAACTCGTGTCCGGCGTTTACCAGTACACCACGCTTGCCGCCGATGAACGCCGGTTCCCACAGTATGCCGTCTGCGAGGCTTTCTACCACTTCGAATACCGGTCCAGCGTTTATTGAATCATATGAAGTGACAGTGATTCCGAAGTTGTTGCTGACCTCGACTTTACCTTCCTCGTTTACAGACATGGAGCTTCCTCGGTAATCCGATTCTTGCTTTTCCAGCGCGGGGATGACTTCGGCGTGCATGTCTCCCGAGCTCTCCACGGCGGCTTTTCTCTGCGTGCCGCGGTAGCGCTTGTCGCCTTCCTTCTTGATGGGGTCGGCGAACTGCACCAGCTTGCTTTTCACCAAGCTGTTGAGCACGATTCTGGATTTCTTGATGTCGACCTGGAAGATGTCGTCGAGTTCGGCATTGAACGAAAGCTCGAAGCGACACAGGCTGTTGTGGAAGTCGACACCCTTGATTCCGAACCAGTCGCCCCAGTGGATAAGTCTGTTCTCACGGTATACGTAGAAACCGCTCAGCGACATGTCGGTAAACGACTTGAGACTCTCGATCCTGCCCGGCATCACCCTGTCGTACTCCTTCTCGCTCAGCAGCTCGCGCTTCGCGGGGACGATGTACGCCTTGACCTTGATAGTGCTCGACCCACCCTCGATGATGGAGCCTGAGACGGGTATGTTCTGCTCGCCGTAGCCTACCGAATCGTATTCCTTGCAGAACGGGTCCCATGCCTCGACCGCTTCGCCGTTAAGGTGGATGCTGATGTTTGCGGCGCGATCGTCGTCATGGTTCAGGAACCTCTCGTACACCATGGCGATATGCTGTCGGAGTTCCTTCAGGCTGCGTTCAAACGCCTTGTGGAATGGCTCGGAATCGGGGTTCGTGTAGCGAGCTGAAAGCAGCTTGTCACACTTTTCCCAGACGACTACAGTTCCCGCCGAGTCTTCTATGAGCTCCAGCTCGTCCTGGTCGTCATCCGTGGGCTTCTCGAATTTAAGAACCCAATCGTTCTCCTTGGCGATGCTATCGAGATCCCAGATCGCGCACTCGAAATCTCCACTGGGGTCATCGCGGGATATGACCTTGAGACGACGACAGCACGATGTCGATGCGGTTTTTAGACCCAGGCCGAACTTGCCTAAGCAGTGGATGTCCTCACGTGGCGCGGCGCCGTACTGCATCGCGTTCTTAAGGGCGTCTTTGTCCATGCCCGTTCCGTTGTCGGTAATCGAGACCCTGATCTTGTTATCCGCACCCTGGAAGGCGGTGACCCAGATTTCCGTAGCATTGGCGGCGATGGAGTTGTCGATGATGTCCGCGACGGCGGTGTTGAAAACGTAGCCGGTATCGCGAAGACCCTCTAGGAGGCGTGCGGGATTTGGTCGGACGATATAGCTTTCTTCGTTGCTGCTCATTGCTGGTTCCTTCCTAAATCGGTGAGATGGTCAATGCTTCTGCGATTTCGTTCGCCTTGATGGTTCCGTCGCTGCCGACGACTACCTGTTCGGCGAGATCACGTTTTAGGTAGACCTTCTGCCACATGTATTCCTCAACGGTGTTGGCATAGTAGGGGTAATGCGTAATTACTTTTTTCTTCTGACCTCTCCTGTGCGCACGGGAGTCAGCCTGGTCTATGACTGCCGGGTTCCATTGCGGTGAGAAGTGGAAGACGTGGTTCGCTTCGACGATGTTGAGACCTGCTCCGCCTACCTTGGGATTGACAACCAAAAGGGCCGAGCCTTTGATCGTCGAAAAATCGTCGACGATCCTCTGTCGCTCATCGGGCTTGTCTTCGCCCGTTAGCGTATAGACGCTGGTTTTCTTTCCGTACCTTGATCGCATGGCCTCGATTGCGACGAGCTTGTCCGCGAAAACGATCATCTTCTCGTTAACCGATGTAATCTCGTCGACAACGGTGTCCAGGTATTCGTATTTCAGGTCCGATACGCCTTCGTCCCTCGTTTTTGGCGCAGCAAGAGATGCGATCAGCTTGTTGATCGCTGCTAGCGCGAATCCGGACGTAGTGTATTGCTGCCTGAGTTCTTCGTAGCGCTTGGCCTCTGCCGCTTCAAGCTCTATGGGCATGGGTATCGCGATGAGGTCGGGCAGGTCGTTGGGTACGTCATCTAGTGTTCGTCTCAGTAGCAAAGGGGCGATCATGCTGCCGAGCAGGGACGCCGACTCGTCATCGTCGGAGAACCTTGAATTGAATTCGTTTTGGCTTCCAAGAAGACCCGGGATGCAGAAGTCGATGAGTGACCAGATGTCGGTCATATGGTTCTCGAACGGCGTGCCCGTTACCGCTATGCCAAGCTTGCGAGGGATGAGCTTTATTTGCTTGGACCTTTGCGACGTTGGATTCTTGATCGCCTGTGCTTCGTCCAGAACGACAATGTCCCACTCGATCTGGTCGAGCACGGTTCTGTCGTTCTTCGCCGTGTCGTAGGTTGTAATGGTGACGTTTGTTTTCTTTAGGTTTCTGAAATCGTAGGATCGAGCCTGTCCCGAATGTTTCTGTTTGGTGATTCCGTTCGAGAACTTGTCGATTTCTCGCGACCAGTTCTCCATGAGAGCGGAAGGACAGATGATGAGGATCTTGGCACTGGGGTTCTCGTTGAGCTGGTCGCAGATCACCTTGACGACTTGGATTGTCTTGCCGAGCCCCATGCCGTCGCCCAAGATCATCCCAGGGCATTGCTTTCGCATGAAGTTCAACCATGCGCTTCCGACTGCCTGGTATTCGAAGAGGCTACCCGTGAAGTGACAGACGGTTTCCTCGATGCTGTCGCATAGGCTGAGTGCCTCGGTCGAGACAAGATCTGCCGATACACGGTAGAGACACTCGAAGTAGTCCTTAGTTTCGAGCTCTTTGAGGCAGCTTATGTATTGGGAGATGGTGAGGTCAACCCCGAGTGTGACGCCGAGACTATTCAAGGTGCCTTCGATCTCTTGATATCTGTAATCGAAGGAATGCCATGTGTTCTTGATGAGTGCATGGTCTGATTTGTGCGGTAGCTCTATGGGAAATATCTTGCCCTGCAAGTTCCGGGCGTAGAGGTGGATTACCCCGAAGCTCGTAGAAGCACTTTCCTCAAGCTTTATCAGCGGCGTTAGCGGTCTTTTTGAACAACGAATCTCAATCGAGTTAAGCGGAGGTAGGTTCAACTCCACATTGCCCTGCGCGTTTTCCCAGACAAAGTCTGCGGCAACGCGCTGTGTTGCCGTATCAGACACTTTAAGTAGCAGCTCGTTTTTTGAGCAGAGCCACTCCATGATCTCCCCTCCTTATCCCGCCAGCTGGTAGTACACGTTCTCGTTGTCCATGTACAGTTCCAGCGGCTTGTTGAAGGTGGATTGGATCATGTGGATGCTCTCAACAAAGGGGGCAACGCAGCTGTCTTTCTTGCTGGCAAAGCGACCAATCTCGTCTTTAATCTGGCTGTCCTTGAACTTGTTGATGTCCTTGCTGGCATCCTTGAGCATTTCGTCTACGGGGGAGTCCTGGATTGCGGGAATACTGGCGAGCATGTCGCCGAGGAATCCGGTTACGGCGGCACCTGCACCAAGGACGCCTTGCTCGACCGTGTTGTTCATGCTCTGCTCGAGCTTTTCAGAGCACTCGGTAAAGAGTTTTCGGTATTCGAGCGACTTCTCCTCAAGCTCCTTGCTGCGTTGATTCAGGTAGGCCTGCTCGAAGTTCTTGTTCACAAGTACTTCGAGCAGCGTGCAGAACGCCACCTCGTAGAGCGCGAGTTGGTACTGGACGAGCGCGTCCTTTGCGCTGGTCGCGCGGTCGTGCACGCTGGCGCCGACTTCAATGGGTGCGGAGCTGCTTAGGCACTCCTGCGCCTTCTTGCTCCACAGCTCAATCGCCTGGTTGGCCTCGCGCTCAATGCTGGCGATGGTGTTGAGAGTGGTGCTGCAGAACGTTTGGTTATCGATGTTGTACTTGTAGCGCTGGACGAGGCCGTTGAGCGCGTTGAGATTGCCCTTGAGCTTGGATTTCTCTACGTCGATGATGAAGCCCAAAATCTGCTTTTGGGTCTCCTGGATTTCGTCGAGCTTCTTCTCGAGTCCTGCTATGGCGATTGCAATGCCGAGAGTTACCGGGTCAATGAGGGTGACGGTTGCGGTGGTGGTTGTTTGGACGGCGGAGACGGGGTTGAGCCCGACTTGTCCAAGACCTCCGACTGTCTTCTGGATCGTTGAGGTGAATCCGGCACAATCTTTAAGCGCCATGAGGGAACCTTCATATCCACGCCAATTGATGCTGTAGAGTCCCTCGGGCAGAACTTGCGTTGCGGTAGTGGTAACCGTGCGGAACGTGTCCGAAAGCGAGAGCATGGATCCGCCGAGGGCGGCGAGTGAAGCGAACGGGATAGCGTTCTTCTCGTGCTTGAGTGCCTCGTCATCGGTGACGGGTGCAATCTCAAGCTCGGAGATGAGGTTTGCAAGCTGCGTAGACTCGGACATGGCGTGCTCCTTAGTGAAGCAAAGACGTTGTTCTATGTAGACCTAGGATAGCGCTCTGTGCGGACATGAAAATGGACGTATCGGTCTGTGGCGTTGTCTGCAACGCGGGATGGCGGAAACCAGTCGCGTCGTCCAGATCGAGGTGCCCTGGACGACGCGACTGGTTTCTGATGCTGTTGGCGGCTAGCCGATGTATTTATCGACTAGCTCGGCGAGCTCCTTTTTCGCCCAGAGTTCGACTTCTTTGACATGGACTCGGTAATTTGGCTTACCGTGAGTATTTCGCAGCATGAGCACCGCCCGTTTCGCACTTTCAGTATCGATGCTCACGCCGTTTCAGTATCGGGTGCTTCGCGGTTTCCACATCACCGGGACGCTACTTCCTCGACGCGACGAGCCTGCCGTGCCACTCCGCCGGCGTGTACTGCGTGCACAGCACGGTCGAGTGAGACATGTGCCTGCGCTCGACCAGCTCGAACAGGAACCGGACAGCGACGTCGTCCACGTCCTCGGTCAGCCACTCGCCGATCGGGAGGAGCTCGTACCGAGCTGTATCGTATTTCTGGACACTTGACTTAGAGGAATGGCGTTGAGCGGCGACTATCGTTTCAGCGCCAAAAAGAAAGGAGTGTTCAGCCATGGCAGACAGGCCCCCTTACACAGCGGACAACCGCACCGAGACCGCGGACTTCGCCATCGCGTCGGAGAAGTCCATCGCCCAAGTGGCCGCCGACCTCGGCATCAATGAGAAGGCCTGGGGAGATGGGTGGCGTTCAGGAGGAAGGATCTGGCCAACCTGGCCGCGGCGGCCGCGGCCAAGGCAGAGGGCGACGAGATGAAGGCCGCCCGCAAGCGCATACGCGAGCTCGAGCTGGAGAACGTGATATCGGCGCCGGAGACGGCCGAGGGGCGCGGGTACGTAGCCGAGAACGCCATCTTCCGCAGCGATCGCGCAAGCCGGTACTCCTCGAAGGCGTTCGCCGACTGAGCCGAGGGAAACGGCGTGAGGCTGTCGTGCGGCCGCACCGGCAGCTGCCACGGCAACGCGGTCGCGGAGTCGTTTTTCTCTTCGTTAAAAAATGAGATGTGCTGCCAGCAGAAGTTCGCCACGTGCGCCGACGCGAAGCATGCCGCAATCGACTGCATCGAACGCTACTGCAACCGGTTCAGGCCGCACTCGACCATCGATGGCCAGGTTCCGGCCAAGAAGACGGCGTCGTTCTTCGATCGCGCGGCGAGGGTCGTCGAGTTTGATGTAGGAAGCGTGTAAAACTGGCAGCTTAGTGTCCGAAATATTGAAACAGCTCACTTAGGCAAACTCGCAGAAAAGAACGCCAGCAGCTGTCATAAACCGAATAACGGATGGACACTTTCTAAATTCAATCTAGTTGTTTCCGTCACCTCATTAGAACTAGAGGCAGACAGGGCGAGAAAGAGGAGGGCAAATGCAATTGAACATATCCCCGTTCCCGGTTTATCCAGTTACCAGGATTGCCTATCTATCAGAGTCGGTCGCATCGCAACCGCAGAAGCAGCTATAGAAGAGGAGTTAAACGACGAAGGGCATAGTCATTAATCCTAGCTTCCATGCCTCACGACAATTTTAAAGTCCACTCTGGATTATTTACATTTCGTCAAGTATTCATGCAGCTCAATGCACGTAAGGCCGGACAATCCGCCAAAAGCGCGCACGGATAAATAATGTCGAATTTGATTGCGGGACACATGCCCTTGCCTGAAAGTGACATTCCCAAATGCGTCTTAAGCGACCTGACCGTCCAAGACGCGCGACGCATGAGCCCATTGCACCGACGCGCTCGACGACCTAGGTTTTGCTACATGCACACTTGACCGCTATTGTCTCGTTCGCTGTCAATGCACACGATACAGGGCAGCAACAATGCTCATCCATTAAATGTAACTAGTTCTCGCTCTGTCATACATTTTAATAATACCCTCAATTTCCTATCTCAGGATTGCTTTATAGTGTTTTTGACTAGGCACCGCATGCAAGACCGACTCAACCAAAGCTATAATAAAATATTTAATTCGAAAGAAGACGTCTGCGGGTTTCTAGCTGCTTCAACACCGCATTGTTATCGGGAGTGGTATGGCAACGTATCGAGCCATTGATCTATTTGCTGGCATTGGTGGTATTAGGATGGGATTTGAAGAAGCCTTTGGCTCCGACATCAAAACCATCTTTGCAAGCGAATTGGATGAACCAGCACGTAAAACCTATCGTGCTAATTTCATCGACTCCTTTCAAATCGCAGGCGATATTACGCAAATCGATGCTTCTGATGTCCCCGATTTCGATATTTGCTTGGCAGGCTTTCCCTGCCAAGCTTTCAGTCTGGCAGGGAAACGAAAGGGATTTGCTGACGATTACAAAGGCAGGGCACGTGGAACTTTGTTCTTCGATACACTTCGCATTTGCACTGAGCGTGCAAACAGACCAAGCGTTATCTTCTGCGAAAACGTCAAGGGACTCCCCATCCACGATAAAGGCAGGACATTTGAGACCATTCTTGGTGCGCTAAAAGAAGAGGGATATGTCCCTTTTTATAAGATATTGAACTCTAAGGATTTTGGTGTCCCCCAAAACAGAGAGCGAATTTATATTGTTGCTTTTCGAGACGACGTCGCGCCAGATAGCTTTACTTTTCCATCTGGACTTGAGCACAAAGCCACCCTCAGCGACATTCTCGAAAACGCCCCCATTAGCCCAAAATACTATCTATCTGATGTTTACCTGGAAACACTCAGGAAGCACAGAGCGAGACATGAGGCACTTGGACACGGGTTTGGCTATGAAATTCGCAAGCTAGATGGCATCGCAGGAGCCATCGTTTGCGGAGGCATGGGTCGCGAGCGCAATCTGATTGTCGATCATCGGGAGCATTCTATGATCCCAGTGACCAGGATTAAGGGGTCAATCAATAAAGAAGACGTTAGAAAACTAACCCCTCGAGAATGGGCACGACTCCAAGGCTTTCCCGATTCATATAATTTAGTCCTAAGTGACACTCAGCTATATAAGCAATTTGGCAATTCGGTAACGGTACCCGTCATTGCCGAAATTGCCAAGAGAATTAAGGGGGTCTTAGATGGGGTGCGATAAAAAGCAAGCAGGTGAATGGCAAGCCAATAAAGGCGAATGGAGCGAGCTCTATGCCGCAATGCGCCTTATCGGCGACGGAAAGATCGCCCTTTCGTATGACACTTCAACGCAAGCGACCGATGTATGGATGGAAGTTGTAGGGGTCATTAGGAAAGAAACCAAAGACCGCATCGTCGCGTATAGCATGGATGAAAGCAATACGGATGTAATCATCGACGTTAACGGCTCTCCCGTTGCCAAGATTGCCGCCAGCGATTTTACTGTCGTCGCTGACGATCTTATGGACCAAATTCAGCACGGGAAAAGCACCTTCACAGCATCTGAAGAAGCGGTGACCTTCCTGAAGCTGGCAAAAGTCCTGAAGCTGAAGGCCGGGAGCGGCGATAAAAACGACATTTATCTAACGACGCTTGATTCGCGCACTGGCCTCAAGCGCGACCGCATCGGCTTCTCGATTAAATCGTATTTTGGCAATGACCCCACCCTATTCAACACGGCATCAGCCTCGGGATTGATCTATCAAATTAACGGCATCAATGACGATGACATGAATCGCATCAATTCATTAGTGGACAGCAAAAACCACGCAGCAGTCCAAAGTCGATGCGACGCAATCATTGAAGCGGCAAACTCCGTTGTATTTAAAGACTATGTCATCGCAAAAAAGGCAAAGGTTCGAGCTTTTAGAGACAATCTTGAGCTTCTTAATCCGCTTTTGCCTGAGGCGATCGAATGGATCCTAAGAGATCATTTTTTTCATGGAAACAAGGATGTCGACCTTCCAGCCGCAGTTAAAAGGCTTGCCCAGGCTAATCCACACCAGATTTCCCGCCCCCACTTAAAATACCAGTACATGTTTAAGGCATTTCTATACGCATCTTATTGCAGAATGACGGCCTCAACACTTTGGGACGGCAAGGGCGTTGTCAATGGTGGCTACATCGATGTTTCAAAAACTGGAAAAATAACCTGTCATTACGCTCTTGAATCCGACGAATTCAAAGACTACCTATACAATTTGGCTTATCTTGATTTCCCCAGCACAAACCCAGACCATGGTGACTATGGGTATGTGTATAAAATCAATGATGACTATTTCTTTAACCTGAATTTCCAAATCAGATTACGAAAGATTTAAATATGCCTGTTTACGTGAAGCGACCGTCAACCACAGTCGCTTCACGTTTCTTCAATCAGTAGCAGCCCTGCAATAAGGCATGGCAATTCTAGCGCTTCATACCTTTTGACTGCAATTGGATAATAAAATCATGATGATTTGCTCGACTACGGCTGAGCCATCATCATATGCCTCAGCGCACACAACAGTACCGTTCGATTTCGTTCAAAGCAAAAACGAAACCATGCATATATTCCCAAGGCAATCAGGAATAGCGTCACGAAAACCCTGGCATCGATTGAATTGTTGGCCGCCCATACAGACAGACACCCTCCGACCGTAAGTGAGATAATCATGTTGATCACGCTGGGGGCCCAACTCGTATAATGCACCCCAATCACCGCCTGTTCGACTATTTCGCATTTCTTTTCCAGGCTAATGTCCTCATATTTTCATACTTTTGCAACGTGATTCTGATTCCATGTGATTGGCGCGCCTTGCTTATCCTATTTCTGCCACCGGCTTGCTACCGGCCCACCATCCCTCGCCGCCAGCCACTAACAATGACCCCTCGCTGCACACCCAAAAACTCATCCAACATTAATCTTGGCTCAAGAATCGCTTAATCTATAACCTGCACTATAGAGTTCGACCAAGGGCGGGGCGGCGCCGCGCAACGCAGACCGCCGAACGCAACGCTCGCGCCCGGGCAGATCGCCTGGCGTCGCGCCCATCGAACGAAAGGACAGGTCATGGACGACCTCGAAAAAGTTGAAACCATTCGCACCAAGTGCAACGTGAGCTACACCGATGCCAAGGCCGCGCTCGACGCCGCCGACGGCAACGTTTTGGACGCCATCATTTGGCTCGAATCGCAGGGCAAGACCCAGACCACGTCGGCGCATGCCGCCACCGAGGCCGCGCCAGTCGATGAGCCCTCGGCCGAGATGGTCGCCGCGCAGGCAGCCTACGAAAAGTCGAGCGAAAAGACTGACTTTTCCAAGAAGATGGACAGCGTGTGGGAGTACCTCAAAAAGCTCTTCCGCCTGAGCCTGGACACCAAGTTTATCGCCACGCGCCGCGACGCCATCATCCTCAACATCCCCATCCTGATCCCCATCGTCGCCCTGTTTGCCTGGGGCGCCACGATATGGCTCATGCTGATTGGCCTATTCTTTGGCATGCGCTACCGCATCGATAGCGACGGCGACGTGCCCGGCAGCATCAACAACCTTATGAATCACGCCGCCGACGCCGCGGACGACATCAAGCAAAACCTGAACGACGACAAGTAATCGCAGACGGGGACACGCATGGCACGGATCCTGATCGTAGAGGACGAGGAGAAAATCGCCCGCTTTGTGACGCTCGAGCTGGAGCACGAGGGCTACCAGGTGGAGCACGCCGCCGACGGCCGCACCGCCGTGGACCTGGCGCTGGAGCACGACTACGATCTGATTCTGCTCGATGTGCTGTTACCGCAGCTCAACGGCATGGAGGTCCTGCGGCGTGTCCGCAAGCACAAGGATGTGCCGGTGATTATGGTCACCGCGCGCGATACCGTGATGGACAAGGTGGCCGGGCTCGATGCCGGTGCCGACGATTACCTGACCAAGCCGTTTGCGATTGAGGAGCTGTTCGCACGGATTCGCGTGGCGCTGAAGCGCGCGGAGGCCGTGAGGGCGGCTTCGGGCGTTGGCGGCGCCGGCGCTGGGGCGGGCATGGCGGGCGGCGCGGGCGGCGACGCCGCTGCGGTGCCCCTGGTCAGCGAGTCGACCAAGGCTTCCGTCGCGCCCTCCCCCGCCGCGCTCACCGTGGGCTCTGTCGTGCTCGACCCCGACCGCCGCGAAGTCGCGGTCGGCGGCTCGCCCATCGCGCTCACGGCCCGCGAGTTCGACGTTCTCGCCCTGCTTATGACACATGCCGAAACCGTGCTCACACGCGAGCGCATCGCGCACGAGGCGCTGGGCTACGAATACGTGGGCGACACCAACAACGTCGACGTGCACATCGCGCACCTGCGTGCCAAGATCGAGGACGCCGGCGGCGCCCGCATCATCCAGACCGTGCGCGGGGTGGGCTATGTCTGCCGTGCGTAACGCCGAGGCCAAGCGTGTCACCTCCATCGCCCGCGCCATCAACTGGAGCTATATATGGCGCCGCCTGATGAGCTACGTCTGGCTCGATCTGCTGCTGATGGTGATTGCGGCGGCGATCCTCGTCTATGGATACAACCAGACGCTGCCCGAAGGCGCGTTTACCTCAGGATGGATCCCCAGCGCCGCCGTTCACGGCATGTCGCTGAAGCCCGCGCGCGACTGGGACCTGACAACGCTCACCTATACCGTCGAACTTGCGCGTACCACCAAGACCTTCCCCCTCGCGCAGGACCTCGTCGCGCTATGGCCTCTCTACTTTGTCGTTGTGGGTTGGCAGGTCATCAGCGTGCTCAACATGCTCGGCGGCGCAAGGCACGTGCGTCGCACCATGGCACCGCTCAACGACTTGGCCCTGCGCGTGGACGAACTCGGCCGCATGCAACTCTCCGGCGGCAAGATGGAAACACTGGAGCAGGCCATCGAGCGTGCAAGCGTCGACTCGCCGAGCGTCACCACCGGCGACGCCGACCTGGCAAGCATCGAGGTCGCGCTCAACCGGCTGCTGCGCCAGATGCAAGAGGCCAAGCTGCAGCAGATGCGCTTTGTCAACGATGCAAGCCACGAGCTGCGCACGCCCATCGCGGTGATTCAGGGCTACGTAAACATGCTCGACCGCTGGGGCAAAGACGACCCGGACGTGCTGGCGGAATCCATCGCGTCCCTCAAGGCCGAAAGCGAGCATATGCAGGAGCTCGTGGAGCAGCTGCTGTTTTTGGCACGCGGCGATGCCGGGCGCACGGTCCTGCGGCGTGCGCATACCAACCTGGCCGCACTGGCCGGCGAGGTGTGCGAGGAATCGCAGATGATCGACGCCGCGCACACGTATCGGCTGGCTTTTGACGCTGCATTTGCCAACGATCCGCGCTGCGACGCACCTGTCGACGTGGCGCTTGTGAAGCAGGCTCTGCGCGTGATCGTGCAGAACGCCGCCAAGTATTCGAACGCGGGAACGACCGTCACGTTTGCCATAACTCCCGATACGGGCACGGGCGCGATCGACATAAGTGTTGAGGACGAGGGTATCGGCATGAACCAGGAGTCCGCAGCTCACGCGTTTGAACGGTTCTACCGCGCCGACAACGCACGCGATGCCGGCGCGCAGGGCTCGGGCCTGGGGCTTGCCATTGCTAAGTGGATTGTCGATAGCCATGGCGGCGCCATTGGCGTGACCTCGGTCGAGGGCGTCGGCAGCCGCTTTACGATTCGCCTGCCACGGTAGGAAGCCCCCTCGTGAATCGAGGTCTAATACTTTTCCCGAGAAGTGAACGAGCGTATTTGGACCCCTGAAGCATCCACATTTTTCGACGGGAAAGTCGCAGGATTCCAGCATGAAAACCGCAGGAAACGGTACCCTCAAAGTGTCGATGCTTCGGGGGTCCAATTCTGCTCGTTCACTTCTCGGGAAAAGTATTAGACCCCGATTTCATGTCCCCTCAAAAGGTCGCCCCCTCGGCATAAAAAAGGGATAGGGCAATGCGGCCCTATCCCTTTTTTCGTTATAGCAGCTTGTGCGCTACTCGCGACACAGGTGCACGGCGAAGCCGGCGAACTCGCGCTTAAAGTACACAAGCTTGGTGCCGCCGTCGGGCAGCAGCACGCGCGACTCCTCGTTGACCTCGAGTCCGTGCTCGGCAAACCACTTCTCGGCAGCATCGATGTCGTTGACGGCAAAGCCTATGTGGCCCTTGGCGCCACGACCGTTCTGCTTCATGATCTCGACCAGCGAGTCGTTAAAGTACGAAATCGGGGTCTCGCTGACGGGCAGGCCCATCATCGTCGAGAACAGCTCCGCGATCTCCAGGGCGTTTGCCGGGTCGGTGGCGTTAATGCCCACATGGGCAACGCGCATGCCAAAGAGCTCGACCGGGTCGGCGTTCTGCTCGTTCATACAGGCAGCGTCTACTGAGCCATGACGTCGAGAACGGCCTTCTCGGCAGCGACGCGGTTCATGCCGGTCATAAAGGGCACGCCGCTCACGTACGGGCAGGTGAGGCCCTCGGGGGCAACGGTGGTGGCGATCAGCAGGTCGGCGCCCTCGTCGCAAGCGTCCTTGGCCTCGGAAATGGCGCACTGCACGATCTCATACTTGCCGGCGTAACCGTTGGCGTCGAGCATGGTGGCGACCTTCTGGGCAACGAGCGTGGAAGTAGCAGCGCCAGCACCGCAAGCCAAAACGATCTTCTTCATAGGTAATGTCTCCCTTCATGGTTTACTTTAGGTAAGTGTACCGCAGCGAGCGATGGCGCTCGGCCTCGATGCACTTTTGTGCCAGTTTGCTTGCACGCTGCGTATAATACATCTAGTACGTTTTGTCATACCGCTTGTTTTACGAGCGACCGAGGAGCTCAATATGCCCGATTCCCGCACACTCTGGACCGTCGTCGTTGTCATCTGTATCGCCGTGTCGCTGCTCTTTAGCATCAAAAAACGCACCACGTTTAAACGCCTGCAGCGGCTCATGGCCGCCAAACAGTGGGACGAGTTCGATCGTTTGCTCGACGGCAAACTCACCAGCATGCTGTACCCGCGCTACAACCGCGACTACCTGCGCCTGAACTCCTATCTGCTGCGCGAGGACCACGAGCGCGCCGACGAGATGTTTGACCTGCTGCTGGGGCTCAACCTGCCCAAGATGCAGCGCGTCGATCTGGTGATCAAGGCCTTTAACTACTACGTTGGCCAGGAGGACCGCAAAAAGTCCAAGGAGCTGCTGCACGAGATCAAGGGCTTTGAGGGTGGCCAAGCCGAGGCAGTCGCGCACGAATGCCAGCTGATGTACGACACGATGATCCTCAAGCGCCACAACGACATTCCCGAGCTGGAGCGCATGCTCGAGGATGTCGGCAACGACCCGGTCAAGCGCTGCCGACTGGAGTACCTGCTGGCCCTGCAGTACCAAAACAAGGGCGACGAGGCAAAGTTCCAAGAGTTCCTCGAGAAGTCGGGCCAACACTCGATGGCCGTCAACGCGTAACGGACGGCTTGTGCTAGACTTCTAATCTTACGGGGGCGTGGCGGAATTGGCATACGCAGGAGACTTAAAATCTCTCGCCGCAAGGATTGTGGGTTCGAGTCCCACCGCCCCTACCACGTATTGTTTACGAGCCCGTGTCCCTTTGGAATGCGGGCTCGCTTCTTTTGAACGCCGATGGGGCTCGAACCCGCGAGGGGGCGAGCGTCAAGCGGACGCGCAGCGTCCGCAGCGAGCCGGCGAGGGCGCCGGCTGCCCCGCACTTCTGAAAAGTAGCTCATTTGGGACGGGGCTTTTTTAGCTACTTTTGCCACTCCACCCACCCAATGAGTTTTCTGGGACGGGGATTAAAAAATCATTGTGTACCTAATGATTTTTTAATCCCCGTCCCAGAAAACTCATTCGCAAAAAGGCTCGAGCGGGCGATACTCCCACATTTTTCGATGGGAAAACGTGGTTGTCTCGCACATTTTTCGATGGAAAAACGTAGTTGTTTCCCACATTTTCCAAGGGAAATGCGCATATGGCCTTATATCATCCTTCGCCTTGGCGAGCGCGCTCTGCGTTCGGCGCAGCCCCTCCATAAGCGGTCGTTCGTGTTCTGCGGGGTCTGTGGCGTCGGCGAAGTCGAAATGAAACGCAATGCTTTCCTGCGTCGATGCCGCTTTCGGATTGTCGTTCATGTTCGCCCCCCTCGCCATCAGCCGACTTGTCTGGTTAGGGGCGGTTTTGCACCATGCGACAGCCCCATACATCTGCCTTATCCGAGAGTCCAGCAGTCAGAAGGGGAGCCTTTTGCGGCGCGGGATCAACGCAGGTCATCGCAACGCCAAAGCCCGATGTCATTCTGAAAACTCGATGCGCTTGTCGCACACTTCAAGCGCTGCAGGACGATGGGTTACCGCGATAACGGTCTTGTCCGTCAAAGCGCTCAGGTTCTGCAGAACGCGCCGTTCCGTATCGGGGTCTAGCGAACAGGTCGCCTCGTCCAATAGGAGCACGGGCCTATTGCTGAAAACCGCACGGGCTATGGCCAGGCGCTGAACCTGCCCCTCCGATAAGCCGCCACCGCTTTCGCCCAACTGCGAATCAAGCCCCTCGGGCATCTCCCGCACAAAATCGGCGCATGCGATACGCAACGCATCCCACATGCGCAAATCGCAGGAGGCTCCTTCCGTATCGCCGAAGGCGACCGCTTCGCGCACCGTACCGCCCATAAGGTGGTTACCCTGGGGCACATAAGAGAAAAGGGAACGCCAGCGCGCCGTCAGAGGCTGGCGGGACCCGTCCGCAAGCAGCACGCAGCACTCACCCGTTTCGCAAGGGCAAAACGCCATCATCGCCTTCAGCGTGGTTGACTTTCCGCAGCCGCTCGGACCGGTGAACGCAACGAACTCGCCTCGCCCGATGTTCATGTCGGGGCAACGAATCGCCCGCGGGCCGCAGGCGTCGGCGACATTGGACGTCTCGGAGCCGTATCGGCATGACACCCCACGCAGCTCCAGGCCGGCAAAACCCGTCGCGTCCGCTGCGGGTCCCTCCTCCGAATCGGCAACGCCATCATAAGGCAGCGCTTCGGCATCCATCAGACGCTCGGCACTGGCCGTCATAGCGAAATACCGCGGAATGCAACCCGAGATGTTAGCCAACGGGCCCTGTACCTGACCGACAAGCTGCAACGCCGCCACGAACGTACCGTAGCTCACCGAGCCTCCGAGGATCCCGTATGCACAATAGGCGGCAGCCACCAGATACGCGCCGCTCATGGCCAATCCAAATACGATGTTGCACAAATTGGAGAATCGAATACGCCGCATGCATGCAGCCCGATAGTCTTCCAACAGCGCAGCAGCGCCGCGCTCGGCGAAATCTTCCCTCTGGAAGCTTTTCACGACAAGCAGGCTGTTAAGGCACTCGATAAGATGGGAACGTGCGCATCCATCGGTTTCGCGGATGCACTTGTGAAGGCGTTTGAGCACGCGACGAAAGCCCAACGTGAACCCAGCGAGCACGATTCCCGCGGGAATGAGCATCCAAGCGATTTGAGGGACCATGACAACAAGCAGCGCAAGCGCTCCGACAAGCCGGGCAAGCATACCCGCCGCAGAAGGCACAACCGTAGTGGCGTTGGATGCCACGATACGCGCATCATCGGTCAGGCGGCTCATCAATTCGCCGGTGTGGACAGCCTGCACGCTGGAAAGCTCGGCATGCAACACTTTGTCGAGGAATCTTAGCCTAAGGATATTCTGGAACATCGTGCGCGCACGTTCCTGCAGAAAGCGATACAGAGCCTGCAGCGCGATCAACGCAGCCGAAACGGCCGCGAACACGACAACGCTGAGGCGAAGCGCATCAGAAGCGCCGCCAACCGCAGCATTGACCAGGTCGCGCATCACCCATGCGGTGTAGACGCCGCCACCGGCGATGACCACTTCAAGTCCGACAAGGGCGGCAACCATCCAGAGTCGGCTCCCTAAAACGCGAATCATCCAGGGAACGGCATGCAGCTTGGAACCGGAATCCACGAGACTGGCCTCCTTGCGGGAAACACGATGTGAAGGGAGCCCCGATCCCGCAGTCGAAGCGCCCTTCGCGATTAAGGACACAGGGTCGGGCGCCGCGCAGCAAGGGGCACTTTGCCGTTTGCCCCTCCGAATCGGCGCATCTCTACCGCCCGAGAGGCGTAGCCTACTCCGAGGCGATCCCCGCCTTCACAAGCGCCTGCAGGAAGGTGTCGACATCGGCGGCCGCGCGCGGCTCGTCCACATCGTACGATTCGACCACGCGCGCAACGATCTGGTCGCGTGACAAGCCCTCCTCGATACCGCGCCATACGATCGCGGCGGTGTCGTTAAGCTTCACGATGCCGCTGAACTCCGCAGCCGCCGCCCCCGTTGCGACGGCAACCCATTGACCGCCTACTTCCTGGATAACGAAGCCTTTCTTGATGTTCATGGCTAACTCCCTTCATGCCGTTTCCCTATTGCTTGCGAACAACCTTTGCATATGACTGCCCGGTCATGGCCTCGAACGAGGTTTTGACAGCGGTTTCCGATATATCGCACCCCATTGCCCACACAGGCACTTCGGCGAGCACCCGATCGATGCATCTCAAGACCGTCAATGCGCCAATAGGGCTTTTGCGCGGTATATAGCATTGCCTTACGATGGTTTCCGAGGCATCTGCTGGAGCCAAGCGCTCGATGGAGCAAGTTGGTGCCTGGCGAAGCACGCAGATGCCCGCAAGCGGGGCGTGCCCGTTATAGCCCCAACCCTCCTTGCCCGTCCACGGACATCCGTAGACCATGGGTTCCCCACACTCGGGGACGTATAGGAACGGCTTGTCCCCGCAGAGAATCTTCGCCCCCTGGTCGCCAAGGTATCGCATCCATAGCCGTGCGTGCGTTGACTTGCCGGTGCCGCTGCGTGCGGTGAAGGCGAATGCGCGTCCTTCGTACTCGACCACACAAGAATGGAACACCACGCGGCGCAACGGAGCAACCTTCTCGGCGATCAGCCGATGCACGGTGCAAAGCTCAACGTAGGGATCGGGGTATTCTGGGGCCATCGCCCTATCGAATGCCAGATCGTCATCGCTAGCCCTTACGGTAAACAAGGGCTCATCGTCCGCGTGCTCCTCTAGATACGGCTCGCCAACCTGTTCGAGCAAGCCGAAACGAGAAGCCACCTGCACCGGAACGCCCGCGAGCCTAAACCTCAAAAGACGCTCGCTACCTTCGCTTTGCGTCATGACCTACCCCTTCCTCGCTTCCGCTGATTCCAACGTCTTGATAGTCTGGGAAACGCGCGCTTGAGCGTCCGTTTTGCCCGCATGGCCAGCCGACGCCTTGTGATACGGTAGCGTTCGCCCCGGCGCAGCTTGCTTACATAAGCAAGGTAATCGGGATCGTCGACCGAGCACATCTTGCCATCGCGCACGAACGAGACCAGGACGCCGAGCACGTCTTCGAACGGGACATCGCGTTCATAGGTGACGCAATTGTCGCCAAGGATAACGTAGCCCGCGGGGCCCACCCCCACGATGCGATGCAGCACGTACCTATCAGCCGCCTGGTAATACAGCACCACATCGTTCTCGTGGAAACGCTCGCCGGTCTTCGCCGCCCTGATGGTCACAAGGTCGCGACCCTGCCGCAGCATAGGCTCCATGGACACGCCGCGCGTGCGGTACACGAGCACGCCGTCGCGGGCGAGCACTTCCTTGAATGTGCTTTTGGTTACGGGAACCGCTTCGTTATCAGCGATCATACAGCCCCATCTCCGAACCGAGGTTGCGGCGGCGGGCGGTTTCCTCCATATCGAAACGCACGCTACCCGCGATGTCCTTGCGCGTCAAAATCACGCGAACGCACCGCCCTGCTTGGTACACCCAGGCGAAAGGACGCAGCAGCGCATGCTTGCGCGCGGCTTTCCAGTTGCATACGCCGCCTCTTTGGAGATACCTGAAAAAGCCGACGGGGCCTCGGATTCCCGATAGCGCTGTAGCACCGGTCTTGCCCTTGATCTTCTTACCGAAATTACCCAGCAGCATCACATGCTCGAGCAGGTCGGCACAAACAGCGGGCTCCACCTCGGCGCACCATTCGAAGCCCTCCTCGGGAAGGCCCAGGTATATCTGGCAGAAACGCGTGAGGCACTTTGCCGTGCGCTTAACACGTTCATCGCCCAAAAGCTCGGAAAACTCCGTCCAGCCATCATGGGCGAGATATGCCTTCGCAAACAGCATCCAGTCAATCACCTGGCGGAAGCCCAAACCCCCAAGCGCCAGGTGCTTGCGCGCATGAAGCAGCAAAACGACGCCGTTGACCATGGGGGGGAACACAGGGAAGCTGTGCCCCTGCACGCAGGCTGCTTCCGTGTGTCCGAGCGCCTCCTGGAACAGGGCCTTCAAACCAGGTGTGCCCTGGGGAATGCCGTTTGGCTCCCAATGAAGCTCCAAGTGCACGCCATCCTTGTCCAACCCTACGTGGTGATCGCAAACGCCGTCGTCTTCCTTGTCCTCAAAACCTGCGGCCACCAACGCAGCGCGGGCGCGCTTAAAATCGGCAGGAGACACCATGAAGTCGATGTCGCCATAGGAGCGCAAACCCGGATCAGGATACAGCATACCCGCCGCCGCGCCTTTTAGGATGACGGTCGGGATACCCTTTGCCTCCAAAACGGAAAGCATCTCATCCTGCACGTTAAGCAAATGCCCAAACAAGGCACGACGACCTAGATCGTGGTTGAGCCAGGCGGCGGCAAGCGCGTTGTCGGCACAGGCGTCAAGCAGCCCGCCCGGCAACAACGCAAACCCGGGGATGGCCTGGGCCTGCAACTCGGCATACACAACCGAAGGCTCAAGGCCTTCCGGCAACTTCAGCGACCCGTCTTCGGAGAACGCCGAACGAATGATTTGGCAAACGGTACTTTCAAGCAATGTCGTCGTCTTTCCGATCTGTTCAGATAGCCCGCAATGGCAGCGGGGATTCCCATGGTAACCGCCCCGTCAGCATATCGGAACAACCCATAGCCGGCATATTACTCCCATCTGGTGGGGATGGTACTGGCAAGCGCAACGGAATATGCCACATGGCCCCAGGCGGAAAGTTATCGTTCACGAATCCGATAAATGCTATCATAGCATAGCATATTTAGAGATTTCCGCATGTCAGACCCCTTGTTGACTGCCAGTCATCATAGAATTAGACTGAAAATCGCATTGCAAAATTACAGGAGGAAAGGAGGCCTGCAAATGTCTGAGAATCAGTACGATGCGCCTGCTATGGAGGTCGTGGAATTCGGTAAGGACGATGCCATCTGCACCGTATTAACCTCTGGCTTTGGCTATGAGGAGGAGGAGGGGCTTTAATATGAGAAAGCCATTGTCAATAGGCGTGTTTGTTCGGGCCCGGTTTTAAACCGGGCTTTTTCGTTTCCCGTCGGGAGGGCCCGCGCACGCTGCGCGTTTAGTCGACGCTTGCCTGGCAAGCTAATATCCGCGGGCTCTTGCGGGCGCGCTGCCGGCGGTCAGCCCGGTGTGTCCGCGCACCCCACCGCATTTCGATTCTCCGTCCGGCGCGCTCGTCCGAAACCAGTCTTGTTCACGGGCGCGGCCCTTGCCTTGGGCTGCCCAAAAAAGGGTCGTGAACGCGCGCCGGCGATGCGTCGAGGCGCGGGCCCTCCCGGCGGGAGGCTTGTTGTCCGACGGGGTCAGCCGAGGGTCCCCTCCGCCCGGCGCCCGATCTCCCAGACCCAGCAGGCGAGCTCGCGCGCGACGGCGGCGTTTGCCTTGCACGGGCTCTTGCCCGCCGCCGCCAGCGCCTCGCGGCGGCGGCAGAGCCTGGCGGTGCAGTCGTCGGCGCGCGCCCGGATCGCCGCGGGGACGTCCGCGCCGGGCGCCGGGGCCTTCGGGCGGGGCGTGCACGTCAGGTAGTGCCACGCCGACTCCACCAGCGCCGTCCTGGCGAGCCGGTTGCCCGTCTTGGTTATCCCGCCGCGCCGCTCGGTCTCGCCGCTCGAGCGCTCCGACGGGACCAGCCCGCACCAGCTCGCGAAGGCCGGGGCCGTCCTGAACCTCGTGAAGGAGCCCGCCTCGGCCGCGAGCCTGAAGGCCGTCAGGGTGTCGATTCCCTTGATGCAGGAGAGCGCCTCGACGGCCGGGCGCCACCGGTCGGTCCGGGCGAGGGCGAGCACCTTCTTCTCGAGCTGCCGGCGGTCCGACTCCGCGCACCTCGCGGCCGTGACGTAGTACTCGAGCACGTCGCGCTGGGGCCCCTCGAGCCTGATCCCGGATATCCACCTCCAGTGGGCGCGCGTCCAGGATCCCCTCCTCGTCCCGTCGGCGTTGCGCTCGTCCCAGACGTGGCCCAGCCTGATCAGGAACATGTTGAGGCGCTGCCTGGCGCGGCGGTACTCCGCCGTGGCGTCGTCGAGGGCGCGGTCGAGGTCCCGGGCGGCCTCGACGGCCGCATCGGGCAGCGGGACCTCCACGATGTTGTGGGTGGCGAGCATGCGGGCGATGAACTCGGCGTCGCGCCGGTCGTTCTTGCGGCGCGCGTCCGCCGCCGGCCTCTGCATCTTGGAGACGGCGGCCACGGCGCAGTCGAGGCCGAGCGCGCGCAGCTCGCGCGCCATGTGGAAGCCGGTGGGGCCGCTCTCGTAGCAGGCCCTGGGCTCCTCGAACCCGAGGGCCCACTCCGCGATCTCGGCGGCGTCCGTCCCGAAGTCACGGTGCACCACCTCGCCGGTGAAGGGGTTGAACGCCGCGGCGGCGACCGATCGCGCGTGGACGTCCAGGCCGATGGAGGTAACATGGGGCATGGGAAGCCTCCTCCCCGCAGGTGCGGTAAGGGCTACCGCACGGGCCGATACTCAAAGCCCATTGTGGCATCCCGAGCCCGCGGAAAGAAGCTGCGCCGCGGGGGAGGCGACCCAAATGGCTTTCTCATATCGTCTTGATTAAAATTGTCTGTGTAAGTCTCGCGACCCGGGATTCCGATCCCGAGGAACGGAGGCACGCAAATGCCTAAGAACCAGTACAATCCGCCTGCTATGGAAGTTGTCGAATTCGACAAGGAAGACATGGTTTGCTTTAACAGTTGGGTGGTTTTCGGTCCCGACGGAAAGCCCACCGGAAATCCTGACGATAGCGGCAATATTAGTAGCGGCGGCAGTGGCTATGACCCTTTCGACCCTAGTAACTGGTAAATAGCGTTGGGTCACCTATAGCAACAGGCGAGCCTCTCCGAGATTTCTGAACTGCATCCCAAAACTTGGACGGCTTAAATAAAGACTACGCCGCGAAGGACTGGCTCCGGAACTCCTCCGGGGTCAGTCCTTTCAGTTTAACCCGCCTTCGCCTCGTGTCCCAATGGTCGACGTACGCGGCCTGGCGGGCGGCGTGATCAGCCGAAGGGGAAGCGGGGCGCCGGGCGTCCGGATGCGTCATGCCGAAATGGCGCGAAGCACGCGGTTGACAAAACTATAGAGACACGTCCCAGAAAACTCATTCGCGGAAAGTCTCGAGTGGGCGATGCAGCTAAAAAGCCCCATCCCAAAAAGCCTACTCTTGGAAGGCGCTGAGGCTGGGGGTCCAGGCGATGGTGGGGGTCGCGCCGTCGAGAACCTCGTTGATGGTGGCGGCCATTCCGGCGAGCAGGCTGTTCTCGCTTACAGTGAGCGCGTCGTAGCCGCCGGCTCGCATGAGCTCGCGAATCACCACAGCACCAGCCAGGATCACGCCCGCACGCTTGGGTTGCACGCCTGGCAACGCGGCGATGCCCGCGACATGCAACGAGGACATGCGCTCGATAGCGGCCGAAACCTGGTCCAGCGAAAGCTCGCGCAGGTGCACAAAACTCGAATCATACGGCTCCAGCTCGTGAACGAGCGCAACGAGCGTGGTAACGGTGCCACCCACCGCGACCAGGCGCTCGGCTCGCTCAAAGTCGACAGGCAAGCTCTTAAAGTAGCCTGCAAACTGCTCGTTTGCCCACGCGCCAGCGGCGGCAAGCTCGCTGCCCGTTGGCGGCAGCGCCGAGAAAAACCGCTCCGTCACGCGGCGACAACCGATGTCCAGCGAGCGCGTTCCCTCCAGCGCAAAGACCCCACGCTCCGGCGCATAGACGCCCGTCGCGAGCTCCGTGGATCCGCCACCCGAATCGGCAACAATGATGCGCTCGCCGGCAAAGTCGTGCGCCACGCCAAAAAACGTCAGGCGCGCCTCGACCTCGCCCGGAATCACCTGCGGCTCGAGCCCCAGCTCGCGCAGGCCGTCCAGCAGCAGCGCGGCATTGGACGCATCGCGCGCGGCGCTCGTGCACGTGGTACAGATGCACGCGGCCCCAAAGGCACGGGCCTCGTCCACAAACATTCGGCACGCAGCGAGCACGCGCCCAACGGCCGCCTCGCAAAAGCGCCCCGTTGCGTCCACGCCCTCGCCCAAGTCGGTAATCTCGGTATGCTTGGACGATTCCACGATCGCCCCGTCCTCGACCTGGGCCAGCACCAGTCGCGACGACACCGTTCCCAGGTCAATCGCCGCCACCTTATATCGTTTGCAATTCGTCATTGCGGCCCCCCTCCGGGCGCTACTCGCCATTGGACACGACTGTCTGGCCCTCGACGCCGTTAAAACCAAACAGCATGTCGAGCGTCTGGATGTACCACGGCGCGTCCTTGCCGACCTCTTCGATTTCCTTGGCAACTTCGCTGGCCTTCTTGGCGTTCGACGACTTCTGGCTCGACGAGGTATCGGAATCGTCGTCCAGGCCCTGCACTTCAATCCTCTTCTCGCCGGGCATCACCAGACCCAGGTCCTCGGTCGCCGCGTCCTTAATGCCCTCCTCCGAGAGCAGCTTGTCGACGCTTTTTTGCAGGTCGTCATTATATTGCTCGCGAATCTCGACCTGCTTGGCCAAGATGTCGCTCGAGCGTTTTGCCACATACAGGTCGCGCACCGGGAAGTACAGGCTCACGAGCGCCAGGGCGACGACAATGCCAACAAACAGCCCTCGCTGGGGACCGTGGGTAAAATCATAGATTGCCTTGACCACCGCGTTATCGTTGGCGTAGTGCATAAAGTCCGAACCCGAAAGACGGCTTGAGGGACGGCGCGGCTTGTCGGACGCCTGGGTCGAAGGGCGCGACGCATGCTTGGAACGCGATGGGCGCACCGGACTGTCCGAGGAACTATTTGGCTGAGCATTGGGATGCGAAGTCGCCGGCGAGCTATACCTGGAGCGATCAGCGCCAGCATAACCAGACCCGCCAAGCTGCACCGAATGCGCACGGCGAGGTGACGGTTCGCGCGAACCGGCGGAATAGTGCCTGTTGTCGTAAATCTGATCCATGTGCGCCTTGTGCGGTTGAGGTTTGTTTGCGCTAAGTCCTTTAGTTATAGCACGCGGGCGGACCAGCCGGACGAGCCGTAGGACAAATCCATTACTCGAGCGCGCGTGGTCGCCAACGGGCAAGTCGACGGGGCGCCGCCCTTACGCCCCGCCGACCAACACCGTGTCCTACTCCCCTGCCTTTGCGGCATCCCACAGGTCGTTGAGCCCGTGGGTCGAAAGCTCGGCAAGATCAACATGGGCATCGGCCGCCATCTGCTCCATTGCGGCCCAACGGCGGCGGAACTTTGCCGTGCTGGCACGAAGGGCACTCTCGGCGTCGATGCCCTCCTTGCGCGCAACGTTGACCAGGGCAAAGAGCAGGTCGCCAAACTCCATCTCGCGCTCGGGCGAGCCGGGCTCCTCGGCCTCAAACTCGGCACGTTCCTCGGCGACCTCGTCCCACACGTCCTGGACCGTATCCCACTCAAAGCCCACGGCAGCCGCCTTGCGCGACACCTTCTGAGCCTGCATCAGCGCCGGCAGATGCGTGGGCACGCCGTCGAGCAGGCCCTCGGGCGCAGCCTCACCCGCCGCCACGGCCTGGTCCTTGGCAGCCTTCTCGGCAAGTTTGACCTCGTCCCAAATCTTGAGCACCTCATCGGAGTTGTCGGCATCCACATCGCCAAACACGTGCGGATGGCGGCGAATGAGCTTGGCGTCGATATCGCGCGCCACGTCGGCCAGCGTAAACTCGCCGGCGTCCGCCGCAATCTGTGCATGCAGCACGACTTGCATGAGCACATCGCCCAGCTCCTCGCGAAGATGGGCCGCGTCATCCGCCTCGATGCAGTCGAGCGCCTCGTAGGCCTCCTCGATCATGTTCTTGCCAATGCTCTGGTGCGTCTGCTCGCGGTCCCACGGGCAGCCGTCGGGCTGACGCAGGCGCCAGATAGTCTGTACCAGATGTTGTAACTCGGCCGATGCATCGACCAGCGTGGACAGGTCGCGCGAACCTTCGGCATTTTGCTGAGCCATGTGCTCGGCCATGGTTAGTCCTCCTCCATGATCACATGGCGGAACGCGCCGCCCTCATAGACACCATAGCTGTGCGTGCCGTCCTTGGGGATGCTCACGCTGCCGGGATTGAAGAGCCACAGACCCGGGTGCGCGGTGCTTTCCTCGTTGATCTTGACGTGCGTGTGGCCGTAGACGAGCGCGGAGCCCTCGGGCAGCGCGGGCACGTGATCGACGCTGTTGTGCATGCCGGCGCCAAAGACGTGGCCGTGCGTCAGGAACAGCTCGCGGCCGACCTCGTCGAACAGTGTGGAGTAGTCGGCCATGACGGGAAAGTCGAGAACCATCTGGTCGACCTCGGCGTCGCAGTTGCCGCGCACCGCGATAATGCGGTCGGCCAGGGCGTTGAGCAACGGAATCACGCGTTTGGGAGCATAGTCGCGCGGCAGGTCGTTGCGCGGACCGTGATAAAGCAGGTCGCCCAGCAGGACGATGCGGTCGGGCTGCTCGGCTTCGATGGCGGCGCAGAGACGCTCGGTCCAATATGCCGAGCCGTGGATGTCAGAAGCGATGAGGTATTTCATGGAGGTCCTTTCGGGGTGGGGTTGACGTGGCCGAGCGCGGAATGTCGCCACCAGCCGCGTTATTCAAATCGCAGTGCCGCGCTCTGGGCCGCCTGCATCACGCGTTGGAGCGGCACATTGTGCTCGTGGGCAAGGCGGGCGCAGTCTTCGTACTCGGGCGCCGCGCGCTCACTGCCGTCGGGCAAGGTGGCCACCTTGACGGACACCTCGCCCCACGGCGTCGTTACGCGCTCAAAGTAGCGCGGCAGGCAAACGCGCTCCATAACCTGGCGGCGGATGCCATTGGTCGTGGTTTCCAAAAAGATGATCGTCTGCAGGCGCTCGATATCCTCGTGGGTGCAGATTACCTGCAACTGCCAGCCAGGGCGGCCTTTCTTGCAATAGAGGGGCAGCCAGTGCACCTCGCGCGCGCCGGCCTCGCGCAGGCGGTCGGCGGCGTAGGCGAGCACCTCGGGCGACGCGTCGTCGATGTCGCACTCCAGCTTGACGATGGTTTCGGGCGCATCGGTCTCGCGGGACAGCGGAGATGTAGTTCCACGTTGCATACGGTCCGGCTCCTTTCCGCACGGGCTCGTTTTATTCACCCAAACGCTAGCACATCGCGAGCGGCGCAAGTGTGGCGGCGCGCGATGAGCGCGATTTTCCTTGTCTGCAAGAACCGACACTCCACCGCCTCGGCCAAACATGTACGTCAGCCTCCAAACATGTCATTTTTTGTCGGTTTTGGAGGCTGAGGTACATGATTCGAAGCAAGGCCGATGTCGCGAGCCCGCCCTTATGCGCCGCCCGTCCTTTCCAGTCGATTTCGGCCCACGGCGCGCACATCGCACTGGGGGCCGCGCCGTTACAATGGAGCAGATTCGCTTGACGTAAAGGAGCCGCCATGCCTGCTTGCCCGCTAGTCGATTGCCATACTCACACCTCGTTCTCGGACGGACACGCCTCGTTTGAAGACAACGTCCGCGCCGCTGCTGCGGCCGGTTGCCGCACCATGGTCTCGGCCGATCACCTTACCCTGCCTGCCAGCATGGATGCCACCTGCGAGGTGCAGGTTGTCGAGGGCGACCTGCCGGCGCATCGTCTGGCTTTTGAGGATGCCCGCAAGCTTGCCGCGCAGATTGCGCCGGAGCTTGAGCTTGTCTATGGCTTTGAGTGCGATTGGTACGAAGGCTGCGAGCCTTTGGTTGAGCGCTGGTCCCGGGGCGCCGTCGTACGCCTGGGCAGCGTGCATTGGATTGGTAACCCGGGCAATATCATGGCAGGCGCTGCGGGCACGACGGGGACAGAGGGCGTCGCACGCCCCGATACGCCCGACTCACGCTGCGGCTGGATCGACGACGACACCAACCTGCACGTTTGGGAAAACTTAGGTGTGCGCGGCGTTTGGGAGCGCTATGTCGATGAATGGTGCCGCGCCTGCGAAAGCTCGCTCAACTTTGATGTGATGGCTCACCCCGACCTGGTCATGCGCTTTTCGAAGGAAGGCTTTGCGCCCGATTTTGACCCCGCACCGTTTTGGCGGCAGATGGCCGAGTGTGCGCACGATACGGGCCGCCGCGTTGAGGTCTCGACCGCCGCACCGCGCAAGGGGCTCGACGACTACTATCCCGCGACCGGCCTTTTGCGCTGCTTTGCCCATGCTGAGGCGCCCATTACCTTTGGCTCGGATGCGCACCGCGCCTGTGATATTTGCTGGAATATCCGCGAGGCCCAAGCCCATGCCTACGACTGCGGCTACCGAACCTTCGACATCCCCCACCCCACCGGCGAATGGGAGTCCACACCCCTCGCCTAGCCATCCCTTCATAAGTTGCGGTGAAATAGCTCCTATTTATAGCCCTAAGACCGTCAAACAAGAACTATTCCACCGCAACTTCTATGGTCATCAGGGACGTTCTTTAACGACTAGTGGCGGCGGGCGTTGAGTTCGCCGGCCAGCTCGTCGAGGGTAATGCCGTAGCGCTCAAGCGTCACGAGCAGGTGGTAGACCAGGTCGCCAGCCTCGTAGCGAATGTGATCATGGTCGTTATCCTTGCAGGCCATGATCACCTCGCTCGCCTCCTCGGCAAGCTTCTTGAGCAGCTCATCCTCCACATCGGTCAGCAGTCGAGCGGTATAGCTTTCCTGCGGCGACGCATCGCGACGACCGTGAATCACCTCGGCCAGCCCCGTTAGCGTCTCGCCGATATTTCCATCCTGAACGTTTGCGGTACGCACACCCATGGTTCAATCCTTTCTGGTCGGCCAAGCGCCTGGTCGAGCGCCCGCCCTACGCGAGTTTCTTAAAGAAGCAGGTACGGTTGCCGGTATGGCAGGCCGGACCCGGCGAGTCGACCTTGACCAGCAGCGTATCGCTATCGCAGTCGGCCCAGAGTTCGCGAACCTCCTGCATGTTGCCGCTCGTCGCGCCCTTGTTCCAGAGCTCCTGGCGACTGCGGCTCCAAAACCACGTGGTGCCGGTCTCGAGCGTCAGCCCCACCGACTCCTCGTTCATCCAGGCAACCATGAGCACCTCGCCGGTGTCATACTGCTGAACCACACAAGGAATCAGCCCGCGGGCGTCGTACGCAAGCTTTGAAGGATCGGTTATCTCTTCCATTTCTCTCCCCAAATTCAAACTTCGCAGGTCGGCGAGGGTTGTCCAGGTGCCCGAGATTCCGAGCGACAAGCCCGACGACGCGTACTTAAGTACGCGAGGAGGGTTGGAGCCGGAAGGTCGGGTGCCTGGGCAAGCCGCAGCGCTAGAAGTCCAACCTGACAGGGATGCCCTGAGAGGCCATATACTCCTTCACCTGGCGAATGCTGAAGGTTCCAAAGTGAAAGACGCTCGCCGCCAGCACGGCGTCGGCCTCGCCCTCGATCACGCCCTCGGCAAAATGCTCGAGCGTGCCCACGCCGCCGCTCGCGATGACGGGGATTGGCACCGCGCGGGCCACGGCGCGGGTGAGCGCCAAATCAAAGCCGGCCTTGGTGCCGTCGCGGTCCATGCTGGTGAGTAAGATCTCGCCGGCGCCGCGACGAGCCGCCTCCTCGGCCCACGCCACCGCGTCGATGCCCGTGGCGTTGCGACCTCCTGCGGTAAAGACCTCCCACTTGTCGGCACCGGATGCGCCGGGCAGGCCGACGCGCTTGGCATCGATCGCCACGACCACGGCCTGGCTGCCAAACGCCGCGGCAGCCTGGCTAATCAGCGACGGATCGCGCACGGCCGCCGAGTTGAGCGACACCTTGTCGGCACCGGCGGCAACCATGGTGCGCATGCCCGCCAGGTCGCGAAAGCCGCCGCCCACGGTATAGGGAATGGCGAGCTCCTCGGCCGCGTGCGCCGCCATCTCGATGGTCGTCGCGCGGTTGTCGCTCGTGGCAGTAATGTCCAGGAAGACGACCTCGTCCGCACCCTCGCGGTCGTAGGCGCGGGCCAGTTCCACCGGATCGCCCGCATCGCGCAAGCTCACAAAGTTAACCCCCTTGACCACGCGGCCGTCCTTGACGTCCAGACAGGGAATTACGCGCTTGGTAAGCATGGGCTACTCCTCCCCTCGGGCGGCGGCCAGCGCCTGGGCCAGCGTAAAGTTGCCCTCGTAGAGCGCACGGCCGGTAATGGCGCCTTCAATCGCGCCCTCACCCACCGCGGCCAGTGCGCGGATGTCGTCGAGCGTCGAGATGCCGCCCGAAGCCACGACGGGAAAGCCCGCGACCTCGGCCACATGGCGATACGCCGCCACATCGATACCCGTCTGCATGCCATCGCGCGCGATGTCGGTATACACCAGATGCTTAAAGCCCAGCTCGGAAAGCTGCGCCACGGCATCGTCGAGCGCCACACCTGCGCCGTCGCGCCAGCCGTTCACCTTGACCTGACCGTCGCGCGCGGCGATGTCTGCCACCAGCAACTCGCCAAAGCCTTGGGCTGCCACTTCGGCAAAACCCGGCTCGGTCACCAGCACGGTGCCCAGCGCGATACGGCATGCGCCGTAGCCTGCCAACTCGTCGATGCGCGCAAGCGAGCGGACGCCGCCGCCCACGTCCACGGACAGACCGTCGACGCCGCAGATGGCCTTAATCGCCGCCGAGTTGGCAGCACGTGCGCCCTCGTCCTCGCCAAAGGCAGCGGACAGGTCGACGACGTGCACCCAGCTCGCGCCCTGTTCGGCAAACGTGCGGGCAACGGCCACGGGATCGTCGGAATATACCTTGCAGCGGCTGCGGTCACCGCGCTCCAGGCGCACGACCTTGCCGCCGATCAGATCGATTGCGGGAAACAGGATCATCGGCCAACCTCCTCGACGATGCTCACAAAGTTCTTAAGGATGCGCTGACCCAGCGCGGAGGATTTCTCGGGATGGAACTGGCAGCCCCACACGTTGCCATGTCGCACGATGCACGGGAAGCTCCGCGTATAGTGTGTGCGCGCCAGCACATCGGCGGCATCGGCGTCGTCAGCCACCGCGTAGCTGTGGGTGAAGTACATGTTGGCCCCCTCGGCAAAACCGGCAAGCAGCGGATCGGCCGCACCGGCGGGCGTCATGTGCACCTGGTCCCAGCCCACGTGCGGCACCTTCAGGCGGCTCGACTCCAAGCGCGTGCACGAACCGCGCATAATGCCCAGGCCATCGACCCAGGGACCGCCAGCCTGCTCGGGGGCGCTGCCATCGGCGAGGGCGCCCTCGTCCGCAGGCACGCCCTCGTTGCCGCGCTCAAAAAATAGCTGAAGGCCCAGGCAGATGCCGAGCAGCGGAGTTCCGGTGGCAACGGCGTCGAGCACCGCGTCCGCCTCGCCACTCTGGCGCATAAAGGCGATCGCGTCATAGAACGCACCCACGCCCGGGATGACCAGGCCGTCGGCGCGGCGGATCTGCTCCGGATCGTCCGACGTGCAGGCGGCGGCACCGGCGCGCACAAGCCCGCGCACGACGCTCGACAAGTTGCCCTTGTGGTAGTCGACCACCACGATCTTCGGTTCGCCCACGCGACCCTCCTTTTTCCCATTCAAAACCTGCCAAAAAGGGACAGGTTTATTTTGGTCGGTTAAACGTTCACCCACCGTATGAGACAGCATTTCCGCAGATAAAACCTGCCAAAATAAACCTGTCCCTTTTTGGCAGGCTACAGCGAGCCCTTGGTGCTGGGGATGCCCTGCACGCGGGGATCGAGCTCGCAGGCGTGGCGCATCGTGCGGCCCACGGCCTTAAAGGCGGCCTCGATAATGTGATGCGAGTTGCCGCCTGCGAGCTCGCGCACGTGCAGCGTGAGCTTGGCATCGCGCGCAAAGGCATAGAAGAACTCGACGGCCAGCTCGGTATCGAAGCTGCCCACACGTTCGGTCGGCACGGGCAGCTCGCAGTAGGCCTGGCCGCGACCCGAAATGTCCACGGCGGCCATCACGAGCGTCTCGTCCATGGCAATCGCCGCGTCTGCAAAGCGCGTAATACCCGCCTTGTCGCCCAGTGCTTGGCAAAACGCCTCACCCAGCACAATGCCCGTGTCCTCGACGGTATGGTGCGCGTCGACCTCCACGTCGCCTACTGCATGCACCGTCAAATCAAACAGGCCATGGCGGCCAAAGGCGTTGAGCATGTGGTCGAAAAACGGTACGCCGGTCGAGATATCGCACACGCCGCATCCGTCCAGGTCGAGTTTGACAACAATGTCGGTCTCCCCCGTCTTGCGGGTCACCTCGGCATAACGGCTCATCTACATCTCCTCCTTCACCAGCGCGGCAAACGCAGCCAGCACCTCATCGTTTTCCTGCGGGGTGCCCACGGTAATGCGCAGACAGTCCGCAAGCCCCGGCGCGTAGCTAAAGTCGCGCACCAAAATCGAATACTCGTCGCGCAGGCGCTCACGCACGCGCGTAGCATGCGGCGTGCGCACGAGCACAAAGTTCGCCGCACTCGGCCATGCCTCCACGGGCAGACCCCCGGCAGCCATTGCGCGCAGGGCACACAGTTCGCGCTCGCGCTCGGATGCGACCTGTGCCACCACGGGCGCATACGCATCGCGGGCGCGCACGCAGGCAAGCGCCGCCGCCTGGCTCAGCACGTTGACCGAATAGATCTGGCGAATCGCCGCGAACACGTCGATGACCTCGGGTGCCGCAATCACATAGCCCAGACGCGTGCCGGCGGCGCCAAACGCCTTGGACAGCGTATGCAGGATCACCAGGTTGGAATGCTCGGCGATAAGTCCCTGCGCTGTGGTGGCCGCGCCAAACGAATCGTCGGCAAACTCCACGTAGGCCTCGTCGACCATCACCACGCCGGGGCACGCATCGCACAGGGCCGCGACAAAGTCGAGCGGTGCCACATCACCCGTGGGGTTATTGGGCGAGGTCACAATGGCCAGGTTGCACTCGGGCGCCGCCGCGAGCACGGCAGCCTGGTCGAGCTCAAAGGTCGCCGGGTCGCGCCACACGTCGCGCACCTCGGTCTGACAGAGCGACGCAAAGAACGCATACTCGCTAAAACACGGCGGGCAGTTGAGCAGGGTCCGCCCCGCGCCGCCAAACGCCAGCAGGTAGTTATAGAGCAGCTCGTCGCCGCCGTTGCCCACGCAGATATTCTCGCGCGCCACACCATGCCAAGCGGCAAGCTCGTCGCGCAGGTCACAGGACATGGGATCGGGGTAGCGGTTGAGCGGCGTGGCAGCCAGGGCGGCGTCGACCGCCTCGCGCACGCCAGCCGGCACGGGATAGGTGTTCTCATTGGCCGAAAGGTTGATGCGCGTGGGCGTAAAGTTGGGATCGTAGGGCTCAATGCCAGCCAAGTAAGGCTGGACGAGCTCCTTCATGCGAGACGTCAGCTCGGCCATATTAGGCCTCCTCGCCGGTCGCGCCAGCGCCATCCGCGCTTGCAGCCGCTAGGTCCACACCCTCGGCGACCCCGGTCGCGCCAGCGCCATCCGCGCTTGCAGCCGCTAGGTCCACACCCTCGGCGACCGTCGCCACGGCGTCGCCCGGCCAGGCGACCTTGGTCAGGTCGGCCGCGGCCAGAGACTCAGCACTCACGGCACCCTCGCCCTGCTCCAGCACACGGCGACGCAGCGCGGCGGAAAGCGCGTGCGCCCACAGGCCCTCGGCCTCGGCCAAACGCTGCGTCGCGGGAGCGTCCGAGAGCAGGCCCTCGGGCGTATAGCAAATGACGCTCGAGCGCTTGACGAATTCTTCGACCGAAAGCGGGTTGGAGAACATGGCCGTGCCGCCGGTCGGCAGCGTGTGGTTGGGGCCGGCAACATAATCGCCAAGCGGCTCGGAGCTCCAAGCGCCCACAAAGATGGCGCCGGCGTTGCGAATGCCGCCGAGCAGGCCCATCGCATCCTTGCAGTGAAGCTCCAGGTGCTCGGGCGCCACGGTGTTCACCGCCTCGACGGCAGCAGCCATATCGGCGGCCACCACGATGGTGCCCTCGTTGTCGAGCGAGGCGCGCGTGATCTCGGCGCGCGGGGACTGTGCCACCAGAATGTCGATACCCGCCTCGACCTCGCGCGCAAACTGCTCGTCGCAGGTCACCAGATAGCAGGCTGCTAGCGGATCGTGCTCGGCCTGGGCCATCAGGTCGGCCGCGACCACCATGGGTTTGGCCGTGGCATCTGCCAGCACGCAGACCTCGGAGGGGCCGGCGACCATGTCGATGCCCACGTCGCCCGAGACAATCTGCTTGGCCGCGGCAACAAAGGCATTGCCCGGACCGGTGATTTTGTCGACGCGCGGAATGGTCTCGGTACCGTATGCCAGCGCGGCCACGGCCTGAGCGCCGCCCACCATATAGATTTCGTCCACGCCGCCGAGCTTTGCCGCGGCGAGCGTGTAGGGGCTGATCAGGCCATCTTTTTGCGGCGGGGTCACCATGACCACGCGCTCGACGCCGGCCACCTTGGCGGGAATGGCATTCATGAGCACCGTGGAGGGATACTGCGCGCGACCGCCCGGCACGTAGATGCCGGCCGCCGCAAGCGGGGTCACCTTAACGCCGAGCATGGTGCCGTCTGCACGCGTGGTAAACCAGCTCTGCTCGACCTCGCGCTGGTGGAACTCGCGAATCTGGCGCGCAGCCTTCTCGAGCGCCGCGACAAAGGCCGGATCGAGGCCCTCGAGCGCGGCATCGATCTGTTCTTGCGGCAGACGGAAGCTCTGCAGCTCTACACCGTCAAAACGCTGACAGTAGTCGCGCACCGCGGCATCGCCGTTGGCGCGCACGTTGGCCACGATATCGCGGGCGGCGTCGACGATGTTTTGCGGCAGCACGCCCTTACGGTTGAGCTGGTTGGTAACGAGACGCTCACCAGGAGCAAGCTTGATGGTCTTCATATCGGTATCCCCTATCGGTCGAGGTTGTGTTCGAAAAACGAGAGGCCGGGCGGCGGCGCCCATCGGCCCGCAGCCCAGACGTTGGGGCGCCCGTGCGTGCTCGCGCTATTGTGCCGAGCCCGCAACGGGCTCAAAATGCTTGTCCTTAACGGCCGCCGCCAAGCGATCTGCCAGATTACGTACGCGAGGATCCAAGCGAGCGGCGCCCGGGTTGACAAAAAAGCGCGCCGTGCAGTCCATAATGCGACCAGTAATAACCAGGTCGTTGTCGCGCAGCGTGGCACCCGTAGCGGTAATATCCACGATGCGATCGGCCATGCCGACGATGGGGCCCAGCTCGATGTTGCCGTGCAGCGAAACGATATCGGCGTTCACACCGCGCTCGGCATACCAGGCACTCGCGATGCGCGGATACTTGGTTGCCACGCGAAGCGACCCGCGGCGAGCATAGTTGCGCTCGGCCTGACCGGCGCGCCACGCGGGCTCCGCCTCGATAAAGGTGCACAGGCCATAGCCCAAGTCGACCAGCTGCAGCAGGTTGAGGTCGGCCTCGATGAGCGAATCCCAGCCGCAGATGCCGCAATCGGCGCCACCGCAGCCCACAAAGGCGGGCGCATCGCTGGGTCGCACGATAACAAACTCGATATCGCCGACCGTGCCCTCACCGGCACGCGTGTCGCGACCGCGCACAATCAGGTGACGGCCGGGGTCACGCAACTCAGAGACGTCCAGGCCCGCGGCCTCGAGCACGTCGAGCGTGTCTGCCTTAAGCGAGCCCTTGGGCACGGCAATGCGCAGCGGACCCTCGGCGCCACGGCCCGCGGCGTGATCGCCGTCGGAAGCGGTGTCCTCTGCCGAGGTACGCGCGGCCTCCAGGCGCTCGAGCGAAAAGGCGAAGCCCGCAGCCGGCACCTCGATGCCGTCGCCAAATGCACCGGTAAAGATGGAGTCGTAGCGTCCGCCCGAACCCACCGGATCGGGCAAGCCGCCGGCATAGGCCTTAAAGACCAGGCCCGTGTAGTAATCGAAAGAGTTCATGATGGAGAAATCGAACGACAGCACCTGGGCGTCCTCGGGAGCCAAACCCTCGACCAGGGCACGCAGCTCGCGCGTCGGCGGCGCGGCGATACCGGCGGCCTCCAGCAGCGCGTCCACGCGGTCGAGCACCTCGGCACCACCGTGCAGGCGCGGCAGTTCGCTAATGGCGGCCTTGACGGCATCAGACTCGGTGCTGGCAGCCACGCGGGCATCGAGACCCACAAAGTCGTTGGCATGCACGCAGCGCAGGGCCTCGGCTGCCAGCTCGCGATCCTCGCACGCCGCGAGCAGCTCCTTAAAAGGACGCACGCTACCTGCGATAATGCGAGCATCGGGAAGCGCCAGCTTACGCACGGCCTCGGCCACCAGCGAAACAATCTCTACATCGCCCGCGGTATCGCCCGCACCGATAAGCTCAAAGCCCAGCTGCGTAAACTGACGCGAGCCACCGGCATTGCGCTGGCACTCGCGAACCACCGGCGCCTCGTAGCGAAGGCGCAGGGGCAGATCGGCCGCACGCATGCGGGTCGAAACCAGGCGCACGATCGGCAGCGTGTTGTCGGGACGGACCACCAGCAGGCGGCCGTCGTCATCAAAGAGCTTAAACGGCGTGTCCGCAATGCGGCCGCCCTCCTCGAGCGAACCCTTGTCCTCGAGCAGCGGCGTCTCGACCGGAAGGTAATGATGCTCCCTTAAGCAGCCCTTCACCGTATACGCGATCTCCTCGCGTGCCTGAGCCTCCTCGGGCAATATGTCCCGGAATCCCCACGGTGTGGCCGTCATCTGGTGAGCCTCCTCATACTGCGTTTCATATAGAACAAAAGACCGGCATAGCTCCGCCGGTCTTCTGGGTACTTTAGCATACTAGAGTGCTTGCGGGGAGAACCGTCCCTCCTCGGCTCACAGCGTATTCATTTGGAAACATAGGGCAAGCGATTAGCAGCAGTCTCTTGTTACAACGCAAAAAGGGCGCCCGTGCAATTGCGGACGCCCTTGTGCAGGGTTGAGATATCAACCAGCCAAGATATCGGACCTGTGACCAGCTCTTAGTAGTCGAACTGGTGGTAGTAGCGGCGGTACTTGAGGTTGTGCTTGGTGACCAGCTCGTAGTTGCGCGCGAGGCGGTCGGTGGTCAGCACGGACAGGATCCACGGGGACACGATGACGCGGAAGTCGTCGTCCAGGCCCGGGATCGCGTACTCGGCGGTGTCGATGATGACGTAGTCCTCGTCGCCGGTCACGCCGCTGGTGAGGAAGGCGCGGACGCGCTCGTCGAGGGCGCGGCACTCGTCCTCGCCCATGAACAGGAACACCGGGACGCCGGGCTCGAGCAGCTCGAGCGTGCCGTGGAAGAAGTCGTGCGAGGTGATGTGGCGGATGCGCTTCCACTGCATCTCCTCGAGCAGGCACATGGAGTACAGGATGGTCTCGCCCCAGAGGGCCCCCGAGCCGATGAACATGGTGTAGTCGGCCAGCGCGTACTTCCTGGCGATCTCCTCGGCGCGCGGCTCGAAGCGCTTGCGGATGTCGAGCAAGTCCTTCCAGACGTCCTTCGTCTGCTCGATGAACAGGTCGAACTTGGGGAAGCAGCCGCGGCGGTTGAGCAGGCGCAGGCCGAAGCAGTCGGCGAGGTAGTAGCCCTTCTCGCAGCCGCCGGCGCCGTGGTCGGAGGCCATCATGACGCAGTTCTCGGCGCCCACGGCCTGCCCGATCTTGCCCTCGGGGTTGGTCATGGCGAAGACGCGCACGCCCATCTCCCTCATCTTGCCGACGGCCTCGAGCACCTCGGGGGTGGTGCCGGACTCGGAGGCGGTCAGCACGACGGACTTGTCGGTCATGCGCTTGTGGCCCATGACGTTCCACTCGGCGGCGTGGATCAGGTAGACCTCGAGGTCGCGGTCGCCGAACTTGTTCATGAGGTACTCGAGCTGCATGAACTCGTCCCAGGTGCCGCCGACGCCCATCAGGAAGACGGCGTCGTAGCCCTCCTCGTGCACGCGGTCGGCCAGGGCGGTCATCCGCTTGCCGGCCTCGTAGACGTTCCTGCCGTCCTCGAGGTAGCCCTCCTGGTCGAAGTGCATGATCTCGATCTTCTCGGTCTCCTTCATGTGTGTCCTCCCATCACATGTGCGCAATTCTATACATCGCGCTTCTTGCTGATACCAATTATAGACATACGATTGCTTGTTATTTAATACCAATCTAAACTCACGAAGATTTGCGGCAAACGGTCGGTTTCCTCACCCGAGTGGTATTACAACGCCAATAGTTGTCTATTTCGAGCGCTACTGCCAACGGGCTCCCCACAACTCGCCAGCTATAAAAGCGTTGCGCCAGACCCGCCCAAGCATTTCCGGCGCAACCGCGCAGTTTAGTTATTCGGCCTCCATCTCCGCTGTCACACGGCGATACATCTCGATAACCTGAGTCGTCGCCTTGGACGGATCCTGATAGTAGCGGCCATCACACGTCTCGGCCGAGACATAGCCCGTATAGCCGTGGCGCATGAGCGCCTCGAGGTCGGAACGCATATCACGCTCGCCGTCGCCCCAGGCAAGATGCGTCGTGCCGCCGCCCACATCTACAAAGTGGGTGTGAACGATCTTGTTGCCCAAAACCTCAAAGTAGCCGTCTATCGTGTCGCCGGCAACTTCCATGGCGCCAAAGTCGATACAAGCCTTCAGGTTGGGGCGATCGACCGCCTCGAGGATGCGCGCCACATCCTGTGCAGTGTTGACCAGCACGGACTCCGACGGCTGCAGCGCCTCGAGCGCGACGCGAATACCGCGCGTGTCGGCGTAGTCGCACACCGAGCGCAGCATGGCAACGCTACGGGCCCAGGCGTCCTCAGCTGGCTCGTCCAGATAGGCCCAACCACTCGTCACCAGAATCTGCGGCGCGCCTAATTCAACGGCTACGTCGATCACATTCTTAAAGTACGAGAGGATGCGTTTTTGGCCCGCCTCGCCGCGCACCGCGACGTTCCACGGCTTGGGGTTGTTCTGCTCGGGGCACACGCACACAATCTTGATGCCGTACTGGGCGGCAAGATCGCGAATCTTATCCACCGATTCGTGCTCATGGCAATCCACATACAGGTGCATCGAGCCGGTCCACAGCTCGATATTGCGATAGCCGGCCTCACCTGCAGCCTTAAAAAACGTCTCGATGCTGTAGTAACGATGGTTGATGTTCATGAGCGAAAGCTCGGGTACGACCATAGCCCTCCCCTTTCGTACGGAGTTTTAAAAAAAACAGGGGGCCGCCGCAGATGCGACAAGCCCCCAAAGATCGACGCAACCGTTAGACGCGATGGAAGCGTGATTCGAACATATTAGGCAAGCACGCCAAAGTAAGCACCGATGATGCCCACGGCCATGGTGCAGAGGATCAGGACCATCGGGTTGATCTTCTTGGAGAGCAGCCAGTAATAGAGCCAGAAGGCGGCCATGCCGAGCATACCGGGCATGATGCCGTCCAGGATGTCCTGGAGAGTCTGGGCGGAGTCGCCCTGACCGATAGCGACGGGCAGCGAAGCCCAGAACATGTCCTTGCTCATGGCGCCGACGACCATGACGCCGACGATGCCGACGCAGGCCATGATCTTTTGCATCAGGCCGGTCTTCTGAGCCTCGTCGAGGAAACCAATGCCCAGCTCATAACCCTTGATAGCGCCAAAGATACGAATCAGGAACGCCGGGATGTTGTAGATGAGCAGGAAAGCGATGGGGCCAAAGACGTTGCCGGTCTGGCACAGGCTGATGCCCACGGCAGCGGCGACGACGCGCAGGGTGGACAGGAAGAAGGAGTCACCCAGGCCGGAAAGCGGGCCCATAAGGGCGGCCTTGATGTCGTTGACGCTCTCGGGCTCAACCTCGCCACGAGCGACTTTCTCCTCCATGGCCATCGCGATGCCGCCCACGAAGGGAGCGAGCTGCGGGGTAATGTTGAAGAACGCGCTGTGACGGTGCAGGGCCTCGGCGTAATCGTCGGGACGGCCGGCATAGATCTTCTTGAGCATGTTGGCGACCATCAGGCAGAAGGCGATGTTCATCTGCTTGTAGTAGGTCCAGGAGAATTCCATGCCCAGGGCGCCGGTGTTCACGGCGCTCTTAATGAGGTCGGAGCGAGTAATCTGGTTCTCGGAATTAGAAGTCATCGTCCTCATCCCCTTCCACAGAAAGCTGGGGCTGGGCGCCACCAAGGCCCAGCAGGTCGTACTTGTCGATGCCGATGATGATTGCGATCAGAGCGACGCCGAGGACGGGCACGTTGGCATAGGAGCACAGCAGGAAGCCCAGGAAGTAGAACGGCACGAGCTGCTTGGTAAGCACCAGACGGCCGAGCATGGCGAAGCCCATGGCAGGCAGGATGTTGGCTGCGACGCCAAAGCCATCGAGGACGAACGTCGGGATGAAGTCGAGCAGGCCCTGAACAGCGTCGGCACCCAGATAGAAGGAGACGGAGCACAGGACAAAGGCCAGAACGACAATCACGAGACCGATAATCCAGTGCATAGCGTAGATACCCTTGAGGTTACCCTTGCTGGCAAAGACGTCGGCACGGTCCACCAAAAGGGGCATACCGGCATTGACGACGTTCTTGATAGCCAGGGTCAGAGTGGCGATGGGCATCGCGAGCGCGATAGCGGCCTCGGTGCTCTGACCCAGCTGAATAGCGAAGGCGCAGGCAAGCACGCCGCCAATTGTCTCATCGGGCGGCACATAAGCGCCGATGGAGATAGAGCCCATGAAGAGCAGCTCGAGGCTCGCACCGATGGCGAGGCCGGACTGTAGGTCCCCGAGGACTATGCCGACGAGCGGGCACAGAATGATCGGGCGGAACGCATAGAGCGTACCGAGCTGATAATCGAGCTTACCGAAGGCAGCGATAAGTCCGATGAGGATCGCTTGAACAAGCATTGTTCCTCCTTTTGATCCCTCTTGGATCCGCGCGGCGATTCCCGACTTGTCAGCGCGCCCTTTCCCATGCCGACAATCGTCCAGACAGATCCAGCTTGTACCGGCGTGCTGTTAACACCTAAACCGGTGCAAATGATTTGATACCAATTATATAGTCATGCGAAAACTATTTAATACCAATCGCTCAACGGGCAGGTACTCCCGGTGAACGGTAGATGGGGTAACGGGTAAAGCGTTTATCCGGTACGCCCACGGGCAGGGCGGAGCCGTACGCGCCGCCCTGTAGTTCCCAATTAGAGGGCGCTTAGAGCATCGACCTTGGGGTCGTCGGCCAGAGCGCGAATCTCGACCTCGATTCCGCGGCCGACGAGCTCGCGAATGTCCTCTTCCTCGGCAGCGGTCACAAAGATCTGACGGGAGATCTTACGGGCATCGGGACGCTGCTCATCCTTGGACTTGGTGTTGCCCAGGTTGATGGAGGTAATCTGCGGGCAGCCTTCGACAAGCTGCTTGGCCTCGGCGATGCTGGCGACGCAGACGATCATCTTGTACTTATCGGTGACACCGGAGTTGATAGCCTCGATGGCGTGCTCCATGTCCTTGATGACGAGCTTGGCGTTGGCCGGCTTTCCCATCTTGAGCGTGGTCTTCCAGACGGGATCGTTGGCAACCTTGTCGCCAACGCAGAAGATGCAGTCGGAGCCCAGGCCCTGGACCCAAGAGACGGCCACCTGGCCATGAAGCAGACGATGGTCGACGCGAACCAATTGAATCATGATTGACCCCCAAAGGTCTCATGCCGGAAACCCGGCCCCATTATTAGCAGGCGGTGACTAGAACTCTTCCTCGTCATCCGCATCGGTCAGCAGGTCGTTGACAAACTTGACGCGCGTGTCGTCAGCCGCGAGAATCTCGCGGATAACCTGGTCGGCGGGAGCCTCCTGGTCCGAGAAGAGCAGCTGGATTAGCAGCGGCAGATTCATGTTGGCAATCAGGTAGGTGTTGGGGCGCGTCTGGACGATCTTGGTGAACTCGTTGTTGACGCTGCCGCCAAACAGGTCGGTGCACACGATCACATCGTCGGCGGGATCGATAGTCGCCAGGAGCTTGGCGGCCTCCTCGGCGACGTCGGTGCGGCCGTCGACAAACATCGACAGATCGTGGACGTTATCGCGCGCGCCCGAGAGTAGCTCGGTGCTCTCCTTGATGCCGGTCGCAAAATGCGCGTGGCTGGCAAAGATGTATTGCCTCATTGTGGTATCCCCCCAAATAGAATTAGTAGTCGAACTGGTGGTAGTAGCGGCGGTACTTGAGGTTGTGCTTGGTGACCAGCTCGTAGTTGCGCGCGAGGCGGTCGGTGGTCAGCACGGACAGGATCCACGGGGACACGATGACGCGGAAGTCGTCGTCCAGGCCCGGGATCGCGTACTCGGCGGTGTCGATGATGACGTAGTCCTCGTCGCCGGTCACGCCGCTGGTGAGGAAGGCGCGGACGCGCTCGTCGAGGGCGCGGCACTCGTCCTCGCCCATGAACAGGAACACCGGGACGCCGGGCTCGAGCAGCTCGAGCGTGCCGTGGAAGAAGTCGTGCGAGGTGATGTGGCGGATGCGCTTCCACTGCATCTCCTCGAGCAGGCACATGGAGTACAGGATGGTCTCGCCCCAGAGGGCCCCCGAGCCGATGAACATGGTGTAGTCGGCCAGCGCGTACTTCCTGGCGATCTCCTCGGCGCGCGGCTCGAAGCGCTTGCGGATGTCGAGCAAGTCCTTCCAGACGTCCTTCGTCTGCTCGATGAACAGGTCGAACTTGGGGAAGCAGCCGCGGCGGTTGAGCAGGCGCAGGCCGAAGCAGTCGGCGAGGTAGTAGCCCTTCTCGCAGCCGCCGGCGCCGTGGTCGGAGGCCATCATGACGCAGTTCTCGGCGCCCACGGCCTGCCCGATCTTGCCCTCGGGGTTGGTCATGGCGAAGACGCGCACGCCCATCTCCCTCATCTTGCCGACGGCCTCGAGCACCTCGGGGGTGGTGCCGGACTCGGAGGCGGTCAGCACGACGGACTTGTCGGTCATGCGCTTGTGGCCCATGACGTTCCACTCGGCGGCGTGGATCAGGTAGACCTCGAGGTCGCGGTCGCCGAACTTGTTCATGAGGTACTCGAGCTGCATGAACTCGTCCCAGGTGCCGCCGACGCCCATCAGGAAGACGGCGTCGTAGCCCTCCTCGTGCACGCGGTCGGCCAGGGCGGTCATCCGCTTGCCGGCCTCGTAGACGTTCCTGCCGTCCTCGAGGTAGCCCTCCTGGTCGAAGTGCATGATCTCGATCTTCTCGGTCTCCTTCATTCCCGCTCCTTTCACGAGCAGTTCGAATTGTCGCACGGACTGACCGGGCTTGCCGCCCCGTCGCGCCGCTTAACCTTGTGGACATCTTGGCCCCAAGCTCAACAATTCAAAGGTTCTTAATACCAGTGAACGATTACAGGTTAGCCGTTTTTAATACCGATTTTTTGATTTCGTCCTCCCATCTCGGTAGACGGTCAGTTTTTGCCGCTCATCGGTCATGCGACACATGTCCGTAAAAAATGAGCACCCCGCCGTGCACGAGGATGCTCTAGACGCTAATAGTTGTAGGTATATCCGCCGGCATCGCCGCGGTTAAAAGACTTGGCATGCTCAATCGGCTGCCCACTCGAGTCATAGGTCAGGCATTCCAGTACGAGCGCCAGATCGCCCGGCTCAAGATTGAGCAAACTCGCATCGCGTGCGCCCAGCGCTTCAATATCGAGTTTCTCAATCGACTTGTCCGGCTTGCGCCCCAACATGTCATAGGTCTCGAACAGGCTGAAGACCGAAATGTCCACGTCTTCGATGCCCGGAAACAGCAGACACGGAATCAGCGTCATCTCGATCGATACGGGCTCACCATCAATGCAGTTGAGACGGCGCACCGAGTAAAGCAGATCGTCCTCGGCGATGTCAAACAGGTCGGCGTAATACGGGCCGGCGTAGCGTTTGGAGCGCGCCAGGATGCGCACCGACGGCGTCGCACCCGACGCCAGAACCGACTGACGGAAGCCGCCCTTGCGTTCGTGCTCGTCAAACCACTTGTGTCCTACAAAGGCGCCCTTGCCCTGTACCCGACGAATCTGGCCACTTTTGACCAGCTCGTCCATGGCGCTTCGGATTGTCAGGCGCGTCGTGCCAAACTCCTCGGCCAGCTCGTTTTCGGACGGAATCATCGAGCCCGTCGGGTAGTCGCCGCGCTCAATTCGCTCCGCAATGCAGCGGCGAATTTGCTTGTAAACCGGCAAGTCTTCTACTGCATCAGCCATTCGACACCCACCTTCGTCGCAACGCCGTCCGCCTCCCCGTTATCGGCAAAACGATACTTGGTCGGCAGAATCACGGACTTGCAATACTCGACAAAGCCATCGTTCTCGTCACGCTCGTGCGAAGCTTTGTAAAACACCGGCGTGCCCTCCTGGGCACCCAGCAACTTGGCCTCGTCGGCGTTCAGACGGCTGATGGAAATATACTCCTTGCCGTGCGCCACATGGACATTCCCCTCTTTAAGCAAAACGTCGTAGAGGCTTTCCTGCTCAAAATCGTGATCGGGAAGCGAGGGGCACAAAGACAGGTTGACGTGAGCCGTCTCAATCGACGCCGGGGAACCATTAACCACGCGCACACGTCGAATGCAGAAGAGCGGCGTGCCCAGGTCGATCTGGGCTTTTTGGGCCAAATCGATATCGGCGTACACGACCTTGGACCAAACCAGGCGCGCGGTCGACTTTGAGCCAACCCTCTCCACCGCCTGCGTATAGTTCCATGTTTCCTGAAAGATGTTCAGCGGTTTGGGAGGACACACATAGGTGCCCGAACCGCGGCGGCTTTCCAAAGTTCCGCACGAAATCAGACGCGTGATCGCAGCGCGCAACGCCGTGCGTGACACGCCCAGCTCTTCACAAAGCACACGCTCGGCGGGCAGCCGGTCACCACCCTGCAGGTCATAATGTTTGATATACCAAAGAATGCCCTCAAAGGCGCGATCTTTGGGCGGAATCGCATATGGTTCACTCGACATGGGCAAGGCTCCTCAACCGCTTGATGCTGCGGGCATCATTGCTCCGGACGCCCCATGGCGTCGAAGGCTTCTTTGATCTGCTCCGCAACGTTCCGATACGACCGATATAGGCCGGAGTCTCGCTTGACTTCGCCCGCGGTCACCGGAATCTCAAGCTTCGAAATCTCATCCTCGCCGGTTTGCACGGCAACGATGACACCCATACCAAGGCACATATTACGCTTGGCAGCGTTGTTTTTGGTAGCCTGAGCTGGATTAATCAAAATCTGCTGAGCTAGTTCGCGATTGCTAAGCTCCGGCACATCCTCGGGATTTCCGGTCTCGACAATCTCGCACTGCAGCACGTCCGCATAGTCAAAAATCTTCGGCTCGCCGCCGCGCTGATGCACGGCCCACTTGCGGCGCGTGGCGTCCTGGTAGATAGCCGGCAAAAGTGTAAACCGCGGTGGGTCCAAAATCGTATCCGTGATGGTAAACACATCGGGATCAAAGGCATCCTGCGGGTTTTTCTTCTTGAACAGCCCCATATCAGCCTCCCGTACTAGTATTAAACAACTCAAGTTGAATATAGCACCAATTTCAAGCCGCCGCTTTACCACATCGGTGCGTGGTGTCCATGGCTCGCCCAGCGGAAAAGTTCACGGACGAGGCCGGGGAGGCAATCTTGGCTGACCATAGTTAGATGCACGGCTTCTAAGGCAGCATAAGCAAGGTCCCCATTACATAAAAAAGAATCAGCCCCCGCATATCGAAACGGTCGAGAGGGCCTCCCACTCATCAATCTGCTCGGCAAACTTATCGGCGTCAACCATGCGCAGCACGTCGGCGGCCAGGGCCCAGCGGTCCATGTTGTTCAGGCGCAGCATGTCAAACGGCGTGGTCGTGGAGCCCTTCTCCTCGTAGCCGTGAACGCGGAAGGCATCGTGGCCGGGACGGTTCCAGATCAGGCGGCGAATCGTGCCGGCATAAGCGTGGAATGCGAAGAGCACGGGCTTCTCGCCGCGGCCAAACAGCTCAGCCCAGCGCTCATCGCTGATGGCTTGGTCGTTCTCGCAGACGTTCTGGATCTTGAGCAGATCGACTACGTTGACAAACCAGACCTTGATGCCCAGCCCGCGCAGCATATCGGTTGCGGCCAGTGCCTCGAGTGTCGGCACGTCACCGCAAGTAGCGACCACGACGTCGGCCTCGGCGAGCGAGTCGGCAGTCGATGCCCACTCCCAGGTCGCTACGCCCTCGGCGAGCTCAGACTTGGCCTCGTCGACCGTCTGGAAGGTGGGGGCGGGCTGCTTGCCACAGAAGATGGCATTGACGCAGTCGGTGGACTGGTAGACGCGCTCGGCCACAGCAAGGGCCATGTTGGCATCGGCCGGATAATAAGCATTCACGACATGCGTGTCGTTGGCCTTGTTGAGCAGCAGGTCGATAAAGCCGGGGTCCTGGTGCGAAAAGCCGTTGTGGTCCTGGCGCCAGACATGGCTCGACAGCAAAATATTGAGGCCGCTGATAGGAGCACGCCACGGAATCTCGCGCTTGGTTGCTTCGAGCCATTTGCAGTGCTGGTTGACCATGGAATCGACCACGTGGACAAAGCTCTCGTAGGAGCTCCACACACCGGAGCGGCCGGTGAGCACGTAGGCCTCGAGGAAGCCCTCGCACTGGTGCTCGGACAGCTGCTCGACAACCTTACCGGAACCGGCCAGCAGCTCGTCGTTGGCGTCGTCCTCGTAGAAACCGGCATCCCACTGCTTCTTGGTCACCTTATAGGCAGCCTGCAGGCGGTTGGACGCGGTCTCGTCGGGACCGAAGATGCGGAAATCATCCATGTTCTTGGCCAGAACATCGGCAGTGTACTCACCAAAGACGCGGGCGGCCTCGGTGGAGCCCCAGCCGTGGCCCTTACTTGCAACGGGGATCTCGTGAGCGTGAATATCGGGAAGCTCGAGCTCGCGGCGTACCCTGCCGCCGTTCGCGTTGGGATTGGCGCCGATACGCAGCTCACCGGTCGGCATAAAGGCCGTCACCTCGGGGCGCACCTGGCCCTCGGGCGTAAAGAGCTCCTCGGGCTTGTAGGAGCGAAGCCACTCGCGCAGCACGCGGAAGTGCTCGTGGGTATCTTTGGCGCTCGCGAGCGGCACCTGATGGGCGCGCCAGGAGTCCTCGGTCTTCTTGCCATCAATCTGCTTGGGGCAGGTCCAACCCTTGGGCGTACGGAACACGATCATGGGATAGGCCGGACGGACCACGGTCTCGCCCGCAGTGGCCTGAGCCATAGCGGTGGCCTTGATGTCGCAGATCTCATCGAAGACCTGCTCGAACAGGGCGGCGAAACGCGCATGAATGCTCGCATGGCTCTCGTCGTCAAAGCCGGCGACAAAGAAATGCGGCTTATAGCCCATGCCCTCAAAGAACTTGGTGAGCTCCTCGTCGGACACACGGGCAAGAATGGTGGGGTTGGCGATCTTGTAGCCGTTGAGGTGCAGGATCGGCAGGACGATACCATCGGTTGCCGGGTTCACGAGCTTGTTAGACTGCCAAGAGGTCGCGAGCGGACCGGTCTCGGACTCGCCGTCGCCCACCACAGCCACGGCCAGCAGGCTCGGGTTATCCATGACGGCACCGTAGGCGTGGCTGAGCGTGTAGCCGAGCTCGCCGCCCTCGTGGATGGAGCCAGGCGTCTCGGGCGCAAAATGGCTCGGAATACCGCCGGGGTAGGAAAACTGGCGGAAGAACTTCTGCAGGCCGGCCTCGTCATTGGTAATGTCGGGGCGAATCTAGCGGTAGGTACCATCGAGCAACGACTGGGCGGTGCCAGCGGGGCCACCGTGACCCGGGCCCATCAAGAAGATCGCGTTCTGGTTGTGATCGGCGATGAGGCGGTTGACATGACCGAACAGGAAGTTGATGCCGGGCGTGGTGCCCCAGTGACCGACCAGGCGGTGCTTAACGTCCGGGCGACCAAAGTCGCGCACCTCGCCGGTTTTCTCATCGACAAAGTCGGGGCGCATGAGCGGGTTAGAGCGAAGGTAGATCTGACCGACGGACAGATAATTCGATGCACGCCAATACAGGTCGACGCCCTCGAGCTCGGAAGCCGGCACCTCGTGGCCCAGCTTTTGCCACGGCGTCCCCAGTGTTTTAGCCATTGTTTATGTCCCTCCGCTGTGCGGTCGCCCTCCAATACGGCAACCATTCGTTGGGACTAGTATATTTGCTAAAACGTTTTATCATGGTGAAAAAACGTTTTATCACCCTTATCAATCACATCGATCAACAAAACGCGACATTCACCTGCAGCATTGTCTGCCACAGGTGCTCCACATTCGGTCTCTGCAAATTGATAAACGTGTTTAGTTATGTTTAGTAAGCTCGAGCACGCTGCCCTTAACGATAAGCGCCGGCTCCAGGACGACCTCTTCGGCACGCCTACCGCCCCTACCGGCAAGACGCTTGGACATGCAGCCAAAAGCATGTTCCGCGAGGACACCAGGATCCTGCTCAATGGCGGTCAGCGCCGGCTCAAAGAGAACGTCGGCCGCCGAGTTGTCATAGCTCACCACCGAAATATCGCCCGGGATGCTCTTCCCCATCTCGTGCAAACGCTTGAGCAAACCGAGGGCAATGTTGTCCGAGCTTGCGAATACGGCAGTGGCGTCGGTTGCGAGCACCGCCTCCGAGGCCTCGTAGGCGCTCGGAATGTAGTACTCGCTCTCAAACTCCAAACGCGCGTCGATAGGCAGGCCAACCTCGCGCAGCGCGCGCTCATAGCCGGCAAGTCGCTTGCGACCCGTATTGGAACGACGCGCATTAACCAAGCAGGCAATGCGACGGTGGCCCTGCTCGATCAGATAGCGGGTAGCCATATAGCCACCCATCTCGTGGTCGAACATCACCTTGTCGCACTCGAGCCCCTCAATGGCGCGGTCGACCATCACGGCAGGGATGGGTAGATGGCTGACCTCTTCGCGCAGGGCACGGTCGTCCGAGAACTCGTCGCCTACCACCAGGAAGACACCATCGACGCCGCGCGTCACCAGCTGGCGCAGCAGTTCCAGGTCGTCGTCGGCGCTTCCGCCCGAGCTGGTAATAAAGAGCGCATAGCCGTCCTCGCGGCAGCGCTTTTCCAAGCTACCGGCAAGTGAGGCAAAAAATCGGCTCTCGATGTTGGGGACGATAAGACCCAGGGTGCGTGACTCGCGCATGACCAGGCTGCGCGCAATCTGGTTGGGAACATAGTGGTTGCGCGCCGCGACCTCCTTGATGAGCTTGCGGTTTTCTTCCGAGATGCGACAAGGCCGATTGTTGAGAACAAGCGAGACCGACGAGGGGGAAAGCCCCACCTCCTGGGCGATCTGCTTGAGGGTGACTTTGTTGGCCATCTCGCTCCTTCCGGGTTTACGCGCAATCTCTTGAAAGTATAGCGACTGCCCCTCTACCTCGGTGATAAACACTTTACCAATCCGGTAGACGGCTGTTTTATCGCCGCCAGCGCACCAAATACGTCCAGGTGGGGTATATTGCAATCGATTGATGACAACGACCACCAAAAGGCGGATATTCGGATGCACGAGAACGACTTTTTTAACGAGGACCTGCTGTGCGCGCTCGCTGGCGTTGCCGGCGAGGACAACGTGTTGATGAGCGAGCCCATGCGCGAGCACACCACGTTTAAGATTGGCGGCCCGGCCGACGTCTTTGTCACGCCCGACACCGAGCAGAGCCTCGTCGCTACGCTTGATACCTGCTATCGCTGCGATCTGCCACTCACCATCGTGGGCAACGGCTCCGACCTACTCGTCGGCGACAAGGGCATACGCGGCGTCGTCGTAGCACTAGGCGAGGGCCTCTCCGACATTACCGTCGACGGCACGCACGTTACGGCAGCAGCCGGTGCGCTGCTTTCGGATGTTGCAGCCGCGGCAGCCGAGGCCGGTCTCACCGGCATGGAGCCCATCTCGGGCATCCCCGGATCGGTCGGCGGCGCCTGCTACATGAACGCCGGCGCCTACGGTGCCTGCATGGCCGACGTGCTGGAGTCTGTACGCGTCTACAAGCCCGCCCACATGCTCGACGACGGCACTCGCGGTAGCGGCAGCATCATCGAGTTCGATGTCAACGAGCTCAATCTGGGCTATCGCAAGAGCCGCATCGCCGACGACGGCTTCATCGTGCTTTCGGCCACCTTCAATCTCGCCCCGGGTAACGCCGCGATGATCAAGGCCGACATGGACGACTACCGTCAACGCCGCGAGGACAAGCAGCCGCTCGACATGCCGAGTGCCGGCTCCACTTTCAAGCGCCCCGAGGGCCACTTTGCCGGCAAGCTCATCATGGACGCCGGGCTGCGCGGCCACGCTGTCGGCGGCGCCCAGGTGAGCGAAAAGCACTGCGGCTTCATCGTCAACGCCGACCACGCCACCGCCGCCGACGTCGACGAACTCATCCGCCACATCCAAGCAACCGTCAAAGACCAATTCGGCGTAGACCTAGAACCCGAAGTCCACCGAGTAGGCGAATTTTTATAAAAAGAAGGCCCCAAAAGGGGCCTTCACCATATTTATTCAGATAACCCAGTCCGGTGTGTCGTGCTCAGGACCCGTGAGGGCCGGGACAGTCCGAGAGGCATAAGGTTGATCGCGAGTTCCGCACGAGCCGGAGAGCACTTAATGTGCTCTCCGCGCGAGCAGGACTGCCCGAGCAGGCAACCTTATGCCTCGCCCGCAGTCCCGGACCAAGCCGCAGCTACGACAGCGCGATACCGCCGAGCCAGCCCCAGCGCACACCAGAGCCAGTACCGTAAAAGCTAATGAACGAGTCAAGCGACCTCGACGTGATGGCGCCCTCGTTACTCATAACGATGCCGCCGCCAACATAGATGCCCACGTGTCCGTACAGCAGACCCGGCATACCGGTGCCACTGTGCGACGAGTCGGCCACGATCATGCCCACCTGCAGCGCCGAACGATCGGAGCTGTAGCACCAGGCGTTAAACATGTCGCACGCGTTGCCGCCAAAGTAGCCCACGCCGGCGTTGCGGAAGACGTTGGTGACCCAGGCGGCGCACCAGTTCAGGCCAGGCGAAGGCGTGGAGTAGCATGCGTTGACGACAGCCTGCTGCTTGCCCGAGCCGGCATTCTGTTGCGGATTTCCGGGCGCATACGATCCGCCACCCGAGTTTGAACCACCCGAGTAGGAATTGTTCTTGTTTGCGGCAGCCGCAGCAGCGGCAGCCTTCTTGGCAGCCTCCTCAGCCTGGGCGGCAGCGAGAATCTCGGAATCGCGCTGTGCCATGAGCTCCTTGACATCGTCGGAGAGGCCGTTCAGAACCGTCTGGACCTCTTGCTGCTTGGCCTGCATGTCCTGCATCTGGGCAGTCTGCTGGTCCTTGAGCTTCTCCAAGTCGGCTTTTTGCGACTCGAGCTCGGACTTCTGCGTATCGAGCTCTTTCTGGATGGTCTGGATATCCTCGATGGCGTCGCGGTCGCTCTTGTTGATCTTCTCAACATAGTGCGCATTGGCGACGAGCTCCTCAAACGAGCCCGAGGCGAGCAGCAGCGACAGGATGTTGGTGCCGCCCGACTTATAGTTGGCGGAAACGCGATCGGAAAGATCGCCGCGCTTCTTTTTGAGCTCGGCCTTCTTTTCGTCAATCTGCGCCTGCGTGCTGTCAATCTGGCCCTGTACGCTCTCGATATCGTTGAGGGTCTGGGCGTTCTTGTTGGCCAGCGCCGCGTATTCATTTGCGATGCTGTCGAGCTGGGCCTGGACCTCGTCAAGCTGAGCCTGGGCCGCATTGAGCTTGTCGGTGGTTTCCTTGGTGGCCTCCGCAGCATGGGCGCGAGCGGGCAGACCAAAAAGAACGGCTGCAGAAGCGGCGCCGAACAAGGCCTTGAGGGCAGTGCGACGCGAAAGCTCCTGGGAAAGGATGGAATCGCTGTTTGGTGACATATCTACTCCGTTACATGTTTATTTATATGTCGCTCAACTCATACATATTAGCGTACATCCGACGCGTCCCAACGATTTCCACGAACGGCAGGAAACCCCATGGTCGGCGGCTCGTATGCAAACGTCAAAGTCAAGGTTATGCCCACGCCAAACATTTCCATGAGTACGTTAGCATGTTCGTCTGCTTTTCCTGCCCTGCACGTTTTGGGTGCCCCTGCCTGCGCTATACTCCCTCAGGAAGTGTTCCTGATTCGATAGGAGACTACATGTCCAAAGCACTCGACCCCAAAGACACCTGCGTCCTCGTAACCGGTGGCGCCGGCTTTATCGGCTCGCACACCGTCGTTCAGCTGCTCGAGGGTGGCTACCAGGTCGTCATCGTCGACGACCTCTCCAACTCCAGCGCCGTCGCCGTCGACCGTATCAAGACCATCGTGGGCGACAAGGCCGCCAAGAACCTCACCTTCTACGAGGCCAACGTGCTCGACCGCGATGCCATGAACAAGATCTTCGATACCCATCAGATCGACCGCGTCATCCACTTCGCCGGCTTTAAGGCCGTCGGCGAGTCGGTGAGCAAGCCCGTCGAATACTATCACAACAACATCGAGAACACCCTGGTGCTCGTCGACGTTATGCGCAACCATGGCTGCAAGTCCATCATCTTCTCGAGCTCCTCGACCGTCTACGGCGATCCGGATAACCCGCCCGTCACCGAGGAAGACCCCAAGAAGCCCGCGACCAACCCCTATGGCTGGACCAAGTGGATGATTGAGCAGATCCTTATGGACGTTCACACCGCCGACCCCGAGTGGAACGTTGTGCTGCTCCGCTACTTCAACCCCATCGGCGCACATCCGTCGGGCCTGATCGGCGAGGACCCCAAGGGCATCCCCAACAACCTGGTGCCTTATGTCGCGCAGGTTGCCGTGGGCAAGCTCGAGGCCGTTCAGGTCTTTGGCAACGACTACCCCACCCCCGACGGCACCGGTGTGCGCGACTACATCCACGTGTGTGACCTGGCCTCGGGCCATGTGGCCGCCCTCAACTGGATGAACGGCAAGACCGGCGTCGAGATCTTTAACCTAGGCACCGGCACCGGCACCTCGGTGCTCGAGGTCGTCGCCGCCTTCTCCAAGGCCTGTGGCAAAGAGCTGCCCTACGTGATTCGCGAGCGCCGCGCCGGCGACATCGCCGCCAACTGGTGCGACGCTTCCAAGGCCGAGCGCATGATGGGTTGGAAGGCACAGTACGACATCGCGGACATGTGCCGCGACAGCTGGAACTGGCAGAGCCACAACCCCAACGGCTTCGCCGACGCCGAGTAGCAAAAACCTACACACCGTTCTTGCCCCGATCTCACGATGTGAGACCGGGGCTTTTTCATGGCATGTAACCATTCGCCGAAAATCGACCAACTTTTTTATCTTGCCTATACATGTTTAAACAACATGTATACAATAGGTGTATCGAATCAGAACATCGGAGGCGGACTGCACACCCATCGGCAGGCCGACCCCACAACAAGAAGGATAGAAGACGGCCTTGCCAGTTGCGAACTCGTTGGTGGCGTCGTCGCCGGTCTTGGAGGCAAGCTGCGAAGGATCGCAGGTGGAGTCGGTGATGTACAGGTCGAAGATCTGCTTAAAGTTGTCGAGATACTCGCCCTTAATCTCGTCATCCTCCTGGTTGTGCTCCTTCTCGAACTCGTAGTAGAACGGGAGGTTGGCGAGGTGGGTGGTGTAGCGCCAGCTGGAGGAGTCATCCATGCCGGCGGAAGTGAAGGCACCGTCAACGCCAAGCTCGTCCTTGCGGGCCTGAATGTCATCGGCGCAAGCCTTCAGCTTGTCGAAGGAGTTGATGTCCTCGGCCTTGTAGCCGGCCTTCTCGAGGAGCTGCTTGTTGTAGATGATGCCGTAGCTCTCCTGGACCCAGTCGATACCTAGATCCTTGCCGTCGGACTGCAGAGCCAGGGAGTCGTCGACGAGCTCACCGCGGACCTTGGTATCGGGCAGGTCGGCGCAGTAGTCCTTCCAGTTCTTAAAGACCGGTGGGCCCGTTGACCTGGAACAGGGTCGGAGCGGAGCTCTTGGACATCTCGGACTTGAGCTTCTCCTCGTAGGTGTTGGAGGCGGCGGTCACGATCTTGACCTCGACGCCCTTCTCCTCCTTGTACGCCTTGGCGATCTCCTTCCACTCCTTGTCGACCTCGGGCTTGAATTGGAGGAAGTAGACCTCGGCAGCGTCACCAGAAGCAGAGGAGCCGGAGCCGGCGGAGCCACCGCAGCCCACGAGACCCAGGCCAAAGACCGTGGCGGCACCCTTTGCCGCCGCCTTCGGAGATTGGTTCGGGGACTTTGCCCCTTTTTCTGATTTGTGCAATACGCTGTTTGGCTAGTTATTTGAACAAGTATTACTAGAGCGGTAGAAAAACTTCGGTGAACGGTTCTTGATACATTCGTACTTGACAAATATTGTCTAAACAATTAAAGCGCCCCGTGCGGCCGATATCCCATCGACCGCACGGGGCGCTTCATATCGAAACGCAAGCTTATGCGTCTGTTACCTATCGCTTGGAATTGAAGCGGTAATGGAAGATCTCGGGGTGTGTGCGAGCATGCGTCACCTCAAACAAGATGCCGTCCGAGGTGTACGACTGACTCTCCATGACGGCAACGCAGTTGTATTTGCCGAGGTCAAGATAGCTGCAGTCTTCATCGTTGGCGAGCTCGACACTCACCGTACGGCGACTTGCCATCACTTTGATGCCGCGCTTGTGCTCCAGATAGTCGTAGATAGATTCTGCCGCGATCTCGGGGGTCAGACCCTTGGCGATCGACTCCAAAAAGTAGCCATGGTCCACTTGGCGCGCGCTGCCGTTGAGGCTTCGGACACGCACTACGCGAATCAGCTCCTCGCCCACCTTAAAGCCCAGGCGACGAGAGAGCTGCTCGGTGCAGACCAGATGTTCAAAGGACTTAACGTCCGTCGATGCAACGGCATTTTTGCGCTTTGCAAATTCGCCAAACGACTCGACTTCCTCGAGTGCGCCCAACATGTCGGTTTCGCCCTTGAGCCAAATAACGCGTACGCCCTTGCCGTGTATGGGCTGCACAAACATCTCGTCGGCCAGCATGCTCAAGGCGCGGCGGACGGTATTGCGCGTGCAGTCGAACTCTGCGGTCAGCTCGGCTTCGGTTGGCAGCATCTCCTGAAACGCATAGGTCCCGTTAATGATGCGCGAACGGATCTCGCGGTAGATTCCTTCGTAAATCGCTTTTGGCATGGCTTCACCTCTAATGAATATGTATGGCTAGGCACGATAGCATTTCTTGGGGTTGTTTAAACCGTCTATCGGCAAAGCTCGTATTATTTACCGTCGACGGTTCCCCCGGCACCCAAATCGGACCGAATCAAAACCGTCAATGCGGCAAGCAGCCAGTCCTCTACAATGAGTTCATTGTTTAAACGTTCTTGCTCGCACAGCATGTTGCATCCGGAAGGCATATTATGCTGCAGAAAATCCAACGCTTTGGCGGGGCAATGTTCGCGCCCGCCATGCTGTTTTCCATATCGGGCCTTATGGTCGGCGTCTCCGCCCTCGCAACGTCTGCGGACATCGTCGGCGACCTCGCCGTATACGGAACCCCTTGGTATGTTTTTGGGCTATCATCCAGCGCGGCTCGTGGACGATCTTTAAACGCCTCCCACTGCTTTTTGCAAATCTCGCCTCGCGAGTGCACCAAACGGGCCGGAATCAAGGCCGTGCTTGACGCCCTGGGGCCAGATCACGGCACTGTGTACGGCATCGGCGACGCAAGCAACGACATCGCCCTCATGGAGGCGGTCGATGTTGGCGTCGCCATGGGCAACGCGCCGGACTTCCTCAAGGAAAAGGCCGACTACGTCACCGACAGCTTCGACCACGACGGCGTCGTCACCGCGCTCGAGCACTTTGGACTTATCTAGCCGCGCCTCTTGCCGCATTTGCGACAACATGGCTCAATCGTCTTCAACCGCCGCGCTCGATGCCCTAATGTGGCAATATGTTGTCTGCATAACGCAACGATGCAACCTAAGAAAGAATGCGAGAACCCGTGTCCAGTCCGTTTACCAGCTTTTTAGCCCAGCATTTTGACCAGATTAACGACTATCTGGCCACGTTCTTTGACGGACAGGCAACCTCTGCCGATATCGAGCGCTACCTGTATGGCCCGCTCTCGGCATTTACGGCCAATGCCGGCAAGCGCCACCGCCCGCTCATCTGCATGCTCGCCGCCACCGCGGTAGGCGGCAGCTTTGAGAGCGCCCGAAGCGCGGCGGCGGCCATCGAGCACTTTCAGTCGGGAGCGCTTATCCATGACGACATCGCCGACAACGGCCAGCTGCGCCGCGGCAAGCCCTGTATGTACCTTACCGAGGGTACGGGACTTGCCATCAACTGCGGCGACCTAGCGCTCACCATGGTTACCAAGACGGTTCTCGACGACCCCACGCTCGAGGCAGACGTGAAGCTCCGCGTGCTCCACGAGCTCACCGAGATGATCGTTCGCACCATCGAGGGTCAGGCGCTCGACCTGGGCTGGGTCCGCGATGGGCGCTTTGACATCTCGGTCGACGATTATCTGGACATGGCGACGCACAAGACCGCGTACTACAGCGGAGCCACGCCACTTGCCGCCGGAGCCATTATCGGTGGCGGCAGCGAAGACCAGATTGAGGCGCTGCGTGCCTTTGGCCTGCACACGGGCCTTGCCTTTCAGATCCAAGATGATCTGCTCAACCTTATTGGCGCCAAGGAGGCCGCCAACAAGGACTTCCGCACCGATATCACAGAGGGCAAGCGCACGCTCGTCGCCGTGCATGCCCTGTCAGACGAGCGTTATCACGACGAAGTCGAGGCAATCCTTTCCTCGGGCACCGAGGACCCCGTGCAACTCGCACGCGCCGTGGAGATCTTCCAGCAGACCGGCTCTGTCGATTTCGCCCACACTTACGCACTCAACCTGACTGCCAAGGCCAAGGCCGCTATCGAAGGTGTCGAGCTCGACCCGCATGCACGCGAGCTGTTCGACTCCATGGCAGATTTCTTTGTGGAGCGCCTTAACTAGCGGGGGTTATAAAACCTGTCAGCAGCGCATTTGGGTACAACTTGCTACACTGTTGAGTGCATGTTTATGCAACCCTTTGCGTTGTCTATCCGACACACGCTCAAATAGTACGAATGGTACGCCGAAAGGGGTTCGTTCATGGAACCTATCACAACGGGCATGCAGGGAGCAGCCGTCGAGGACGTCCAGTCCCGCCTTCTGCAGCTCGGCTATACAATCGATGACGCCGAGGTCGCCGACAAGCGCTTTGGTACCACCACCGAGCAGGCTGTTGGCACCTTTAGGCTCGACAGCGGCCTTGCCGCTGGCTACGCCGTCGATATCCCCTGTTGGAGCGCCCTGGTAGACGCCTCGTATAAGCTGGGCGACCGCACGCTTTATCTGCGCATGCCCAATTTCCATGGTGCCGACGTTCGTGCCCTGCAGAGGGCACTCAACGCTTTGGGTTTTGCCTGCGGTGAGGACGACGGCTACTTTGGCCCGCACACCGAGGCGGCCTTGCAGCAGTTCCAAGAAAATGTCGGCCTGTTTGCCGACGGCATGGCATTCCAGGATACCTACGCCTATATCAACCGTCTGCATCACGTGTGGGAGGGCAAACCCTCGGTTACCGAGGCCGAGTCGCGCATCGGCTTTGCCCGCGCCGCCAACGTGCTCGAGCGCTTCCAGATTGCCGTCATCGGTGAGGACCCCATCGCACGCAGCGTTGCATCGCGCATGTGGAACATCGCCACGGCGACGACCGACAACAGCGGCATGATGCTTTGCGATTCCGAGGTTCCGACCGACGTGGACCTGGTACTCGAGATCGCAAGCGATGAGCTGCCCGCAGATGCAGCGCCGCGCGCCACGATTGCCCTTGCCGAATGTCACAACCTGGCGCAGCGCATCCGCACTGCCAATGTCGCCGCGCAGCAAAAGCCCGCGCGCATCCGCATTGAGCTCACGGGCATGACGCGCTACAACGGAACCTTCACCGCAAGCGATGCACAGACACTCGCCGTACGCCTGCTCGATGGCGTTTGCGATGCCCTCGCAGATTAGGTAAACTAGACGAGCTGCTTTTGGGCAGCACCACACATTGGGACGTAGTTCAACGGTAGAACTCCGGTTTTTGGTGCCGGCTGTTGGGGGTTCGAATCCCTCCGTCCCAGCCAAGGTAACTGAGCGCCCCGGGCTTTCATCAGCCCGGGGCGCTTTCTTGTGGGCATGCGGAGGGATTCGAAGCCGCAAGGGTGCGGAGCTGAGGAAACGCGAAGCGTTTTCCAGCGCAGCACGCAAGGAGCGGAGCGACGCAGCGGGGCGCGGCCGCCGGAAGGCGGACGCGGAATCCCTCCGTCCCAGCCAAGGTAACTGAGCGCCCCGGGCTTTCATCAGCCCGGGGCGTTTTCTTGTGGGCATGCGGAGAGATTCGAACCCGCAAGGGTGCGGAGCTGAGGAAACGCGAAGCGTTTTCCAGCGCAGCACGCAAGGAACGGAGCGACGCAGCGGGGCGCGGCCGCCGGAAGGCGGACGCGGAATCCCTCCGTCCCATATCAACAACGGGCTCTCCGTATCTCAACTGGCACTTGGGGACGTTCCCAAAGTGCCGGCACTAAAGGAACGTCCCCAAGTGCCGGCTCATCCACCCTCAAAAGACAGACGCCCCAAGCCCGAAAGGACCAAGAGCGCCTTACATCAAGAAATATCAGCCCCGTTCCGAAAAGCGAGCCGTCATCTACAAAATGGCGCGTGGCCCCGGCGGGCCGGGCATTAAGTTTGTCGCGAGTTCCGCACGCAAAGAAGGCCACATGACCTCGATGTTTTGGACGTGACAGCGAGAGGGGTCCTGGTATGGCAAGGTGACGTGAAACAAGGCGGCGCTGACCTTCTGGTCGCGCCGCCGAAGTTGAACGTCAGATTGCCGTGCCAGGGCCCCTCGCAGCGTCAAGAAGACCGCCGTTCGGTAGAACGGCGGAATTTAGCTGTTCAGCATGCGGTCGAAGCTTCCCGAGTCGCCATCCCGATAGTCGGCGGTCATCAGAATCTCCTGCGGAATGCGACCGCCCTCGCGCAGCACATTGCGGAACTGCACGCGCGTGACCATAGGCAGATCTTTGATTGTCGCCGCCAAATTCTGCGGCACACCCTGATTGGCAGCCGCAGGCTCGCACTCGCCGCCAGCTTTCACGCGACGCTTGTGCTCGGCGAGCATGGCACGATACATGCCGGCATGCAAGCGAATCTCAACCACATTGGCATTGCGGGCCTGCTCGACGATGCGCGCACCCTCTCGGTCGATATCGCCCACGTAGTAGACATAGTTAAAGCGATAGCCGATCTCGGCCAGATAATCATCCAGTGCGTGCGAGACGCTCGCCTTGCAGCCACCGCCAAAGATCACGCCACCCACCTTGGTGCCAAAAAGCTTAGCGTGCTTGCGGCCGCGCAAGAGCTTGACGATCTCGTCATAGGTGTCTAGGTTCTCGACCATAATGAACGGCTTGTCGGCGCCCAGCGTAAAGAAGCCCGTAAAGTGCACGGGGCGGTTGGGGGCGACCTTAATCGCCTGCATGCTGATACCCTTTTCGGTCATACGCCGAATCAGGCGCTCGCCGTGCTTGCCGTCAAAGGCCTTCTCATCGTTAAAAATCTGGTAGGCGCGCTGGCGACGCGAGGCGACCGGCGTGTCGGCGCCGCGATTCTGCTCAATCCAAGCCTGGATGGTCGCAATCTCCTCGGCAATCTTGCGGTTGGACATCTCGTTGTGCTGAGTGCGCTGCGAAACCTTTTTGCCGTCCTTGTCCTCAACCTTAACGATTTGAGTCTGTTGCTCCTTAATCTTGGAGAGTGCAGCAGGCGTGGGAACGACCTTGAGCAGCTGACTGCCCAGGGCACGGGCCATAGCAAACGCCGAAACCTCGCCATGAGCGGTCGACTCAGGCTGCTGGGCGGTCGCATCGTTTGCAGTCGGTTTGGGCTGCGTCTGGGATTTGCACTTGGAATCTGTCCGAGTATTGCGCTCTTGCTTTGGCGCGGACAAGCCATTTTGCGAACGCTCAGGCTTGCCCCCCTTTACTGGCTGGCGCTTGGGCTGCTCCGCCGGGATCTCAGCCTTCGCATCCTTGTTTTGCCCCGCTGCCTGCTCGGCCACGGATTCGGCATTTGAGCCACGGCCGCCACGGTGACGACGACGGCGAGGCTTGCTCGAAGCGCTCTCCCCCGCTTTCTCGCCCGCAGACTGCTGGCCTCGGGGCTCGACATCGCCCGCAGGCCGCGGCTCAACAGGCTTCTGTTCACGGACCATCGGCTCGGCAGCCTTCTCAGCCTTCTCCGCTGGTGCAGCGGGAGCCTGGTCGGTCTTTTCTTGACGCCTTGCGGGATACGCACGATCCATAAAGCCGCGTCCGGGACGGCATGAACCCGGAGCCTTCTTGACGGGCTCCTCGGGTGCACCAACAGCCTCGACGGACTCCTGAACGTCGCACACAACACCTCCCTGCTCGGCCTTAAAGTGAGCACCGCGGCGACGCTTAGGCTCCTGGACCTCAGCGGCGCACTGCGGCTCGGTAACAGCCTCATCCTCGACGGGCTCGACATCCGTCGCATCCTTTTGAGCCACGGCGCGACGGAAGCGCTCCTGCTGGGCACGGCGCTGCGCATCGCGTTTACCGCCCCCGCCAAAACCGCCGCGGCCCGCCTTGGCCGTAAAGGCGCGAACGACGCTCTCGTCAAGCAGCTCATCGGTGTCGACGTTCTCGCGCGGAGCCGTTTCCACCGCAGCAGGCGCCTCGACAACGTCCTCGACGGCCTCTTCGGCAGCCTCGGCAGGCTGCTCCTGGACATCGCGAATCTCGGCATTAATGGTATAGAACGCTGGGCGCCCGTTAATGCCGCTGCCCTCGATCTTGGTAACGATCTTTGCCGCGATAAGCTCATCGCGCATCGCCTTGGTGTCACATTCCTTATCGACGGAACGGAAAATCTGCGCCAGCGCGCTCGACTTGATCTTGAGCGCCTTGCGGCAGAGCAGGTCGTAGGCAACCAGCTTGGCACGCTCGGCAGAAAGCGACGTCTGGCTGCTCAGACGCTCAGCCAGGGCATCGACGTTGTTTTGGTTATCGGAATATACCGTCTTGGCCACGGGGCCCCTTTCATATGTACACATACACGTCTATATGGTACAACGCACGCCCCTATCCACGCAAAACATCTGCGAGAACACCCGGGCACACTAGCTTTTGCAAGGAAAAAAAGCCGAGCCCGCGCAGTTGCGGACCTGGCCTTTCCGAGTCATATAGATGTGACGCTCAATCCGTTAGGTCGATTAGGCCTTGGCGGCCTCGGCGCCTGCAGGAGCCTCGGCAGCAGCAGCGCGACCATACTCGGCCTTGCCCATCTCGGACCACTCGGGCTCCTCGTCGGGCATGGAACCGGCCTCCTTGCCGAAGAGCTCCTTGAGGCAGTTGACGGCAACGATGAGGCCCAGGACCATCAGCAGGACGGCAAAGACGAGCTGCAGGCCCTTGGTGGCGGCGACGGAGACGGCGGCCGTAGTGGCGGTAGCTGGGATGGTACCGAAGAAGCCGTAGGCCTGGACGGCGGTCATGCAGCCCATGGCGCTCTGGACCAGCGAGGTGAAGGTGCAGCAGAGCAGGAAGGCGACGGGCACGTAGAGCATCCAGCCCTTGCGACCGGTGCACTTGCAGAACACGGCAAGGGTGATCATGGTCATGCCGCCGAGCAGCTGGTTGGAAGCACCAAAAAGCGGCCAGATGTTGGCATAGCCACCAAAGGCAAGGGCGAGGCCGGGGAGCAGGGTGACAACCGTGGCGAACCAGGGGTTGCCGAGGACCTTCATGTAGCCGGCCTTGGACTCGATGGCCAGGGCGTCGTTGGTCTGGGCAAAGAACTCGGAGAACGAGGTGCGGGCGATGCGGGCGACGGCGTCGAGCGAGGGCAGGGCCAGAGCGGAGACGTTCATGGTCATAAAGACGGTAGCGAGCGTGCCGTCAACACCGAAGGCCTGCATACCGCGGGAGATGCCAGCAGCAAAGATCTGGAACGGGGTGGAAGCGACGCCGGCGTTGAGGGCGCCGGTACCGGCAGTGTTCATGTCGGAGAACATGATGCCGGCGACGATGATGGCGAGGATGCCGACGAAGGACTCGACGATCATGGCGCCATAACCGACCTTGACGGCGTCCTGCTCCTTCTCGACCTGCTTGGAAGAGGTGCCCGAAGAAACGAGGCTATGGAAACCGGAGAGAGCGCCGCAGGCAACGGAGACAAACAGGACCGGGAACATCATGCCCGAGGCATTGCTAAAGCCGGTGAAAACCGGAGCGGTGATGGTGGCCTGGCCGTTAACGCCCAGGACGACGATGCCGAGGACAGCGCAGACAATCATGACGATCATCATGATGGAAGTGAGGTAGTCGCGAGGGGTCTTGAGCATCTGGATGGGCATGGCACCGGCAAAGACCAGGTAGACCATGACGACGGCGAACCACTGGAACTTGTCCAGGTAAACCGGGAACTGCATACCGACGGCAAACATGAGGACCATGAGCACCACGCCGGTGACGAACTCGGCAGCGCCGGTGAGGTTGAACTTCTTCTGAGCCCAACCAAAGGCCATGGCGACGAAGGTGAACAGGATGGAGATGGTGCCAGCGCAGCCAGCGGCATAGGACTTGGTGAAGTCGATGGCACCGGTGGCAGCGCCAGAGGCGTCAACGACCGGGGTGAACATGAACGTCTTGCAGACCATGTCGGTAAAAGCGGCGATGACGATGATGCAGAACAGCCAGCAGAACAGCAGGAACAGGCGACGGCCGGTCTTGCCGATGTACTTCTCGATGAGCTGAGCCAAGGACTTGCCGTTGTTCTTCATCGAAGCGTACAGGGCGCCAAAGTCGTGAACGGCGCCAAAGAAGATGCCGCCGACGAGGACCCAGAGCACGACGGGCAGCCAGCCGAAGGCCATGGCCACGATCGTACCCGTAACAGGGCCAGCACCGCAGATCGAGCTGAACTGATGCGAGAACGCGGTGAAGGCGGAGACGGGCGCCTGCCGCCATATATGAACTTTCCTGCTCGGGCAGTCCTGCTCACGACGGAGGCCACATTAAGTGGCCTCCTGTTCGTGCGGAACTCGCGATAAAGTTCATATATGGCGGCAGGCGCCCGCCCCGCCCCCGAGGAGTTCCCATCCCAAATCTCAACTCTGTTATCATAATTACGATAATATTCTGATAGCTCAGGAGGTAGCTGTGAATATTAGGCCAGTCTCAGATCTTAGAAATCACTACCCGGATGTTGAACGCGAAGTCGAACAGGAGGGTCCGGTTTTTCTAACTAAAAACGGGCGGGGCTCTATGGTCGTCATGAGCTTTGAGCAGTACAAGTCACTGTGCAATACAATCGAGAGCGCACTTGATGCCGCTGATCGTCAGGCTGCCAGCATGCAACTTCGCTATACACACGACGATGTCTTTGGCTCTGTCAGAAAAATGCTCGACGGCGGTCTCGATGAACAGGCACTATAAGCTCCGCTATCTTCCCCTATTTTGGGAGGACCTCAGCCAAGCAGCGTCATATATCGCCTTTGATCTCAATAACCCCGCTGCAGCAAATAGGCTTGTCGACAATGTTGAAGCAGGCATACTCGAGCATCTCAAGAATCCAACCATGTCACCAACATACCCTTCGACAAGAAGACGGTCGCACCCGTATTACCGCTTCTACGTTGGCAACTACATGGTTTTTTATGTCGTCATCGACGACGTCATGGAAGTCCGCCGACTGCTATATAAAAGCCGAGATATTGAGTCGATTATCAGGTAGGTTTCTCTCAGCTAAAGCACGCCGTAAATTCGACGCAGGCTGGCTAACCTTGCCGGACGTTGTCGACGCCGATCCAGCTCAGTAGCCGCATCGATACAGAAAGGTTCCCGACGGTACCGTCAAGATTCTTTCGCAAATTGATTTAGCCGTCCTCGGCCCCGTCCTCTTCTAGCCCTCCGCCTTTCCCCTCAGCTCGTCCATCTCCTCCAGCTTCGACATGTCCAGGTACCTCCTCTTGCCCCACTCGTGCTCCACTATGTACTT